>NZ_CP119804.1:2400000-2727951 GCF_029338375.1 Halorussus lipolyticus | reverse complement strand
ACCTCGGCGGGCCGGTGGCTTCGAGCGCCGAACTCCTCGACGGCCGAGACGAGTTCCCGGCGGAATGCGGTGAGGTCGCCGTCGCTCACGTCCACCGCGGGAGGAGTCGGCGTCGTCTCGTGACGAGCGTCGTTCGTCCCGGTTCCGGGGGTGAAGACAGTATCAGCAGTCGCCGCGGTCGGGGCAGTATCGGCGGTGCGCTGGGACCCGACCGAGTGGGAGACGAGTTTGGTCGTCTCCGACCGGGGACGAGGAGCAACGTCGTCCGGTGGAATCCTGTCGCGGACGCTCTCGGGAGTCGCGTCGGTGAGGCCGAACACGCGCCATCGGCGGGCGTCGGCGTCGCCGACCATGCTCTCGCTCGCGCGGGTGAACAGTTCGCGGGGAACGTCGCCGACGACAAGCAGGTTACAGCCCTCGCGCTTGAGTCGCCGGAGTCGAGACTGGAAGGCGACGATGTCTTCGCCGGGCGAATCGGTCCCGCGTTCGTTTCTGGAGCCGCCGTCACTCATTTAAGGGGAGTTTTCCCCCGACGTGTTATAAACTTTCGTTCACTGGCCGAGTGTGTTCGAGTAATCAAATTGGGCGGTGTACGAACCCCGCCGGCACTCGTTGGTGGTGGAGGTGAGTCCGACCGGCGGCACTCGGTTGGGTTTTTGCCTCTCCAACACCAAGCCAGAGTCGTGACGGAACGAGGCTTCACCACCGACGACAGTTGGAACGCACTGTATCTGGACGGCGAGTGGGTCGAGGACGAGGACCGAGACACCATCGCAGTCGAGAACCCGGCCACCCGCGAGCAACTCACCGAGGTACCTGCGGGGACCGAGGAGGACGTAGACCTCGCCTACGAGTCTGCGGCCGAGGCCCAAGACGACTGGGCGGACAAGTCGGCCGACGAGCGCAACGAGGTCATCGAGAACGCCATCGGGATTCTGGACGAGAAGCGCGACGAGATTCTCGAATCGCTGGCGGTCGAATCCGGCAGTGCCAACGCCAAGGCGTTCGCCGAGTGGCAGACCGCCAAGGGGATGGCCCACCACGCCACCGGGTTCGGCGAGAAGATGGGCACCGAAGAACACGACTCGATGATTCCCGGCAAGGAGAACGAAGTCGAGCGCGTCCCCGAGGGCGTCGTCGGCGTCATCTCGCCGTGGAACTTCCCGTTCAACCTCTCGCTCCGGGCAGTCGTCCCGGCGCTGGCGACGGGCAACAGCGTCGTGCTGAAGCCCGCGTCCTCGACGCCCGTGGTTGGGGGTCTCCTCATCGCGCGCATCTTCGAGGAGGCCGGCCTGCCCGACGGCGTGCTGAACGTCGTGACCGGCAAGGGGTCGGACATCGGCGACCGGATGGCCTCCCACCCGGAACTCGACGTGATGGCGTTCACCGGTTCGACCGAGGTCGGCAAGCGCGTGGCCTCGCTGGCGGGCGAGACGCTGGCGCTCCCCGCGATGGAACTCGGCGGCAACAACCCCTACGTCGTCACCGAGGACGCCGACGTGGACGCCGCGGTCGATAGCGCGGTGTTCGGGTCGTTCCTCCATCAGGGCCAGATTTGCATCTCCATCAACCGCCACCTCGTTCACGAATCCGTCTACGACGAGTACGTCGAGAAACTCGCCGAGCGCGCCGAATCGCTCCCCATCGGCGACCCGCGAGAGCGCGAGAACGTCATCGGGCCGGTCATCGACGAGGGCCAGCGCGACGACCTCATCGACTACATCGAGGAGACCGTCGAGGCGGGCGCGACCCTCGAAACCGGCGGCGAGGCCGACGGCCTGTTCGTGGAACCGACCGTCCTCTCGGACGCGGAAAACGACATGCCCGCGGCCTGCAACGAACACTTCGGCCCCATCGCGCCGGTCATCCCCTTCTCGGACGAGGACGAAGCGGTCGAACTCGCCAACGACACCGAGTACGGTCTCGCCGGAGCGGTCCACACCACCGACCTCGACCGAGGACGCGACCTCGCGGACCGCATCGACGCCGGTATGGTCCACGTCAACGACCAACCCATCAACGAGGAGCCAGCCATCCCGTTCGGCGGCATGAAGGCCTCGGGCATCGGCCGCTACGACGGCGACGAAATCTTCCACGAGTTCACCCAGACCAAGTGGATTTCGGTCCAGAACGAACCGCGGGAGTACCCCTTCTAAACGGCCTTTTCGGGAGTAGTCGCCGCTGGCGACTGCTTTTCGATTTTTCTCGGGCGCGCGCGTTGCCCGCGCACGCATGAGAGATAGTCGTTACTCTCCTCGGCACGCCAACCACGGACATAACAGATAATTGCTTTAAGCAACCGGAATATTTCCCCGACGTTTCGGCCCGGATTTGTCGAGTCGAGTTCGTGACGAGTACGGCCCAGACGAATGCCGCATAAGTATAATTTTTGTTATATTTATCCGCCGGTCAGCGGAACGAATCGCCGGTCGCGCGGCCTCGGTTGGGAGGCGGTTCGACGGCGCGCCGGAGCGCGCGCGAGAAAATCCCGCTCTTTTCGACCGAAGTACCGTATATTACCCTCTGAGGGTCTGTCGGACCGAATCTTTTCTTGCAAGGTAGTACTTTTATACATCAACCTAAGTAACTTAGCCCGAAGCGGCGAAATAGCATCATAATCCCATTTTCTACCGAGGTAATCTTTAATTTAGCAAAATCTTTATTAGTAATAGATATATACGGACTGATATGGCAAACAAGTTCGCAGGCGAAATCGAACGGATGCAAAGCGACAAAACGCTCACGACTGTACCCGAAACCGGTGGCCAGCAGACCGGGGAAAAGGTAACTGTCCCGACAATGTCTGCAGTGGACGACACCGCGACTGTCGGAGACTTAGATATCCCGTTCGACAAGCGAGTGCGGAAGCAGATACTCAACGACGTCGAAGCGACGAAACTTTCGTCTGACATCAAGGAAATCGTTCAAGACGACGGCGTCCTCGGCGACCGAGAACTGTTTACGTGGAAGTGGCTTCGATACATTTTCGGCGAACCGATGACGCTAGAGTGTGTCGGAGACGAGTACGAGCAGACGGCATACGAGGCCAAGACGCTCATTAGCATCTACATTACACTAATCGACGACGTCGGCGAGCAACTCGACGACAAGACGACCTTCTGGGAACTGGCCAAGACTGCCTATCCCGAAGTCGAACCCGACTGGGAGCGGGACGACATCAACTCCAACTACGCTCGAAGTATCAAGCGGGTCTGGACCGCACTCATGGACCGTCTCCGCTCGTCTCCTCGTTTCGAGGAGTTCCGAGAGACGTTCATGTTCAACCTCCGGCACAACGTCCAAGCGATGGAATACGCCCAGCAGTCGTCCAACTCCCGTGCGCTCATGAACCCCGAAGAGACGTGGCACTACGACACGCAGGCCATCGGCCTGTACCTGTTCTGGGGTATCGACCTGATGTTCTCACCCTCGTTCGAGAGGAGCGATTTCCGAGAGTTCCGGCGAGTCGTGTACAACCTCCAGCCGATGTGGCGACTCGGGAACTGGATCATCACGTGGGAGCGAGAGGTCTACGAACACGACTACAGCGCCGGTATTTTCGTCGAGGCCATCAATCAGGGAGTCATCGACGAAACCGACCTCGTGCGCCTCGAAGAGGGCGAACTGGACCCCGAGGAGGTAATCACCCGTATCAAATCGTCGGGCATCGTCGAGCAGTTCATCGCCGACTGGAAGCGCCGTCGTGACGAACTCTACGAGCGCGATTTCGGAATGACCTCGCTCGACAGCGACAAGATGGTTGCGATGATGGAGTGGCTGATGCAGAGCCACTTTGCGACCGAAGGCTACCGCTAGTGAGACTCAGAAGCGAAAAACGGCTCTGTCGAAGAACTCGGCGCTATTGAAAAGTTGCGGGCGAGATGGCTCTTCAGGCGAGAGCTAACTGTTTCGACCAGTAGAGGATTCTCCACATACTTAAGTCAGTAATTTAACTTCTGCGTGGCCACGTCCTTGTTCTCACGGAACAATAGAGGCCAAAGGCCGAGTGGCGCACTCAGGCGGGAATACAGCCGACACTTATTTTCAGCCTTTACCAGATGGAGGGATAGCAGACAATCGGTGACTGTCCAACCTTCGAGGACGCAGTCGACAAATGAAGGGCGGAACGATACGCAAACACGCTATCCCGATTCGGGGCCATCGTGGACTGGCCCACGAACCGTACCCACCGCCTTCCCTGCAACCCGAAGGTTCGCTCGTTGAGGGCAGTGCACTAGCAAATAAGTATCCTCGCTCGAGAAGAATCGGTTCGACTCCAACGCGGTATGGGAGTAGAATTTGTCGTGATTTCGATATTTGTCCGGAAACCCGTACACGCCCCCTAAGCGTTGAGCGCTGACTC
Organism: Halorussus lipolyticus; assembly: GCF_029338375.1. Lineage (NCBI taxonomy): Archaea > Methanobacteriati > Methanobacteriota > Halobacteria > Halobacteriales > Haladaptataceae > Halorussus > Halorussus lipolyticus. The sequence goes on along the minus strand of NZ_CP119804.1, from coordinate 2,723,588 downwards.
GATTACCGGAACTCTACCAAGTTACGTCCCACGCGAAGCGTTCGTCACCTTCTGGTTCCGCCTCTTCGAACGCAGGCATGGCATCGCTCGGTCCGTACTCCTCAATGAGGCCCTTATACACACCCTGTACGAACGACTTCGGAAGCGGGTACGCTTCGTCGACTCCGAGACGCCCAGTTCGTCCGTCGATATCATGCAGATACCTGCCGCCGGGATACTCCCTATCCGAGTTTTGGAACTGTCTGTTGTGTTCCTCCAAGAGTACGTCGAACGCCTCGCCGAGGTCCGTGTCGTCCGGAATCGGGACCGTTTTCGCCGACGCCTCGCCACCCCGTTTCATCGTATTATCGCCGACTTCTTCTTGAATTTTCAAGTACCCCTCGACAACGTTGCCGAATTCGTACATTTCTTCGGGCTTCACTTCTCCACCGAGGGCTTTCTCGAACATCTCACGAGTCTTCTTCTCGAACACGGACGATACTTCCCCTGCCGCTTGGATGAATGCGAGACTGTACTTGCCAGCTATCTCTGCATTTTCGTCGTAGTTAGCCATATAATGCTAAATCGACCGCATAATAATAAATATATTGAAAAAGTAGATATTTTTGACATATGATGCCTTCTATCCAGTATTATGCTACGATTTGACATCAAGTGCAGGTTGAAAAGCCTCCGTACCCGATTCAGAAATCCAGTTCTCGCCGCACCGCCATCTTCAGATTCAAATGCCCTCCCCGACCAGACACCGACAATGAATCCCGGTTCCGACCCGTTTCTCGTCGCCGTCAAGGACAGCGCGAGAGAGGCCAACAGACCAGTCAGACAACTCGTGCGCGAGGAGGGCGACCGACTCGAATTCGACTCGAAGGCCGAGGCCCACCGTCGCGCCAGAGACCTCTCGGCCGACAGCGAGACGGTGAAAGTCCAGCGGGCCGCACCGCAGGACCCCGAGGAGGTCGATGGCTATCTCGTGGCGTGGCCCGAGCGAAAGCGGTGGGACCCCGAGGGGTCGCCGACCGAGGGACTGACCTTCGACACCGAGGCCAACCAGTACGGCGCGCTCGGCGAGGCGGTGGTCTGCTCGCCCGAGGTCAACCCGCCCTTGCTGACCCACTTCGCGCGGGTGGACGCCGACCTCGCCGACCGCGAGGCCGACGACGTGCGCGTCGAACTCGACCGTGACCCCGAACCCGTCACCGTCGGCACGAGCAAGCGGTGGGAACCCGACTGTCGAGCAGTCGTCCGCCTCGGCCCGAACCGGCCGGTCCTGACCGAGTACTGGTGCGAGGTCAAGGCCGGAGACGGGTCGTTCGAGCGAAGCCAGCGCGAGGCGATGGCTGTCAAGGCCCGCGAATCGACGGTCCTCAAGATTCGCGTCGAGTTGGACGACCTGCCCGAGAGTTACACCGCGTGGGTCCGGAAGGTCGAACCCGGAGAGGGCGGCAGTGAGGACGATTCGTACCGCATCAACGCCAGTCTCGGCGACTTCTCGTAGGAAGAACCCCGTTTCCGAGCCTCGACTACCGCCGCGTCCCAGACCAGACCGTCACGACCGCCACCGCGAGCGCGCCGACCAACCACGCCAGCAAACCGAGGACGCTCGCTGTGGGAGACGCCGCGGGTGCGCCCGACGCGACGCCGCCGACAACTATCTCCAGCACGAGGCCGCGGAAGGCGCTGTTCGGACTCAGCGCGAGGACGACATCAAGTCCGCCCTCGGGAACGACCCCGCCCGCGAGGCCCGCGACGATGCTCGCGTCGAACCCGACCACCAGCGCGACGCCGAGGGCAATGGCCACGACGAGACCCGAGCGCGTCGTTCCGGCAGTGGTGGACACCGCCAGCGCGGCCGCCATCAGAACCAGCGCGAACAGCGAGGTGAGCGCGACGAACCGCAGGTAGACCAGCGGCGAGTCGGTCGCGGCGTGGGAGGCGATGACCTGCGTCCCGACGCCGCCGAACGCGGGCACGAGGAGCGCCACCGCCAACAGGGGCGCGACCACCGCGACCAGCAGGGCGGCCGCGCGCCCCAGATACACCCCGAGGACGAACGTCGCCCGCGAGACGGGGTAGGTCCGAATCACGTCGAGTTCGCCCCGCTCCTCGTCGCCGAGGACCGACCGGTAGCCGAAGGCCAGCGCCAGCGCGGGCACCAGCACCTCGACCGGCGTGAGCAGGTCGAGGACGAGGGGAACGTAGCCGATTGGGTCCGCGGTCCACGCCAGCACCGCCACGACGAGCGCGAACCCGCCGGCCAGCGCGAGGAAGGCCCGCGTCCGGACGACGGTACTCAGTTCCCGACCGACGACCGCGAACGCCCGGTCGAGCGACCGACGATTCACTCGTCGTCACCTCCGGTGGACCGAACGCTCGCCGAGGGTGCGGTCGAGTCGGCCGCGTCCTCGGCATCCGCTTCTTCCGTGCGCTTCGCGCTCCCGACGCTGACCGCGCCCTCCTCGCCGCCCGTGAGTTCGAGGAAGGCCCCGCGGAAGTCGTCGGTCTCGGTCCGGGCCACGAAGTCCGCTGGCGACCCGGACATCACCACGTCGCCGTGGTCGAGGAGCAACACGTCGTCGGCCTTCCCCGCGCCGGTCAGGTTGTGGGTCGCCAGCAGAATCGCCATCCCGTCGTCCGCGAGGTCAGCCACCACGTCGAAGACGTACTCGGTCATCCGGGGGTCTAGGTCGCCGGTGGGTTCGTCCAGCACGACCAGTCCGGGGTCGCCCAGTATCGCCTGTCCGACTCCGAGGAGTCTGGTCATCCCGCCCGAGAGGGCGTCCACCCGGCGGTCGGGCACCGACGACAGGCCAACACGGTCGAGGACGGCCGAGACGTTCACCTCCTTGTCCAGCAGGTCGGCGTAGAACTGAAGGGTCTCCTCGACGGTGAACGTCGGTCGAAAGGCGGGACTCTGTGGCAGATAGCCGATTCGACGCCCGCTGTCGGGCGACCGGTTAATCGCCACCCGGCCCTCGTCGGGGGCGAGCAGACCGAGGACCGCCCGCAGGAGCGTGGTCTTGCCCGACCCGTTCGGCCCGACCAGCGCGGTGACGCTCCCCTCAGCGACCGAAAACGAGAGGTCAGCGAACACGTCCACGTCGCCGAACGAGTGGCCGAGGTCCGCGACTTCGAGGACCTGCGTCTGGTTGCCTCCCTCCGCTACCTCCCGTTCGCCGTCGGACTGAGTGGGGTCTGTCATTGCGTTCCTCCCGTCTGATTCGCGCCAGTCGCGTTTGCCGCGCCGGTCTCCTCGGCCACGATTTCCGGCCGAACCGGGTCAGCCAGCGGTGCCTCGTCCACGACCCCGTTGGGTCGGAGGCCGGGGACGACGCCCTGAAGCGCCCGGAGCGCGGACAGCGCGGGCGAGTCCGCCAGCGTCTTCGCGCCGGACACCTCGTCTACCCGGCTATCGACCGGGCCGGTCGGGTGGAAGGACCGCTCCAGCACGCCGTCGCCGTCGGTGTCGCCGCCGGGCGCGCCCGACCAGTAGTTCCCCCGGCCGTCGGCGGTCCAGACCCGGAGCGGACCGAGCATCGAGGAGACGTACTCGTCGTTGTCAACGAAGTCGTTCTCGGTGACTAGGTTGGTCGGGATGAGCGACGACGCCCGGAACCCAACGTCGTTGTCGACGACGACGTTGCGCTCGTAGATGGAGGTTTTCGAGGGCGCTTCGATGCCGTAGTGGTTGTTCACGACCACGTTATCGGCGACGTAGGACGCCCGCCCGCCGACGTTGACGCCCGAGTAACTGTCTCGGACCTCGTTGCCGACGATGAGGTTGCCCTCGGGTCGCGTCATCACGACCACGCCCATGCTCGCCCCCGAGGCGGTGTTGTTCGCCACCAGCGCGTCGGATGTGTACATCTCGTGGACGCCGAATCGCATCCCGCCCTCGCCGACCATCCGGTTGTTCCGAATCACGATGCCGTCCGCGAGGTGGGTGTAAACCCCGTCTCGCCCGCCGACGAACGTCGAGTTCTGGACGACGAGTTCCGAGCGCATCACCATCACGCCCATGAAGCCCTCCTGCCAGTCGTCGCTCCCGTTGACTCGCACGTCGTCTACGACGGTGTGCTGGCTCCAGCGCACGACGACACCGTTCGCCGGGGTGTCCACCGTCACGTTTCGGACCAGCGACTCGTTCGCCGAGTCGAGGGTGATGCCCGCGTCCCCGTACCCGTAGCCGAGTTGGACGCGGTAGTCCCACTGGTCCGAGCGATTCGTCGAGAGGTTTTCGGCCGAGAGGGTGGTGCCGACGCCCGAAATCCGGAGGTCGGCGACTGCCACGCGCGAGGAGATTGCGGTCACGACAGTTCCGTTTCCGTTCCCCCGGAGGAGCGTCGCGTCGCCCGCACCGCGGAGCGTCAGGGGCTTGTCGATGGTGACGTTCGCGTCGTAGGTCCCCGGCGGGACGCGGACGGTCGTATTTGGCGGGGCAGTTTCGACCGCTGTCGAGAGCGTCGGGGCGTCATCGCCGACCACGACAGAGACCGGCCGGTCGAGGAGCGACTCGGTGTCAGCGACCCGGCGGTCGGCCCACGAGTGGCGATTGCGGACCTCCTGCTGGAAGGCCTCTCGGGTCGCGGCCCCGGTGCCGAACGACAGCGAGCGAATCTCGTCCCAGCGCCGGATTTCGCCGCCGTACTGGTCGGCGAACTCCTCGGCAGACGCCTTCGAGGAGTATGGTACAATTGTTTCCCCTGCGGGCGTTCGGGCGCGACTCCCGACGACGAAGTACGCCTCGTCGGCAGGCACCCACCCGACATAGGTCGAAGGGTTGTCGGGTCGCCGGAGGAGTCCGTCGTCGCCGACCCGCAGTTTGGCCTCGGCGTAGTCGCTGACGTAAATCGTGAGCGGGACGCCGAACTGGCGGGTGTGGCCCTCGCGGCCGAGTTCGTCCACCAGCGAGGTGACGCCGTGGTAGCCGACGACGTATCGATATTGAGAGTAGAACACTTCTGCGCGCGGGATTTCGATGTCCCGCTCGTGTGCCTGAACGGTCGCGGCCGCCGTCATCCCCATGTCGATGGTGTCGGAGAACGGAACGGGGTCGGGGCGCTGTGCGCCCACGTCAACGGCGAACGAGGCGCTACTCACCAGCAGGAAGGCGAACAGGACGGCGAGGACGTGTTTCGGGTTCATCTCGGAACTGGGCGACGGTCCGCAGGGGAACGCGTCTCGGGAGCGTATAGACACCGCTCACTTTTACCCCCTTCTCTCGATTATCGGTTTCCGAGAAACACGCAAGGCGTATTGTGCCGCTGGTTCAAACCTACGCGCATGGACTCTCGGGACGGAGGCGGACCTCGCCGCCACCACACGCTCGACCACGGCCACGACTGCGGAGATAGCCACGGCGAAGACGGGACCCACACCGATGGCACCGACCAACGACGCCGGAGCGTCCTCCGGGCCAGCGCACTCGGCGTCACGGCCTCGCTCGCGGGGTGTCTCGGCGGTCTGACTGGTGACGGTGGCCAAGCACCGGCGGCAGTTCCGCTCGCCGGAGACCTCGCCTGCGACGTCTGCGGGATGGTCATCGGGAAGCATCCCGGCCCGAACGGCCAGATTTTCTACGGGGACAACAGTCCGGAGGGCCACGACAACCCGGCGCGCTTCGACTCGCTGAAGCGGTGTTTCTTCCCGTACAAACTCGAACACGAGCAGATGGGCTGGAACATCGACGCCGCCTACGTCACCGACTACTCGTCGGTCGAGTACGACGTTTCGACACAAGGCAGTGCGACGACCATCTCGTCGTTCACGGACCCCGAGTCGTTCGCCCGCGCCGAGGACCTCAACTACGTCGTGGACAGTGAGGTCGAAGGGGCGATGGGTCCGGACTTCGTACCCTTCTCGAACGACGAGGACGCCGCCTCCTTCGCCGACGAGTACGGCGGTGAAGTCGTCGAGTACGGCGACATCGGCGAGGCCCTCGTCGGGAAGTAGCGTCGGGCGTTCGGAGTTCGGTTTCGGCTACGTTTTCTCGACGGCCTCGTGGTCCACCTCGACCGCGACCTCGTTCCGGCGCATGAACGGCGGCGTCCACGGGTCGTCGTACTGGAGGAGCGTCGGTCGGGTCCGGGGTTCGATACCGCGCGCGTCGAGGGCGTCGAAGAGCGCGTCTCGATGCCGGCGAACCCGGTCCTCGGTGGCGTACCACGAGAAGGACTCGACGGCGAGCGTCCGGGCCGGTTCGACCGCGAGTCGGACCGCGGTGTCGGTCGGAATCGGCGCATCGCCCGGCCCGTAGTCGGCCGGAAGGTAGAACGCCATCGTGACCTCGCCCGAACCGGACTCGGTGCGGACCGGCGTCGTCATCGAAATCTCCTCGCCCTCGGATTCGACGGTCTCGCTTCGCCGGGTTCGGACCGGCGCGGTCATCGGGAGTTTCGCGCCCTTGCTCGCCACTGGGGCGGTCATCGCCACCTCGTCGCCCGATTCGTTCTCGCCCGAGATGTACCGGAACAGTCGGTTGAACGCGGTGGCTTCGTCCTCGGCGGTGGTCTCGGCGAGGACGAGTCTCGGGTAGCGCCGGAGTTCCACGCCGTCGAACTCGGCGACGGTTTCGGAGGGGACCTCCTCAGTCGAGCGGTCAACGTAGGCACCCCACCCGACCCACGCTGTGAGGAGGCCGCCAGCGCCGGCCAGCAGTGCCTTGGTTCGAGTTCGCATAGGTCAGGTACGGCACGGACAGGGAAAAGTTTCCACGCTAAATTGAACGGCCGGAGCCGAGCGACCCCCGTCGTGACGACCGGGCTGAACAGCAGAATCGGACCGGAGTGTAGTAGATTCTGCACGTCGCAACCCGGTAAGAGAAATCGATACAATTGTAACAGAACCATATATAGAGTTTAAAGAAATGTATAGTTGTTCGAGGGTCGGGTCTGCGACGACGGAGGGCTACGTCTCCCGCTATCGGTCCGGCGCGGCCGAAGCGGGCCGCAGACCGAACTAAGTCGCTTCGGGTCGAACCATCGTCCATGAAGGTGACACGATTAGCCCTCCCGCTCGCGCTCGTCGCGCTGGCCGTTCTGGCCGGGTGTGCGACCGTTTCGACCGACGAGACCGAGACGACGCCGATACCCACCGGGAGCCAGACGTTCACGGTCGAGATGACGGGCGACTCGTCGGCGACCTACGTGGTGACCGCGCGCCTCGTCGCCGACCCCAACGAGGCCGTCGCCGTGACCTACGCCAACGGGACGAACCGGACCGTCTCGGTGCCGCCGGGGCAGGGCGCGGTCACGTTCGGCCCCGAATCGGGCGCGACCCGCGTCGAACCGCGAAACGAGACGGTCGGGGGCGTCTTCTTCGAGGGGACGGCCAACTTCTCCGTGACGGACGAGGACGTGCCGGCGACCGGAAACGCGGTCTTCACCGTCCGGCGGAAGGGCGAGGAGGTCCTCACAGCGTGGGGGTTCGTCAGGTGCGACGGCCACGTCGCCGACCTCTCGCTGAGCGTCACCGCGTCGGGCGTCTCCGGCGTCGGCCTCGGGTGCGAGTTGTGACGAGGAGTCTTCCGGAACCGCTGGGGTGCCGGGGCACTTCGACGTATTTTTAGGGAGCGTCCTCTTTTTCTTCCGTATGGCAGACTTTCAGGTCGTCGTCGCGGACCCCGACTCCGGGGCGACTTACCAGCGCGACGTGGACGGACAGGACGCGAACCGATTCCTCGGCAAATCCATCGGCGAGGAAGTAGACGGCGATGCGCTCGGTCTCGACGGCTACACGGTCGAGATTACCGGCGGTTCCGACTTCGCGGGTCGCCCGATGCGCGGCGACGTGTCCGGACCGAACCTCAAAGAAGTCCTCCTCGACGGCGGCGTCGGCTACGAACCGTCCCGCGACGGCGAGCGAAAGCGCGTGACCGTCCGCGGCGGCGAGGTCAGCGACGCTGTTGCTCAGCTTAACGTCAAAATCACCGAGGCCGGCGAGGGGTCCGTAGAGGACCTCCTCGGCGACGGCGACGGCGACGACGAGTAGATTTCGACCGCAGGCGTTTTCTCTCTCACCCTCTTAGGCCCGATAGCATCCGCTATGGCCGACCGTATCCCGAGCGACCACTCCTCGCTGACGACAGTCCGGGCGACCCTCGCCCAGAGCGGCGGACTCGACCGCCCGAAGATAGAGATTCCCGACGACGACGCAGACCAGTTTCCCGACGGCGAACTCGTCCGGGTTGTCGCCGACGACACCGAGTACCGCGCCCACATCGAGACGCCTCTGACCGCCGACGGCAGAGAGATTCGGGGCCTCTACGACTCGCCGAGCGTGGCCCGCGACCCCGAAAGCGGCGACAACCGACTCGGCGACTGGGCCGACAACACCGGCGTCGAGTTCGGCCAGTCGGTCCTCGTGGACGTCATCGAGGCCGGATTCAAGTACGGCCTGCGCGAACCCGGCGAGCGGGCCTTCTACGAGGCCACCGAGTCGCCCGACGACAATCTGGCCGACATCGCCCAGCAACTCGACGGTTGACATCCTCCCCGCCCTAAAGGGCGAGGATTCCCCGAAGGGGATATTCAGGTTGCGCGTTTCCTCGGGCCTCAAGTACGCTTTCGCGTGGGCCGTCAACAGTCGCCACCGAGTTGTGACCAACGGTGTGCTTTCCAGCGCGTGTAGCCCTGTCAATGGGGCCTTCCTCCCCGCATACAGCGAGCGTCAACAGCGTGGGACAACGTCCCACGAGCAATCGGGCATAGCCCGATGACGACGGCTGGCTATTCAACCAGCGAGGTAGCACGGTTCGCCTCACCCGAAGTGTTAGGCCGTGCATGGTTCTCCCTCCCGTTGTGCGATGTTCTCCGACGCGTTCAGGTCGGCGTGGCGTCCACGGTTGCACTCCGAACACGAAAAGTGGTCGCCATCACGGGTCCCCATCGAACCACACGCCGAACATCGCTGGCTGGTATGGTAGGCGTCAACCTTCTCGACGCGAATACCAGCGCGTTCGGCCTTGTACGTGATGAACTGTTGGAGTTGGTGGAAATGCCACGAGTGGACGCCCGACCACGAACTGTTCTCGCGGATACCTTCGAGGTCTTCTATCCGAATGACGGGGTTCTCGAACTGTTCCGCGAACGTGATGAGACGACGGGAGAGTTTGTGGTTCAAGTCCTTGATTCGACGCTGTTCTTTGTCACCCACACGGTTCCGTGCGCGAAGCGCACCCGCTTCCGAAAGCGAATCGCGTAGGGAACGATATTTGCGCCGAACGTACTTCGCCTCACCACCAGACACCAGCAGTGACTCATCTTCGCCGTAGGCCGTCACAGCGAGGATGTGCCGTTCACCAATATCGACACCAATGGGCGTCTCGCCCGACGTGTCGGCGTCGTAATTGATGTTGAACGTACAGTACCAGTCGTCGCCACGGCGGTACACTTGTAGGCGTGTCTTCTTGGCGTCCCCTTCGACCAGTCGGTCTACGGGGTCAGCAATGTCGTCGTACACTTCTATCGGGGTGTACCACCATTGGGAGACGCATGGGAAGCCGACGACGACCGTTCCGTTCTCGGTCGTGTCAATCTCCCAGTTCTGATTGTTGACGGCGAACGGCTGACTCTCTCGGTAGCGAACCTCTCCGTCCTTGTTGTGGTCGGACTTCGCCTCTCGAATGGCTTGATTCTGAATGGCCGAGTAGAGTCCGTTGTTGATGCTGGCCGTGGTCACGGATTTGTCGAAGTCGCCGTTCTTCCATCCGTCGATGCAGAACTGTTTGATGTCCCGGTAGAGACGAGAGGCGTGTTGCCACTCTTTCCGCCGTGAGAGGGATGGATTGTGGAACTTCGTGGTGATAGTCACCGTGACCATTACGTTTATAATTAGTCACAATTTCCTAAATATCTGTTGGAATATCAGGTCGTACTATTGTTGGTAGATTGTGTAGCCGATTGTCGGATTCATCCCCGCCCTGAAGCGCGGGGCTTTCTCCTCGTACTTCCGTAAGTCGGGGCCTCCGTCGTACGTCCGCCTGCCGAGGCAGAGACGTTTTGTTGTGTGCCATCTTGTAGCAAGGCATGGGGGTGCGCGACGACGCGGAGCGAGTCGTGCGGAACTCGTGGCGGGAGGTCCAAGCCGAGGACATCACGTTCATGGCCGGGAGCATCGCGTACCACGCCTTCGTCTCGATGCTCCCGCTCCTCGTGTTCCTCCTCGTGGTCCTCTCTGCGGTCGGCAACGAGGCGTTCACCGCCGAACTGGCCGCGGTCACCGAGCAGTTTCTGACCCCCTACGCTCGGGACCTGCTGGTCGAATCGCTCGACGTGACCTCCGCGAGGACCGGCGTGTCGCTCGTCGGGGCCGTGACCCTGCTGTGGGGCATGTCGAAGATTTTCCGAAGCCTCGACGTGGCGTTCTCGAAGATTTACGACTCCCAGCGCGAGAAGACGCTCCTCGGCAAGGTCGAGAACGCGCTGGTCGTCTTCTTCGGACTCGGGGTCGCGGTCCTCGCGTTCCTCGCTGTCGGAGCGGTGTCCGCGCTGGTCCCAACCCTGCCGTATCCGGCCGTGCTGAATCCCCTCCTGCTCGTCGTCGGCCTCGCCGTCGCCTTCCTGCCGATTTACTACGTCTTCCCCGACGTGGACGTGACGCTCCGAGAGGTCGTCCCCGGCGTGGTCGTCGCCGCGCTCGGGTGGACCGTCTTGGAGAGCGCGTTTCAGGCCTACGTCGCCTACGCCGGCCGGTACGAGGCCGTCTACGGCACGCTCGGGAGCGCCTTCCTCCTGCTCATCTGGCTCTACTTCAGTGGTCTGATTCTGCTTCTCGGCGGCGTCGTCAACGCTGTCCTCGCGGGCCGGACCGGCGACCGGAACGCCCTCGACGGAACCGACGACACCGGGACCGAGGCAGTCGGAACCGAACCCCGCCACATCGGAGGAGACACCGCCGAGGCCGACGGCGGAACTGGGGGCGACGAGCGACCCGACGCCGACACGCGGGACCTCGAACGACGAGTTCAGCGACTTGCCGCCGAAAACGAACGCCTCAAGCGTGAGAACGCCGACCTGACCCGGAAACTGACTCGACGTCGCGGGTCGATTCTGATGCGAGCGAAACAGTGGCTGTTCGGCGAGTGACGAGGCGGCGGCAACCGGAGCGTCGAAAACGAGGAGCGCGGGGGAAGCGGGGGTCAGTCGGCGTAGAAGTCGGTTAGCAACTGCTCTAACTCGTAGTCACCGTCGCTCTCGTCAGAGACTACACGGGGATTGTCGTCGTCGTCGTCCGAGAGCGCGTCCACAGAATCGGGTGCCGAAGGCTGGTCGGTTGTCACGTTTGTACTCCATCCGAGTGTAGGGACGCTGGTAACTTGAGTATGTTGTGGGACTCAGTACGTGGGAATTACTGCCACCATATATAGAAAAATAGCAAAAAGAGGGTGAAAAGAGGTTCTACGGGCGTTTCAGGCGTTCAATACCTGCTTCAGCACTTCGGGGGCCTCGTCGAGGGCCTCGTCCAGTTTCTCGGCGTCGGGACCGCCGCCCTGCGCGAAGTCCGGCGGGCCGCCACCGCCGCCGCCGACCTTCTGGGCGAGTTCGCCGACGACTTCGCCGGCGTTGACACCCACGCCGTCGGGCACTGCGACCACGAACGTCGCGCCGTCTGCACCGCTTCCGATGACCGCGATTTTGCCCTCGTCCACGAGAGCGTTGGCAGTCGCCCGGAGTTCGTCCATGTCGGCGTCGAGGCGCTGGACGACTGCGGTCGCCTCGCCGACTTCGACCTCCTCGCCGCCTCCGCCGCCGGAGGCCCGCGCCTCGGCGAGTTGTTCCTTGAGGTCCTCGATTTGCTTGCCCCGGTCCTTCCACTCGTCGAAGAACCGCTGAGCGGTCTCGGGGACCTCCTCGGTGGCCACGTCGAGGATGTCCGCGGCCTCGGCGAGCGCGGTTTCGGTGCGCTGGGTGGCCTCGATGGCGGCGTCGCCGGCCGCGAAGGTGAGTCGCTCCACGCCGTCTTGGACGCGCTCGGTGTTCAGAATCTTGATGGTGCCCACGTCGCCGGTCCGCCGAACGTGGGTCCCGCCGCAGGCCTGCACGTCCTCGGAGACGTGGATGAGGCGGATGTTCTGGCCGGCCGGAATGCCGCCCTGATAGAGGTCGAAGCCGTACTCCTCCTCGGCCTCGTGGCGGTTGGGCCACTCCTGTTGAACCGTGGTGTTCTCCATCACGAGTTCGTTGGCCACCATCTCGATTTCCTCTTTGGTCTCGCGGTCGATGCGCTCGTAGTGGCGCACGTCGATGCGAGAACTGTCGATTCCCTTCTGGGCACCCGCCTGCCGGACGTGTTCGCCCAGTACCTCGCGGGCCGCGTGGACGACGAGGTGGGTCGCGGTGTGGTGGCGCATCAGGCGACGACGGCGCTCGCGGTCGATTTTCCCGCGAACGATGTCACCCTTGCCGACCTCGGCGTCGGTCCGGTGGAGGACCACGCCGTTTTCGATTTGCACGTCGCTGACTTTGACGCTCGCGTCGTCGGTGGTGAGCGTCCCGCGGTCGGCGGGTTGGCCGCCGCCCTCGGGGTAGAACATGGTCTGGTCCAGCACCACGTCGTACATCGTCTCGCCGTCTTCGCCCTCGCCTTCTCGCTCGAACACGTCGAGGACGACGGCCTCGAAGTCGGTGCCGTACTGGTCCTCGTAGTACTGGCGCTCGGTCTTGGGCAGGTCGGCGAGTCGGTCGTCCTCGTCTTCTTCGTCCTCGAAGGCTTGGCCGCCGTCGTGGCGCGAGGCCACGACGCTGTAGAAGTCGTCGGGCACGTTGACCGCGGTGCCGAAGTCGCTGGCTATCTCCTCGACCATATCGGGTTGGATGCCGTGGGAGTCGTAGAGTTCGACCAGTTCGTCGGTCGGGATGGGTTGGCCCTTCTCGGCGTACTCCTTGGCGAGGCGTTCGACCCGACGACCGCCCTGTTCGAGCGTCTCGCGGTACTTCTCGACCTCGGTGCGAACGATGTCGCGGATGGTGTCGCGGTTCTCGTAGTCGAGGCGCTCGGCCTGCATGTCCACGAGTTCGTCAAGCGGGGCGTCCACGCCCACGTTGTCGCAGAGGCGCTTGGTCCGGCGCAGAACCATCCGGGCGAGATAGCCCGTGCTGACGTTGCTCGGGACGATGCCGTCGCCGAGCATGTACGCCAGCGTCCGGCAGTGGTCGGCGATGGCGTAGATGTCTTCGAGGGGTTCGAGGAGACTTTCGAGTTCCGCGGTCGAAACGTCCAGTTCGCGGGCGATGTTGTCGCGGGCGGCCTCCATGTCCTCGGCCTCGTCGATGTCCATGTGGCCGGCGAGTTTGGACGCGCGGTGGACGAGGGTCTCCTCGTCGTCGGTGTGGTCGATGCCCGCGTTGTCCTTGAGGAACGAAATCATCTCGGGATAGACGGCCTCGTAGACGGTCGGGGTGCCTTGGCTGACCCACGTCCAGCGTTCCAGCCCGTAGCCGGTGTCCACGACGTAGGTGTCCATCTTGGAGTACCGGTTACCGTCCTTCATCTCGTACTCGCCGTCGGGGTCCTGCTCCATCGACATGAAGACCAGCGTGGCGAGTTCCGCGCCCTTGTAGATGACCTCGATTGCGGGTCCGGCGTTGCCTCCGCCGACCCACGGGTCCTCGATGTAGGTGATGTCCTCCAAGTCGGCCCCCATCGACTCGAAGAACTCGTCGCAATACTGGACCGTCTCGTCCTTCCAGTAGACCTCGCCCGAGTAGGCGTACTGGTCGGGGTCCTCGATGTCGTCTCGGGCGTTGAACGCGTGGTGGGCCATCATCTCGAAGGCCATCGTGTGACGCCCGGTCTTGCCCACGTTGTCGATGTCCTGCATCCGGATGCAGGGTTGGCTAATCGTAAGGGGGTTGGCGGGCGGCGGGGTCTGGCCCGAGGTGACGAGCGGCTGGAAGTCGTAGATGGACGCTTGGGTCAACAGTACGTCGTCGCGCCACCGGTTGGCCGCGACCGGGTAGGGGTCGATTCGCTCGTGGTCGTTGTCCTCGAAGAACGAGAGGAAGGCCTCTCGCATCTCCTCTAAGGTGTGTTGTTCCGGGAATCCGGGGTCGTCGATGAACTGGTAGTTCTCGCAGGGCGGTTCGCCGCAAGTCGTGCGGTCGGTGTCGCGCGTCCAGAAGAAGTCACCGCAGTCGGTACACTCCTTCCTGACGAAGCCCTCGTCCTCGAAATAATCGAGGCGGTACTCCTCCTCGAGTTCGCTCATATTATGCGTAAGTCGCCAACGAACGGGTAAAACAGTTCCGCAACGTGTGAGCGCGTCCCGCGTCCCGACCGCAGTCACGTCTGACGAGGACAGCCGGTCGAAAAGCAGTGGAGAAATAATCACAGTTGTTTAAGAAATATTCTATTGTGTTAAAAGAGTATATATAATCCCCCAGATACTCAGTCCACGGTGAACTCCTCGAACTCCCGCGTCGCGTACCGGTAGGCCGCCGCCGGTCCGAGGAGGCCGACCGACACCCCGAGGCCGGCCCCGAGTCCGGTCACGACCACCTGCGGGAACCCGACCAACCCGCCGACGAATCCCGCAATCGGCGGCACCAGAACGACTACCGCGCCCACCGCGCCGCCCAGCAACGCAATGGAGTAGGCCGCGAACGCGCCCTTGCTCGGCATCGTAATCTCCCTGCTCCGGAACACCTCGACTGTGCCGAACCGCGGAAAGAGGACGCCCACGCCGACCGCGAGTGTCGCCCCGGCGACGACGAGGAGCGCGCTCACGCCGGCCAACGCAATCCACCGCGCGGGGTCGAGCGGACTCAGCGCGCCGGCAACAGCGACTGCCGCGGTCACGACCGGAACCCCGACCAGCGTCGCCGAGACGACGTGCCCGACGACGAACTGCCGACCCGAGACGCCCGACAGCAGGGTGGCGGGCAGGACCGCGCCCTCGTCGCCGAGGGGGTTCAGGACCATCGCGCCGACCGCCCACGCGCCGTAGAGCGCGACCAGCGCGGGCAGGGAGGTCGGGACGCCGCTCTCGAACGCAGACCGGAGCGGCGCGTAGAGGAAAAAGAGGGGATAGGCGACGTAGAGGAGTCGAATCGGCGTGCGCTTGGCCCGCCGCCACGCGGACAGCGTGACGGTGCGAGTCGGTCGGGCTAGCACGCCGTCGAACGCCGAGAGTGCGCGCTCGCCGATGCTCGCGCTCTCTGCTCCCGATTTCGCCGAGGTCGGCGCTCCAGTGTCGGTCGTCCCGCCGGGCGCGACCCGTCCGTTCCGGTCGGCGTGGGCCTCCGCCGACGGTTCGTCGCGCTCTACCTGCGCCCGGTCGGCGTACCACAGCGTCGTCGCCGAGCGAATCCCGACTCCTGCGAACGTCGGGAGCAAAATCCCGGCCAGCGCCCCCGCGCCGAGGACGTGGACCGGAACGGCCTCGATGCCCGGCAGACCCAACAGAACGGCGTCGCCGAACCACGCCAGCGGCGTGTTCCGGAGCGTGCGCTGGAGGAGCGAAATCACGTCGTTGAACGCTTGGGACGTGACCCCGAGGAAGTAGAGGCCGAACGCGACCACCAGCAGGGCGGTCTTGTGCCGGGCCAACCACGGCGAGCGCATCGTGGCCCACTTGACGCCGATGCCGACCGGAAAGCCGATGGACAGCGCCACAGCGAGCAGAATCCCGGCGGTCGCGGGGACGGCGACGAGGGGTGTAACCACGCCAGCGCCGACCGCGAGCGCGGTGGCAATCGTCACGACCGGAATCGCCGCGACCAGCGCCATCCGGGCGTACTCCGCCAGCAGGAGGCCGAGCGCGGCGTCCCGCGCCGGAACGGTCGTCAGAATCCCCTCGGGCGAGTCGAGTTCGCCCTTCTTGCCCGCGGTCCGGGCGGCGGACAGCACCGCGAGGCCGACCCACCCGACCGCAGTCGCGCCGCGAACCGCGTCGAGGACCGGAAACTCGAAGGGAATCGCAGGGAGCGACTGGCCGAGTCGGTAGGCCAGAAACCCGCCGCCGACGGTCGGCAGGGCGACCCAGAACAACAGCGCGACCCCGAACGCCGCGGTCCGGGTGGTGCTGGACCGGACCGCCCGGACGCTCCGGCGAACTTCCACCCGCGCGATTCGGACCGCGTGCGAGAGGTCGGGCGTCCTCATCGCGCGAACCCCGAGCGTTCCGCGGCGTCCTCGGTCGGGCGCTCGCTAGTCACTTCGAGGAAGACCTCTTCGAGCGTGGACTCCTCGCCGGATTCGGCCCGGTGGGTCAGCGACTCGGGCGACCCCTCGGCCACGAGTCGGCCCTCGTGGAGGACGCCCACCCGGTCGGCCAACTCCTCGACCACCGGGAGGATGTGCGTCGAGAGGAAGACGGTCATCCCCTCCTCGCGGAGTTCCGAAATCAGGTTCCGAACAGTCCGGGCCGCGCGGGGGTCCAACCCCGAGGTGGGTTCGTCCAGAAACAGCACGTCGGGGTCGTGCAGGACGGCCTGAATCAGCGCGGTCTTCTGTTTCATCCCCTTCGAGTAGGTCGAGATGCGGTCGTCGGCGTCGTCCGCGAGGTCGAATCTCGCCAGCAAATCGCGGATTCGCTCGTCGGCCACCGATTCGGGCAGGTCCCGGAGTCCCGCGATGTACGCCAACTGCTCGCGGCCGGTCAGTTCCTCGTAAATCGGTGGCTCCTCGGGCAGGTAGCCCAGATGCCCGACCACCGCGTCCCGGTCGGTGATGGGTTCTCCAGCGACCCACGCCTCGCCCGACGAGGGCCGGGTCAGCGTCGTCAGCATCTGCATCGTGGTGGTCTTGCCCGCGCCGTTCGGCCCGAGGAAGCCGAAGACCTCGCCCCGAGCGACCGAAAACGTGAGGTCCCGAACCGCGGCGTCGTCGCCGTATCGCTTGGTCAACTCGTCGGTTCGGATTGGTGGCTCGGCAGAATCGGGAGCGTTCGACCCGTGGCTCATGCTGACCGATTCACCGACGAGCGACAAAAAACTGATTCGCCGCGGTTCGGTCGGCCGTCGGTCGTTCGCCTGTCAGTCGTCTGCTACCGACGACGCTGTGTCCTTGACTGTGGACGCAGGCGAATCCGACCGCGCGCTGAGCGGTTCGGACCCGCAGTTCACGCAGGCGAAACTGTCATCGACGGTTTTGACGACGGGCGCGTTGCATTCGATGCACTTGAGCCTCGCGTCCCGTACCTGTCGCGGATAGCGTCCCATGATGTACTCCCGAACAGGTACACCGGTCCGGAGTATAAGCCAGACGGCCGTTCGAAACCGTTCGCCGGGATAATGCGGCGTTTCCCGGACCGAGCGCGGATTTCGAATCGCGGAACGTTCCGGAAGTATCGCGGAGAAACTGCGGTCTCACCGAAACGGCCGATTGTGACGAATCAGTCCCGCGCTAACGCCTCGCCGCGACGCCGGCCAATCGCGACCCTCACCGGTCTTCCAGCGACAGCGACGCCAGCAGGGCCTCCAACTGGACGCGCTCGTTCGCCCCTTCACTGATTCGGTAATCGACTTCGCCCACCCGGTCCATCAGGCGGACGGTGGCCTCGTCGTCCAAGTCGAACTCCCAGACCGACCGATGGAGTTGGTCGATGATGTCGCCGCCGGCCATCCCCTTCTCGGTCAGCATCTCGTCCAACTTCTTGCGGGCCTTGCTGAACTCGCCGTCGATGGCGCGGCGGACCATCTCCTCGATTTCCTCGGGCCGGGCGGTGCTGGTGATGGAGAAGACAGCCTCCTCGTCCACGACTTCGCCCATCACGGCCGCGGCCTGCAAGGCGTTGATTGCCTTGCGCATGTCGCCGTCGGCGGCGTAGACCAGCGCCTCGACGCCCTCCTCGGTCGTCTCGATGTCCTCCTGCTCGGCGACTTTCCGAATCTGCTCGGTGACGCCCTCGTCGGAAATCGGGCCGAACCGGAAGGTCGCACACCGCGACTGGATGGGGTCGATGATTTTGCTGGAGTAGTTACACGAGAGGATGAACCGGGTGTTCGACGAGAACTGCTCCATCGTCCGGCGAAGCGCCGATTGTGCGTCGGAGGTAAGCGAGTCGGCCTCGTCCAAGAAGATGATGCGGTAGTTGTACCCGCCGAACGACGACCGCGCGAAGTTCTTGATGCGGTCCCGAACCACGTCGATGCCGCGCTGGTCGGAGGCGTTGAGTTCGAGGAAGTTGCTCTCCCAGTCGTCGCCGTAGAGTTCCTTGGCGATGGCTACCGCCGAGGTCGTCTTGCCGACGCCCGCCGGTCCCGAGAACAGTAAGTTCGGCAGGTCGTCGCGTTCTACGTAGCGACTCAGGCGCGCCGTGATGTCGTCGTGGCCGGCCACCTCGTCCAGTCGCTGGGGCCGGTACTTCTCGATCCAGATTTCGTCCCGCCCGGCGTCGGGGGCCGGTTCGTCACTCCCGGTTGCCTCCTCGGCGTCACCCGCCTCGTCGGCCTCGTTCTCGACCTCGGTCATGTGACAGAGCAAGGGCTTGCCGGTCTTAAACTCCCCGAGGTCGCGGCAGGTCGAAATCTCGGTTACGGGTCGAGCGTCGGCCCGGCGGGACGGCGGTAGGAGGCACTTAACCCACCAGCGGAGCGAAAACCGGGCAATTACTATTTGTCGGGAAATGGACAGAGGAGATATGGACAAGCGACTCGTGGCGCTGTTCGCTGTGCTGGTGGTCCTCGCCGCAGTGCCAGCGCCCGCCGCGGCCGAAGTGACGCGGACCGGCGGCACCGTGGTCGTCGAGGAGGACGAGACGATAGACGACGACCTGACCGCGTTCGCCGGGACGGTCATCGTCCGAGGCACCGTCGATGGCGACTTGACCGCCTTCGCCGGTGACGTGTTCGTGGAGGGTCGGGTGACCGGCGACATGACCGCGCTCGGCGGCAACGTCAGAATCGCCGGGGAAGTGACGGGCGACGTGGATGCGGTCGGGGGCAACGTCGTCGTCAGCGAGGACGCCCTCGTCGGCGGGCAACTCGAAGGCGCGGCCGGGAACGTCGTCGTGGAGGGCGAGGTCCAGCAGGGCGTTCGGGTCGGCGCGGGAACCATCACGCTCGGGCCGAACGCGGTCGTCGGCGGGGATTTCGTCTACGACGGCGACTTGAACCGGGCGGAGGGCGCGCAGGTCGCTGGCGAGATTCGCCAAGAGTCCGACATCGGTCTCGACCTCGGGTTCACCGGGCCGCTGGTGCCCAACTGGGTCGGGTGGGTGTACGGCTTCCTCGTCAACCTCGTCCTCGGCGCGGTGGTCCTGCTCGTCTTCCCGCGGTTCTCCGGGGGTATCGCTGACAGAGCGACCGCAGACCCCCTGAAGTCCGGCGGAGTCGGTCTCCTGCTGTTCGTCGGGATTCCCGTCCTGATGGTGATTCTGTTCGTCTCGCTGGTCGGGATTCCGTTGGGCCTCATCTTGGCGCTGGTCTACGCGCTGGTGTTATGGCTGGGGTACGTCTACGGCGCGTTCGCGGTCGGAACGTGGCTCCTCGGGATGGCGGATACGGGCGGGCGATGGCTGGCGCTGTTCATCGGCCTCCTGCTGGCCGCGATTGTCGGATTCGTGCCGATTCTCGGGGGTCTCGTCCAGTTCCTCGTCCTGCTACTGGGACTGGGCGCGCTGGGTCTGGGCGGTCGGAGTCAGTACCAGCGACGACGGGCGGACCGCGACCGGGAGTCGGATGTCGGCTCTGAGCCGATGTCGTAGCACCCCGACACGCTTACCACCCGCGCCGCGGAAGAACCGGGCATGAACGTGACAGTCGAGGTCGTCGGCGAGGAGAGCCACGACCTCGAAGTCGAGGACGCGACCTACGCCGACCTGCTGGCCGAAGTGGGCCTCAGTCCCCACGAGGTCTCGGTGATGGTGGACGGTCGGCCGGTGCCCGAGGACCAACCCGTCGAGGCCGACCACGTGAAGGTCCTGCGACTCATCAAGGGCGGGAGCGGGCCAGAAGACGCTGAGGGCGGTCTCGGGCCGGAGTCCGAAACCGCCGGGTCGGCGTTCGACCGCGAGCGCGACGAGTTGGGCGTGAGCGAACTCGATTTCGAGTTGCCCAACGCCGGGGCGGGACCGGACCCCCTCCGACTATCGGCGCTCGCCGAGCGCAAGGGCGACCGGACCGTCGAGAGGAGTCCGGCGAGTCGCCTGCCGGGGGAAAACGACGCCGTAGTCCTGTTCTTCCAGCGCGACTACCACTGCCGGAACTGCCGCGAGCAGGTGCAGGCAGTCGCCGACCGCTACGACGAGTTCCGCGACCGGCGGGCCGCGGTGGTCTCGGTCCTGCCCGAGTCGCGGAAGAAAGCCGAGAAGTGGCAGAAGAAACTCCACCTGCCCTTCGCGCTGGTGGCCGACGAGGAGAAGACGGCGGGCGACCAGTACGGCCAACCCACCCGGTTTGGCAAGTTGGGAAAGCTCTCGGACCTCGTGGGTCGGATGCCGGAAGTCGCGGTGCTGGACGCCCGCGACGGGAATCTGCGACTCCACGCGGTCCACCGCGGCGACAGTCCGGGCGACCGGCCCTCGGTGGACGACGTGCTGGCGATGGTCGATAGGATGCTCGAAGACGACTCGGAGTGATGGCCCGCGAGACGAGCGCCGGGAGCGCCACGGTCCGAGAGGCCGATTCGGGCGACCGACTCGGCGTGCGCCGAGTCCTCGACGCCGCGATGCTGGACGTTCGGGACGACCTCGGCGAGCGAATCGACGCCGAGGACGTACTGGTCGCAGACGAGGGCGAGAGCGATTCGATTCTGGGCGCGCTGGTCCTCGTGCCCCGGAATCGGGGCGCGCACATCGACGCCGTGGCGGTCCGGCGAGCGCGCCGGGCACAAGGCGTCGGAAGCGCGCTGGTCCGGACTGCGGCCGAGCGCCGCGCCCCGCTGACCGCCGAGTTCGACCCCGGCGTGCGACCGTTCTACGAGTCACTCGGCTTCGAGATTGCGCCGGTCGAGGACGACGGGAATCGGCTACGAGGTCGGTACGACGGGGAGTGACGTGAGAATAGGGTAGATTCTGACCGGCGTGCGCGAGCAACGCGCGCGAGGGACGAGGACCGCAGGGTGTGAGCGAATGCGAACCCCGAGGCTGGCGAGACGCGCCGCGTCTCGCTGATCTGCGAACGTGGTTCGCAGAGACCGCAGGAGGGTGGGGAGGACGAGGTGCGGTGCTGTGCGGGAGACGGCAATGCTCAAGCCTGAAGTTAGCCTCGTTTTCACTTCACCGTTGGCCCGCTTCGTTTCCAATCTACTGCTGGTCCACGCGAAGCGCAGGGATGCGGCGACTCGCAGAACCACTCGACGGCCAGAAGAATATTTATGGTTTGTAAAGAAATAATTTTCTTTCCTAAAGCCCCATATACAATTCTCTATCGCCTCTCATCTGCCTGAACTTGCGCCAACGCTGAATCACGAGACCCAGAATCCAACAGAGCCAACTGTCCGGACTCCGGTCTCAATCGCATGGACGAAACGCGACGCCGACGATTGGCGGTCATCTGGGCCGCGTTCTCGGTCGTAATGGCCTACGTCACGCTCGCGGATGGTGTGGAGATGGGGACTAGTGACCTCCTCGGCGGGGTCGCGGTGGCGATAGGCCTCGGGTTGGCGTACCTCTACTACGCGAATCCCAGCGGGATGTTAGACTTCGGGGAATCGGAGTAGGATGTTAGACTAAAATCCGAAGTGTTATTGTTCCAGTTTAATCATAGTCGAACAATCCGTGAGCGACGACGAAGAGAAACTGACAGTAGAGTCTTCACTGTACGCCCTTCGGTTGAGTCACGACAAATTGAACGAAACACTCGAAGGTCAAATCGACGAGGCAGAACACATTGATACAAAGGCCATGTCGCTCCTTCGGGTATCGTTCACATTTTCTGGAGTTGTGGCCGCAATCGCCTATTATATCGCTCGACAACGAACTGATACGACCCTCGGGACCGTCGATAATCCCTTTACGTATGCTGGAGTTCTATTCGGCGTTCTGAGTGTCTTCGCGGCATTTGGGACTGTCTACCATACGAAGTTAGAAACCGAAATTACGGTCGATGATATTACCAAACAGGCAACATTCGGCCGAAAGGAAATGTTCGTAACGTTTGTTCAAACCTATCCAAAATACATCGCCAGAAATGACGAGAGACTAAACAAAGACAGGGCATTACTCTCTATTTCACAAGCGTTACTGGCTATTTCCGTCGTTTCCACTATTATTAGTGGTGTAGTTTACGTGAACAACCGTTCCTTCGAGTTTTACGGAATTCTCGCAGTCACGTTCGTCGTCGGGTGTATAGTAGGTCTTTTTGTCGCGCTTCTGCTGGCTATTGTCAAACTGTGAGCGATGGAAAGGAAGACTGGGAGAAAATGACACACGTTTTGTCAGGACTAGGTATCAGTTGAACATTCCTTCCAGCATCGTCCTAACATATATATGGAATAGCGTCTTAGCTACCAATATGACCGAAGCCGAACGCCACCGAGAGGAGGTCAAAAACTCCGAGGGCCGCGTCCTGACGAATCGACCGGACTGGTCTGCCCTGTTAGCACGTGCGTTCGACCGGTAATCTCGGCTTTTCTCTTACCGTTTGCGAGTCGGTTAGGTGTTTTCTGGGCGCTTTCTACGTGACTTCCGTCGAACCGACGAAATTACACCAGCGGTTCGACCAGTCCGCGCCCGGCGTCCAGTAACTCCGACACTCTGTCCTCGCTATCAGCCTCGGCGTAGACCCGCATCTTGGGTTCGGTCCCGCTCGGCCGGACCAACAGCCACGACCCGTCTTCGAGGAGAATCTTGAACCCGTCGGTGTCGTTGACCGTCTCGACGCGCTCGCCGGCCACCTCGTCGGGGAGTTCGGCCTCCAAGTCGGCCAGCACGTCCTCCTTGCGGTCGTCGGGGCAGTCCACGCTGACTTTCGACTGGTGAATCTCGCCGAACTCGTCCAGCAGGGCGTCCACTCGGTCGTCGTAGGACCGCTCGTTCTCGACCGCACCCGCCAGCAAGGCCATCAGCACGCCGTCCTTCTCGCGGACGTGGCCCCGGATGGAGAACCCGCCGGACTCCTCGCCGCCGATGAGGGCGTCTGACTCCTGCATCGCCTCGGCGACCCACTTGTAGCCGACTGCGGTCTCCACTACGTCCTCGCCGTGGGCCTCGGCCACCCGGTCCACGAGGAAGGTGGTCGAGACGGTCCGGACCGCGGGACCCGAGTCGTCTTCGAGGAGGTAGTCGTAGGTCCCAGCGAAAAAGAGGTTCTCGTCCAAGAAGCCTCGGTCGGGGGTCACGATAGCGATGCGGTCCGAGTCGCCGTCGTTGGCGATGCCGAGGTCGGCGTCCTTCTCGCGGACCGCCTCGACCAACCCCTGCAAGTTCTCGGCGCTCGGTTCGGGGTTCGTCCCGCCGAACTCGGCGTCCTGCTCACAGCGCCGCCGGTGGACGGTCGCCCCGGCGCGTTCCAGCAGTTCGTCGGTGAACCCTCTGCCCGACCCGTGCATCGCGTCGTAGACGACTTCGAGACCCTCCAAATCCGCGTCGGCGTCGGGACCGACGCCCACGAGGTCGAAGACGTGTTCGGCGTAGGGTTCGAGGAGGTCCTCCTCGCTGACCGTTCCGTGGTCCTCCTCGGGGAGCGCGCGGGGTTCCGCGATGCGAGCCATGATTTCGTCCGTGACCTCGGGGAGCGCGGGCGCGGCGTCGTGGGGGAAGAACTTCACGCCGTTGTAGTTCGGCGGGTTGTGAGAGGCCGAGACCACCAGCGCGCCCGCCAAGTCGCGGTCGGCGATGGTCCAGACCGCCAGCGGCGTCGGGCAGTCACGGGGCGGAATCAAGGCGTCGAAACCGTTGACAGCCAGCACGCGGCACAACTCCTCGGCGAATCCCCGCGAGGTCTCGCGGGCGTCGTACCCGACGGCGACGGTTCCCTCGTCGCGGTCTTCGACCTCGCGCAGGTAGTCGGCGACTGCCTGCCCGACCATCCGGACGCGAGGAGCGGTGAACTCGTCCAACGTGGCTCGCCAGCCGTCGGTTCCGAACGAAATCGGCGTCTCCATATCCGGAAGGACTGCGCCCGCGCCGAAAAAACCACCGCGTGGCTCTCTGCCACGAATACCTCAGCTAGAATACAAAAATGCGCTTCCGCGAGTAGTTTTGTGGGTCGCCTCTGTATCGCCGGGTGTGAGACCGACCGCGAGGAGTTGGCGGCCGACCCTCCCCGAGGGACCCGTCGCCAAGTACTACCTCTACCGGGCGTCGATGGCCGCGGGGTTCACCACGCCCATCTGGTACTACTACGTCAAACTCAACGTCGAGTCCTACGCGCTCGTCGGGGCCGTGGACGCCATCTGGTGGGCCGGTCTCCTCCTGTTCGAGATTCCGACCGGGGTCGTCGGCGACCGAATCGGTCGGCGAAACAGCCTGTTGGTCGCCAGCGCGATGATAACCGTGGCCCAGTTGGCGATGGTGGTCTCCAGCGAGTTCGCGCACTTCGCGGTCGTGTTCGCGTTCTGGGCGCTGGCCTCGACGTTCGAGTCCGGGACCGCCGATGCGTGGCTCTACGACACCCTGAAGGCCCGGATGGACGAAGGCGACTTCGCGCAGGTCCGAGGCCGAGGCAACGCCGTGATGTACGTCGTGATGGGCACGACGGGTGTCGTCGGGGGCTACATCGCCGACGTGTGGATGCCCGCCGCCTATCTGGCCTCGGCGGCCGTGACAGTGCTGAGCATCCCGGTTCTGCTCTCGTTCCCCGAGTCCGCGCCCGGCCGAAGCGACTCAGATACCGGCGAAGGGGACTCCGACGACCACTTTACCGTCGTGGACGCTCTGCCGGTCATCCGCGAGGAGTTCTCGAAGCCACCGCTCCGGTCGTTCGTCCCGTACCTCGGTCTGTTCTTCGGGGTCTACTGGGGCGTCAACTTCTTCGTCCAACCGTTCAGCATCGAGACGCTCGGTCTCTCGGTCAGCGAAGTCGGGTGGATGTTCGGCGGGTTCACCGCCGTCGCGGCCGCGGTCAGCTACAACACCGACCGAATCGAGGAGGTCGTCGGTCTCCGGCGGTGGTTCGCGCTCGCGCCGCCGGTCCTCGGCGCGCTGTTCGTCGGCGTCGCCCTCGCACCCATCGCGGCGATTCCGGTCTTCTTCGTGATGCGGGCCACCCGCGGCGTGATGACGCCCTTGGCGAACCAGTACATCAACGACCGGGTTGGGTCGGTCGGCCGCGCGACGGTCCTCAGCACCGCCGGGATGATTTACCACGTCGTCACCATCCCCTTCGAACTCGGGGCCGGGAGACTCGCCGACGCGCTGGGAATCGTCCCGACCATCGGCCTGTTCGGCGGGATTCTGGTCGCGGGGTCCGCCGTTTTTCTCGGGGTCTCCTCGGCGTTCGGCGCGTCGAGCGTCGCGGACGAGTCGGCCGCGGACTGACGAACCCCGGAACAAAGGTTCTTGTTCTTACAAAAATCGGGTTCCGGAAACTGTTTTCCCTTTCAGGCCCCTGCTTTCGAACAAGATGAACGAGAACCCTGTCGTCGTCGCGCTGGCCGGAAGCATGCGCGACGGGAGTTACACCCGGACCGCCCTGAAACACGCCCTCGCCGCCGCCGAAAAGCGCGGTGCCGAGACCGAACTGCTGGACGTGCGCGAGTACGACCTGCCGATTTTCGACCCCGACGAGGACGAACCCCCCGAGGCCACCGAACTCAAGCGCAAGATTCGGGAGGCCGATACGGTCCTCTGGGGAAGCCCGGTCTACCACGGGTCCTACTCGTCGGCCTTCCGGAACGTCCACGACTACTGTAGCTTCGACGAGTACGAGGACACCACGGTCGGCCTGCTGGCCGCCGCGGGCGGTGGGTCGTTCGCCAGCACCCTAGACCACATGCGAGTCACGGCCCGAGGAGTTCACGCGTGGGTCCTGCCCCATCAGGTCGGCATCCGGAGCGCCCGGAACAAAATCGAGGACGGCGAAATCGTGGACGACGACATCAAAGAGCGCGTCGAGAAACTCGGCCAGCAGGCAGTCGAGTACGCCTACATCCACCCCGACGTGACCGCGCCCGACGCCGGCGTGGCCGAGGACGCCGACGGCGGCCAGCAGGCCACAGACGACGACTGAATTCCGAACCCCAACCGAGAGCCAATGACGAGCAAGGTCGTCCTCGTGACGGGCGGAACCAGCGGTATCGGCTGTGAGGCCGCCCTGCGACTCGCCGAGGAGGGCGCAATCGTCCTGTTCACGGGCCGGGACCGCGAGGCGGGGCAGGAAGTCCTGTCCGCGGTCCGGGACGCCCACCCCGAGAGCGAGGGCGACTTCTACCCGGCCGACTTCGCGGACTTCGCGGCGGTTCGGGAGTTGGCCCGCGAGGTCCGGGCCGACTACGACCGCCTCGACGCGCTGGTGAACAACGCCGGGACCTCCCAGAGCCACCGCCGGACCACTGACGAGGGCGTCGAACTCACCTTCGCGGTCAACCACCTCGCGCCGTTCCTGTTGACGAATCTCCTCGCGCCGCGCCTGCGCGAGAGCGCCCCCGCACGAACCGTTAATACGACGAGCGCACTCCACGAGGACGGGTCGCTGTCGGACGTGGAGGCGGTCGTCCGGGGCGAGCGGGGAGACGGCGGAGCGTTCGACGGTCTGGACGCCTACGCCGACTCGAAACTGGCGAACGTGCTGTTCACGGTGGAACTGGCAGACCGACTCGCGGGGACCGGCGTGACCGCCAACTGCGTGCATCCGGGGTGGCTTCCACAGACCGGCCTCGTCAGGAACGCGACCGGCTTTTCGCGGGTGTTCACCGGCGCGGCCGCGTTCGTGGCCGGGATTGCGCCGGTCGGCCCCTTCGAGAGTGTCGCGGACGCCGGCGACACGCTGGCCTATCTGGCGACGAGTGACGAGGTGGCCGACGTGTCGGGCGCGTACTTCGACCGGCGCGAGCGGACCTCGCCTGCGGAAATTGCTGGTGATGAGGCGCTACGGCGTCTCGTCTGGGAGCGGAGCGCGGAGTTGGTCGGGCTACCGGCGTCGGTGCCCGAGGACGACCCACTGGCGGAGTAAAGCCGTCGCCGGTTTCGTTTACTCACGCCGGGGAAGCGGCGTCTGAGTAAACGAAATCGAGGAATCGTTTACTCGTGCTGGTGGAGTAAACGCATCGGGTAGTTGCTTTACTCACTTCTGACCAACTGCTCTTTCTGCCGACGCGACAACTGTTTGATTTCGTACTCGCGGGACATGGCCGCCGACTGCGAGTCGAACTCCTCGGTGTGGACGAGTTCGACCGGGGTGCGTCCGCGGGTGTACTTCGCGCCCTCGCCCCGGTCGTGTTCGCGGACGCGGCGCTCTACGTCGGTGGTGTAGCCCGTGTAAAAACTGCCGTCGTCGCATTCGAGGATGTAGACCCAGTGGACCGGCACGCCTTACAGGCTTCGCGTGGTGGTTCTTAGCTTTTCGATTCCCGCCCGTTTGACGGGCTATGCGTTCGCCTCTCTGGCGCGTTGGCGCGCGACTTCCGCGATTCCGGCGTTCGCCGAGCAAGAGACGCATGCGCGGACCGCACCGTTCTCGTCGGCGAACACCCGAGCGAAACGCTCCGAGATGTGCGCGCCACAGTGGTCACACTTTGGCATTGGGTTTCATCTGGCAGGGTCACTGCCAGCGAGTAAATCTTTGTCCCCCTACACCAAAAACCCTTCCCAGACACCAACCTCTTTTTCGGAAACGCAAAGAACGTTTCCCGAAATTGTGTTCCGGTCGGGCGAACGCAACCGAGACACCGAGATTGTAAGAGTGCGTTGTATCGGGGTAAGGCGGCGTGTCGGTGCGGGGTGGGGAGGCTACTGGTCGTCTTCCGTCTCGTCGGCATCCGGTCCCGCGCCGTCTACGGCTCTGGCGACGAGGCCGGCCTGCGCGCCCGCGACGAACCCGGCGTCGGTGTTCACGACCGAGAGGACCGAGCAGGACTGGAGCATCCCCGAGAGCGCGGCCTCGCCCTCGCCGCCGTAGCCGTACCCGGTCGAGACGGGGAGACCGATGACCGGCGTGTTCACGAGGCCGGCGACCACGGTGGGGAGCGCGCCCTCCCGGCCCGCCGCGACGACCAGTACGTCGGCAGACCGCAGGCGGTCGAGTTGGTCCACGATGCGGGTGAGCGCGGCGACGCCCACGTCCTCGATTCGCTCGACTGTCGCGCCCATCTCGTCGGCGAGGACGGCGGCCTCGCCCGCGGGAATCGCGTCGCTCGTGCCGCCGGTAACGACGGTTACGGTCGCGTCGAGGTCCGGCGCGTCGAAGTCCTCGGCGTGGGCGACGACCACGCCCGACCGACCGTGGACCGTGACCTCGGCCTCGGGATGGTCGTCGGCGAGACGCTTTCGGATGGCCCGGCGCTGGTCGTCGTCGGTCCTCGTCACGATTGCTCGTCCGGTGGTCTCGACTGCCGTTTCCGCGAGCGAGGCGGTTTCTTCCGGTGTCTTGCCGTCACCCAAGATTGCTTCGGGGACTCCTCTGCGGGTCTCGCGCGCCGCGTCGAAGCGCCCGGCGTCGTCGGTGGCGTACCCCGAGAGTCTTGCTTCGGCCTCGGCGGGACTGACCTCGCCGTCGGCCACCGCGTCGAGTATTTCGCGCATGTCCGACTCTGGGCGCTCTGCGTACTCGTATCCTCCGACCTGCCGAATCGAGGGCACACAACTCGCTAGTATTTATAAGTTTTGGCCTCCGTGACAGATGACCGTGAAATCAGCTACATGGGCCGGTTAGCCCGAGAATTTGAGAAGCTTTATTAGGGGTGGCAGGAAACAAAAGGCCGTATGGCAGACCTCATCGTCAAAGCCGCTGTCAAGGACGCACTGGACGACAAGAACGTGGCGTCGGACTTCTACGACGCCCTCGACGAGCGCGTCGACGAACTCCTCGACGAGGCTGCCCGCCGCGCCGAGGCCAACGACCGAAAGACGGTCCAGCCCCGCGACCTGTAACTCGGGAGCCTAACCTCGTTTCTTTTATCGGCGGTTACGTCCCATAGCTATGCTTTTCATCGTTTAGGAAATAATTAAGATTGTTAGACACAGAGATAGTTAGTTCGGAGCGTAACGGCGACAGCAAAGCGCCACTTCGTGATTTCGCCTTCGTGAATCCCCGCCCGCTCGCGGTCAGAACGTTTTGACGTTCACGCCGTCCTCTTTGCCGACGTGAACCTCGTCGGCCATCCCGACGAACAGGCCGTGTTCGACAGCGCCGGGAATTTCCGCGAGGTCCTCTGCGAGGTCGGCCGGGTTCGGGATTTTGCCGAAATCGCAGTCGAGCAGGAGGTTCCCGTTGTCGGTCACGACCGGGCCGTCCTTGCGCTCGGCGGTCCGGAGCGAGGCCGACCCACCGAGCGTTCGGACCTCTTTGGCGGCGGTGGTCCGGGCGTCGGGCAGGACCTCGACCGGCACCGAATGGTCGAGTTGCTTGACGGACTTGCTCGGGTCGGCGACCACCAGCAGGCGGTCGGCGGCTGAATCCACGATTTTCTCCCGCGCGTGGGCACCGCCGCCGCCCTTGACGAGGTGGGGACCGGAGAACTGGTCGGCCCCGTCGATGGCGACGTGGACCTGCCGAACTTGGTCGAGGTCCGTGAGGGGGACGCCGACCTCCTTGGCGAGTTCCCGCGACTGGAAGGAGGTCGGAATCCCGCGAACGTCGAGACCGCTATCGACCCTCCGGCCGAGCGCCCGGATGGCGTGGGCCGCGGTCGAACCCGTGCCGAGGCCGACCACCATGCCGTCCTCGACTTCCTCGGCCGCGCTCTCGCCCGCTTTGCGCTTCTCCTCGTCGCTTCCGCCGGTCGTCTTCATGGTCGCAGATGGGCCTTCCGCAGTGAAAAGTGTGGCCGAACGCCAAGACGAGATAACGAGTCGTTTCCCGGCGGAACGGGCGCTAGTGTTTTGGCGATTCCGCCCGTACTAAGAGAGACGATGGCTGCCAGCGACTCGGACGCCGAGTCCGATGCGGAGACCGGGCAGGGGGACGCGAAGGGAACAGGTGGCGGGGACGCCGGAGCGGGCGGCAGAAACGCCGTGTCGCTCCGCGGCGTGCGCAAGACCTACTTCCTCGGGGAACCCGTCCACGCGCTCGACGGGGTAGACATCTCGATTCCGCGAGGGTCCTACACCGCCGTGATGGGTCCCAGCGGGTCGGGCAAGAGTACCCTGCTCAACCTCATCGGGTGCCTCGACACGCCGACCGAGGGCGAGGTCTGGGTCAACGACCGCGAGGTGTCGGACATGTCCCAGCGCGACCGGACCAAGGTCCGGGGCGAGGAGGTCGGTTTCGTCTTCCAGACGTTCAACCTGATGCCGAAACTCACCGCCGCCGAGAACGTGGCGCTCCCGCTGGTCTTTCAGGGCGTGGACAAGAGCGAGCGCATCGACCGGGCGAACGACCTGCTGGAACAGGTCGGTCTGGGCGACCGGGGCGACCACCGACCCAACGAACTTTCGGGCGGCCAGCGCCAGCGCGTCGCCATCGCTCGGGCGCTGGCGGCCGACCCCTCCATCATCCTCGCCGACGAACCGACCGGGAACTTGGACCAAGAGACCGGCCAGCAGATTATGGGCCTGTTCCAGCGACTCCACGACGAGGGCAACACCATCCTGATGGTGACCCACGAGCGACCCATCGCCGAACACGCCCAGCGCGTGATTCACGTCCTCGACGGCACGGTCGAGCGAGTGGAGGAAATCGAGTCTCCTCGGCGCGTCGAAACTGACCTGCCCTGATGGAGTTTCTACAGAGCCTCCGACTCAGTTGGCGAGCGATTCGGAGCCACAAGCTACGCTCGACGCTGACCACGCTCGGAGTCATCATCGGCGTCGCCGCGGTCATCACTTTCGTCACGCTCGGGACAAGCCTCCGGGCCGACGTGCTGGGACAGGTGGGGGCCGACCGAACCCCGAACGTCTACGTCTGGGCGAGTCCGGCGGGCGAGGAGGGCGGGCCGGGGTCGGGTGCCCAACCCGCCTTCACCTCCGGCGACATCGACGCGCTCAGAAATCTCTCCGGTGTCGAGTCGGTCGTGCCTCGGGGGGTGGTACCCACCGCGGCCGTCTCGGCGGGCGGTCAGACTGTCGCCCAGCGACAGGTAATCGCCACCTCGCCGAGTTACTTCGACCCCGGCAGTTTCGCTGAGGGCCGGGCCTTCCGGGAGGGGTCCCGCGAGGTCGTCCTGAACGAGCAGGCCGCCGGACTGTTCGACCCGACCGTCGAAGTCGGCCAGAACGTCACGCTCAGACTGGCCTCGGGCGATTCGGTCGAGGCCGAGGTCGTCGGGATGCTTAACGGGTCGTCGGGCGGTGGGGCCTTCGAGGGACTCAGCGAGGGCCAACCGCTGGTGTTCGTGCCGACCGACCCCTTCTACCGGACGACGCTGGAGACGCCGGACGGCGAGAGCCAGCGCGTCTACCCCACGCTGACGGTGGTCGCCGACGACTTCGCGGCGGTCCCCGAGACCAAAGAGCGAGTGCGGGCGTACCTCGAAAACGAGTCCGACGCGGCCCAACTCGTCCCCGGCAACTACGGGTTCTCGGTCGAGACCGACCAAGACCTCGTGGACCAACTCAAGGACCTGCTCAACACCCTCACGAACTTCGTGACCGGCATCGCGGTCATCTCGCTGGTGGTCGGGTCTATCGGCATCGCCAACATCATGCTGGTCAGCGTCACCGAGCGCACCAAGGAAATCGGTATCATGAAAGCCGTCGGCGCGCAGAACCGCGACGTGCTTCAGTTGTTCCTGCTTGAGGCCGCGATGCTGGGGCTGTTCGGCGCGATTCTGGGCACCCCTGTCGGCGTGCTTGGGGCCTACGCCGCGGCCCAGTACATCGGCCTGAGTCTGGTCCTGCCCTACGAGTGGTTCGCCATCGCGGTGGCAGTCGGGGTCCTCGTAGGGATTCTCGCTGGACTGTATCCGGCGTGGAACGCGGCCAAGACCGACCCTATCGACGCGCTCCGGTACGAATGAAAGTCACTCCACGCTCAGGTCGTCGCCTCCTCGGGGTTCGGTAAACTCGAATTCCACTTCGAGTTCGGCCTCGCGCCCGCCGGCGAACTCGACTTCGACCTCGACCGGTTCGCGGTACTCGAAGGGAATCTCCCACTCCTGCGACGAGAGCGTCAGGTTCGTGTCGTTCTCTACTTGGTCGGCCAACTCCCGGAGAAACGAGGCCGTGGCCTCGCGCGAGAGGTGGATTTCGCGCTCGAAGAAGCCGTCAGTGACGGTGGTGCGTTGCTGGTCTCTGTCGTCGGGCAAATTAACCCGGTCCCCCATGGCCCGGAGTTCGACCCGCGGGCTAATAACACTCGGCCCGCGATACCGACCGACCTGCCGCGTTCGCGGTCCGAGCGCCGACGGCGCTTCCAGCAATATTCCGAATCGGGAGGAAAATATCCCTGATTCTTTAATGATTGTATAGGCGTCTCCGATGCGGCGGGGAGTTGCGTCCGGCGCGCGCTCTGCCCGACCAGTCCGCTCGGCCCGCCTAGTCACTTTTGGGGTGAGAAGCCGTACCAGTGATACCGTGTCGCTCATCGACCTGCTGGGAAGCAAATCCAGAATCGAAATCCTCCGGGAACTCTCGCGGGAACCCCGATACGTCTCGGAACTCGCCGAGGAGGTCGGCGTGGACGGCAAATCGGCCGTGCATCACCTCTCGAAGATGGAGGACGCCGGATTGGTCGGCCACTACGAGCAGGGCAACCGGAAGTACTACTACCTCGCCAAGACCGTCGAACTCCGGGCCGCGCCACCGCCCGAGCGCACCTTCGTCCTCCAGACCGGCGAGCGCCGCGACGACCCGACCGGCCTCGAATCGGCGACCGACGACTGAATGGCGTGACGACTGAGCGACGACCCACGACCGAACCCTCGGCGCGGGCGGAGAGTCGTCGGCAGTGTGACCGCTCACGGCCACCCTAACGACACGCTCCCGACTGTAACAGTCTCTTATCGACCGCCTGCGAACGGCCGGCCCGAGCGCCCCTCGACAGGACCCCCGCCAGCGTCGGGGCAGTTGTCAACCGAGAAAACCGGGCTTAATTCGATAAACGGTTCAAACGGTATCTGCTATTTATCGCAGTTACCGGGTTAGCTACCCCGCGTGAGAGACATGAAACGGCGTCAGTTCGGCGCGATGCTCGCAACCGCAACGTTCTCGCTCGGGGGACTGGGGACCACGGCGGCCGACGCATCCGCACAGGAGACAGCACCGTTGGAGATACAAGACGTGTCGGTGGATTTGGGCGGCGTGACTGCATCCGTCTCGCAGGCCACGTTCGAGTTCCAAGACAGCACGATGCGGTTGGAGCTTCGAGGCTGGTCGATGGAGGACACCGACCAGTCGCTGGCCATCGACCGAACGCGAGTGGCCGTCAGCGACGTGAGCGCCGAGACGTTCGCCGCCGTCCGCTCGGCGATGGTCGAGGCGTTCAGCGGGCGCTCGGTGTCGCCCCTGCTCGGCCTGCTGGCCGACGGGACCGTCCCCGCGAGCGCACCGGCCGAGGTGTCTCTCGGACCGATTCAGGCGAACGGCGGGACTGTCGCCGACCGAGTTGTCGCCAGCGGGACCGTCGGCGACATCGTTCCCGACGGCACTCAGCAGTTGGCTCAAGAGGGCGTCTCGCTTCAGGGACTCCTCGGTCTCGGCTCCTCGTCGTGGAGTCGCCTGAGCATCCAGCGCGGGACCTCCCAGCTTTCGCTCAACGACGTGATGATGCAACGCGAGGGGTCCTCGTTCGTCATCTCCGCGCCGGGCGGAGAGGCCCAACTCTCGGACCGGACGCTCCAGTTGTCGGACGTTTCGATGAATCTGTTGCCGCCCGAGACGATTCCCGAGGAGCACGTCGCGTTCGCCTCGGAGGTCCGGCAGTTGGCCGCCGAGGGGTCGCTCTCCTCGTCGGCGGTCGAGTCGGCCGCGGCCGAGTCGGGCGTGACCGTCGCTAACACGACCGAAGCCGCCCGAAACGCTCGGTTTAGCCTCTCGCTCGGCGAGGTGACCGAGGACGGCGAGGCGCTGGTCTCGAACTTCCAGACCAGCGGGACGCTCGCCGAACTGATGGCAGTCCTTCAGTCTCGACTGTAAGTCGGCGGAAACCTACTGAACTCCGTTCTTTCCGTGCCGGTCTCGTTTCGCTAACTGTCTTCCAACCGGTTCAGCACGGCGTCGGGGTCGTAGCGGAGCGAAAGCTGGCGCGAGCGGCCCCGACCCTCGACGTTCGTGTAGGTGGCGTCGATGATGTCGAGTTGGTCGAGTTTGTTGATAATCTCGGAGTAGCGCGTGTAGCCCAGACCGGTCTGGTCGTGGAAGGCGTCGTACACGTCGCCGGCGCGCTCGCCGTCGTTCTCGGCGATGACCTGCAAAAGCTCTATCTCGCTGTCCGAGAGGGCTTGCAGGCTGTGGCTGAGGTGGACGTATTTCGACTTCTCGTAGGCTTCCTCCACATCTTCGAGGTTGACCGTCCGACTGGCGCGCATCTCGGCGTTGAGGCCGGCGCGTCGAAGCAGGTCGATGCCGACCCGCAAATCGCCGCTCTCGGCCGTGAGTTCCGCCACTCTGTCCAGCACGTCGGCCGAGATGACGCCCTCGTGGAAGCCCCTATCGACGCGCTCCTGTAGGATGTCTACTATCTCCTCGCGGTCGTAGACCGGGAAGTAGACCTCCTCGGGGCGGAAGACGCTCTGGACCCGGCCGTCCAAGTCCTCGATGACATCGAGGTTCAGGTCCGAGGACACCACGATGACGCCGATTTTCGCGCCGGAGTGGGCCTCGTGAGCGCGGAGGAGCGAGTAGAGCGTGTCGGAGGCCTCGCCCTCGTAGAACAGGTAGTTCACGTCGTCGAGTGCGACGACCAGCACCTCGTCCTCCTCGACCAGTTTCTCGGTAATCTGGCGAAAGAGTTTCTTGAACGAAATGCCCGACGAGGGCGGTTCGTACTCGAAGATGCCCTCGAAGACGCGGGAGAACACCGAGTAGCGGGTCGAATCGACCTGACAGTTGACCCGGACAGTCCGCACGTCGGTCTGGGCACCCAACTCGCCGAACACCTTCTGGACGGCGGTGGTCTTGCCGGTGCCGGGCGGACCGCGGGCGATGACGTTCAGGGGTCGGGACCCACGCGCGGCGGGGCGGAGCGCGTACTTCAGACTCCGCATCTCGCTTTCGCGGTGGGCGAACGTCTCGGGAACGTAGTCGATTTCGAAGACGTGTTCGTCCCGGAACACGGATTCGTCCCACGAGAGCATCCCCTCCTCGGGGTCGTCTGCCATCACTTTCACCTCGCTGTCCCAGCTACTTAACGTTTCGGCAGACGAGAATATTATCGCCGGAAGAAGCCATCACTCCCCGAATTCTCTTATTTAAGATACGGTAAACGCAATATAGGCCTTTTATAATAAATAAAACATGTAATTTATACTAATATAATATAATTTATATTTAAAACAACTAGAAGAATATGAGTAGTAGTAAAATATCTATAATACTGTGACAGAAAATAAAAAGAAGTCAAGAAGAAAAATTCTCAAACAACTCGGAGTCGCTACAACGGTGACCGGGTTCGCGGGGGTCGGGTCCGCTAAAGGAAAAAGCGGCCGTTCCCAACCGGAAATCTTCGACCACTCTGTCGAACTCAAAGGCAAAAATGGTTGGAACGCTTCGGAGTGGGGTGAGTACTTAAAACAGCACGGGATTACGCACGAAAGCAGCTCGACGACGGTGTCGATCCCGAAAAAGACGACCGATGGTGACGTCGGAACTCAGAAGTTCGATAGGAACGACGTCACGTTTGAGATTTCTCGTGGAGACGTAACAAAGAACAGGGATTTCTGTTACGAGTATATTCATCTCGGATGGAACCATAGCGCAGGGGACGTCGCGGAGTGGGGGGAAGCCCCGCCCGATACCGCTGCAATCGGCTTCCACAACGACCACTACGACCGGTCGTACTGCGATAGCGAGTGGGTTTACTACACCGACGACTCCGGTAACGTGAGCGATGTGGACGGCGTGGATTCGAAGAATCCGAATTCCGGTGCGGTGTGTGAATGGGCAGACGGCGGGTACCTAAACGGAGACACGGAAGCCGGTTTCGGTGTGAAACTGAACCCGAAAGATGGCTACTCCCCGTCGGAAAGAGAGTTAGAGTTCGATTACTACCATACCTACAGCGATGTCGAACTACAGGGCATTTCGTTCTCGTTCCCTGCCGGTGTTGGCGTGACGTACGGGGACACGACGAAAGTCTGGGATGTCGAACGGAGCTTTACCGCATCGCAAATCGGGAACCAGAAAACGTTCTCGCCGTAGCGCGGACGCTCATCAACCGAATAAGTGAATCGAACTCGTTGATTCCGTTTTCGTTGGAAGGATACCCGTGAACATATGACTAAGCGGAACACTTTAGCTTTCCTCGGCCGACGGTCGATACGATGGATATCCGTGAACACATGACTGAGCGAAGGAAGGTACTGAAATATCTTCTCGGTAGTGCAGGGGTACTTACAGGTATCTGTGTCCATGACGAATTAGATATCCGGCCCTTCAAATTCGGCTCCTCGGTTGCACCGATCCCTACGAGGAAAAAATACGTCCGAGGACAACCCTCCCTCTCTGCGGGAAGCGAAACGACATACGGGAGAATAATACCGAACGAAGATGCGGTTGAGGATAGCTTTTATACGGTCCCGGATAGCGTATCGTCTGAGTTAGGTACGGGGTTCGACTCGGGCTTTTGGGTAGCTACTCTAGCGATTCTTCCGAACGATTCGACTTTTAATCCTGGGCCGGTGAAGTTCAGAGGCGAGTCTTTGAAATATTATAACGCTGAGATAACTGACAGCGGAAATCAGAATAGAGATTTAGTGTTTCACTACGTATTTCATCATTGGATCAGAACCCTCCCTATCTATAGTCAGCCTTCCTCCGTTTGCATAGATTTATGAGCATCTGCCATATTCACTCCCCTTTAGGCCTTATATTTTGACTTAATATCATAAATGTATTTTATACTTACTTTATCCAGTAGATGATGACTAGATAAGAATTTAAAACTTCTTTAGTAGTCTATCGTAGAACTCCCCGTCCGAGTCCCCGGCCAGTTTCTCGACAATCAACTCCGGCGTCGAGCGCGCTAAGTGATTCTTCACCGGCGAGCGGTTCACGACCAACTCGCCGTCCTCCAGTCCCTTGGCCTCGATGCCGTCCACCGGCACGTCGTAGTCGGCCATCTCCCGAATCTCCGCGGCGAGGTGGGAGACGAACACGCCGGTCACGTCCCGGCCGCGCAGTTCTTCGAGGATGCCCGCGATAATCTTGGCGCTCGCGCCGGGTTCGGTGATGCTCTCCAACTCGTCCACGAGGACCAACCTGTCTGCTCTCCCCTCAGTTAGCCCCGCGAACTCCCTCAGCGTGGACTCGAAGGCCCCGGCGTCCAGCGTCCCCTGCGTCTTGGCGTGGTAGTGGAGTTCGCCGAACTGCTCGATGCGGACCGCCTCGGCGGGCACCGGCAGGCCCATGTGGGCCAGAATCGTGACCAGCGCGACCAAATCCAGCGTCGAGGTCTTCCCGCCGCTGTTGACTCCCGAGAGGAGGGCCACGCCGGACACGTCGTAGTCCACAGGTTCGACTGCCCCGAAATCCACGTCCAGCAGGGGCGAGCGCCCGCCGACGATTTCGAATCCGGATGCAGACGCCGCCGAGTCCTCCCCGACGAACTCGGGCATCACGCAGTCGAAGTCCCGAGCGAAGCGGGCGACGGCCAGTTCCACGTCCAACTCCAGCGCGGTCCGAACCAGTTCTTCGGCGTCCTCGCGCCGGTCTGCGAGGTCCGCCGCGAGTTCGCGCTTCCGACTGGTCGCCCGGCGGTCCTTGGCGGCCTGTAGGTCCTCGCGGAGGCGCGAGACCACTTCCTCGTCGCGTTCGACCGGGAAACTCGGCTCCTCGGGGAAGGCCCGGCGGGCCACTTCGGCCTCGCCGGAGTCCAAATCGAGCGAGTCGATTAGCTCCTCGCGGGCCCGTTCGACCGCGGCGTCGTACTCGTCGCTCAACTCCCGAGACAGCAGGGAATCGACGCCAGCGCCCTGTTCGACCAGCGAGAGGAGGTCCGACCCCTCGACGGTCACGTCCTGCTCCTCGATGGCGTCCCGGAGCGCGTCGTTGGCGACGCTCTCGGCGGTCGAAACCGCGGCGTCCAAGTCGTCGATGGCCCGCGAGAGTCGGTCTAATTCGTCGTCGCCGACCACGGTGCCGTCCGAGGCCACCCGATTAAGGGCGTCCTCCAGCGCGTCGATGTCCAGCGGCGGGTCGATGCCCGCAGTCCGGTGGACTCGCGCGGCGGCCTGCAAGCAGTCGCGGTTCGCGGCGTAGAACGCCAGCACGCGCTCCGGCACGATTTCGGCCGGGCGCTCCAAGGCGTCGGGTTCGACTCGCACGTCGCCCTCAATCGTGACCCCGGCGAACTCCTCGTCCAGCGCGACCACCGTCGAGTAGCCTCGCGCGAGGTCCGCCAAGTCGCGGGCGTCCTCGACCACCTCGACTGTCAACTCGGGAATCGCCTGCTGGGCCTCGCTGTATCGCTCGGCGTCGGCGGTCGCCAGACATCGGTCGCGGACCGTCACGTCCCGCGGCGAGGACAACGGTTCCACCTCAGCCAGCGCGTCCAGCACCTCGGGGTCGGGCGTCCGGCCGAGGGCCTTCTGGGCGAACTCCCGGACCTCCTCGATGCGCGACCGGACGCCGCTGGGATAGAGGGTTTCGAGGCGCTTCTCGCCGTATCCCGTCACCGTCCGGTCTTTGAGCAGGCCGAGCGCGTCCCGGTAAATCTCCTTGGCCCGGTCGGTCGCCAGAAAGCCGCCGGGGTCGCCGTGGCGCTCCCGGATGGCTCCTCGGGCGATGGCCGCCGCCCGGCCCTCGGTGATGCCCGGCGCGCTGGCGATTTCGGCCACGTCGCCCGTCTTCAGCGCCCGCTCTGGGTCGTCCAACTCCGAGAGCGCCGACGCCGTCTTCGACCCGACGCCCGGTATCGCCTCCAACTCCATTCGGGCGGGAGTACCGACCGCTCCGTTAAAAAGTATTGGTAGTAGGGGTGTTAGCCCCTACGACAGGTGCTGTCGTTGCTCCGGTCGTCGCCAGTCGTCAGAGACAACAACCGTCCTGTTCCCACGAACTACAGTCGGTTCCGTCGGTGTACTCACAGCAGTGGCGCTTGAGGTAGACGGCCTCGTTGCTGGTAGACGAACACGGGTAGTTCGTGCAGTCGTACTCGTAGTAGCAGTGGTCCTCGGTACTCACGCCGTCGTCGCCCGCCGCCGAGCGGAGCGTAAACGGCGACTCGTCGCCCGTCGGTTTGACGGACGCACCGCTTTCGGACTTGTCGGGGAGGACTTCGACCGTGACCTCGTGAGCGTCGGTCTCTTTCGTCGCCACGATTTTCGCGCCCTCGTCGCTCACCGAGAGCGTGGCGTCCGAGAGGTCGAACGCGGCCGCCGACGCGCTCCGGATGACGCCTCGGTCCGCGAGTTCGGCGAGGACCGGCGCGGCGTGGGCGTCGAAGGCCTCCTCGATAGCGTCGGACGCTTCGAACTGGGCGCGCACTTCGTCGGCCCGAGTGGTCGAGACGCTCGCGCTTGCGACGCCGGTCGCGCCGAGTGCGAGACTGGTCGCGCCGATGCTCTTGAGCAGTCGTCGTCGGGTCGTATCGGTCTGGTCTGGTGCCATACCGGATATACATGAACGTGCGTTCAGTATTAAATCTAGTTAGCTAGCTGAAAGAAAAACCGTTGCGGCGAAGTCCGATTCGAGTATTGTAACTATTTCTTAAGCAAATTAAAATCAATGTTTAAAATAAATCTCTAATCGTTAGGTTGCTCCGGCAAGCGTAAACTCGTCTCTATCACGCCGACTCCGGCGTTCGAATCGACCGATTTTAGTCTAGATAGTCATGAATATGGCCGATGAAACCGGCAAAACAACTACCGAACCGCCAGCCGAGAACACCGTCCTCACTGACGTTCTCGGCCCGCACGCGAAGGTGAAAATCCTCGTCGCGCTACTCGGAGAAAACGACCGCGACCTCAATCCCACCGACATCTCCCGACTGGCGGGCATCGACCGAAGCACCTTCTACGAACACATCGACGACCTCGTTGCCTACGGCGTGGTCGAGGAGACCCGAACTGTCGGCAATAGCCAGATGTACCAAATCAACCGCGACAACCCCGCCGCCGAGGACTTGGCCCAGTTGGAGTGGGACCTGCTGGACTGCATCCCCGAGGAGTAGACGGGTCGCAGTCCGGACGCCGCCCGACGCCGGAGGTGGACTCCCGGCCGCGTTCAGCTACAGCACGCGCCGCAACAGCCCGAATCGGACCACGAACCGCAGTCCACGCCGTCACTGAGGCCGTCACAGCAGGTGCGCTCCTCGTAGACGCACGAGTTGAGGTCGCAGGGGTCGCACGTGCAACGCGATTCGGTCCAACAGCCGGAGGTGGACACGTCGCCGCCCTCGTCCCGGACGGTGATGGGGTCGCCGCCGTCGAGCGGTTTCGCCGTGGCGTAGCTCTCGTCGAGGTGGGGCCGAACGACGAGGCGAATCTCGTGGGTCGCCGTCTCGCGGACCGTTTCGATTTGCGCGGTGGCCTCGCCGTCGAGCCAGACGCCCATCACCGACGCGTCCTCGCGGTCGGTGCCGACCGCCGACAGGTCGAACGCCGACGGGTCGGCGGTGTCGAGGTAGCCCCGGTCTGCGAGTTCCGCCACCACGGTCCCGGCGTGTTCCGCGACGGCCCAGCCGGCGCGGTGCGAACTGGCGAACGACCGTTCGAAGCGGTCGAGGTCCGCGACTGCGCTCTCCGCGCTCGCATTTCCGGCGGCCGCGACCCCGGCGACTGCACTCGCACCGACGGCTTTGAGTATCGAGCGTCGATTCGGTCCGGTGCTACCGCGATTCGAATCGTTTCGTGGCATACGGTAACATGTCTAGGCAACTCCGCATTAAGTTCCATGCCTAAACAGATAGAACGTTATCACTTTCGGCGGTTGGTCCCCCGCTAACGCGGTCGCCGCGTTCAACGCACTTTTCTCCCGGAGACGCCAAGTCCCGAGACATGGCTACCGTAGCGGAGAAAGCGCGGGCGCTTCGAGACGACCTCGCCGAGCGCGAGGGCGTGCTTATCGCCTTCTCGGGCGGGGTGGATTCGAGCGTGGTCGCGGCGCTGGCCCACGACGCGCTGGGCGAGGACGCCGTGGCCTGCACCGCCAAGAGCGAGACCCTGCCGGAGGCCGAACTGGACGACGCCAAGCGAGTCGCCGACGAAATCGGGATTCGCCACGAAATCGTCTCCTTCTCGGAGTTGGACGACCCCGACTTCGTGGCCAACGACGGCGACCGGTGTTACCACTGCCGGACGATGCGTCTGGGCAAGATGTTCGAGACGGCCGACGAGTTGGGGATTCCGGTGGTCTGCGACGGCACGAACGCCAGCGACGCCGACAGCGGCCACCGGCCCGGAATGCAGGCGGTCGAGGAGTTAGACGCCTACTCCCCCTTACTAGCCCACGGCATCGACAAGGACGAGGTTCGGCAAATCGCCGACGAGCGTGACCTCTCGGTCGCCGACAAGCCCTCGATGGCGTGTCTCTCGTCGCGGATTCCCACCGGTCTGGAAGTCACCGAGGAGAAACTCTCCCGAGTCGAGCAGGCCGAATCTCTGCTTCGCCAGTGGGGGTTCTCGCAGTTCCGCGTCCGGGACCACGACGGTCTGGCCCGCATCGAAGTCGCCGAGGACGAACTGGAGACCGCCCTGAATCCCGATTTCGTCGAGTCCGCCCGTGACCACATGACCGGTCTCGGGTTCGACCACGTGACGCTGGACCTCCACGGCTACCAGACCGGGAGCGTCAGCCCCGAGGGCGACGACGAGGAGGGAGAGTCGGACGAACCGCTGGTCGAAGACGTGTTCTCCTCGGAGTATCCGACCGCCGAGTAGCGCGAGTGACAGCGCGGTCGCTCGCCAGTCAGGTTCGAGAAAGTGGCATGGGCGTTCGCACCAAGGGTGGCAGTTTGCTGGCACGCGAACTGCGATTTGTAGCTGCTGGCACGCGAGCTATATTTGGCAGGCGCGAACGCTACCTATCCATAGCGAGTCCGGGACCTTAGTTATACGCCGATTACGCAGTCAGAAACGAGTCGTTGGTGCGGTCGAAAACGGAAGCCAGCGGTCAGTTGCCGGTCCACTTCAACAGCATCAGGGTCCCCTCGAACAGGGTAATCATCGTGAGCGTCACGAGGATGGGTGCCATCCCGGTCGGGTCCGGCGTGAACAGGAACGAGATGCCGAGGAAACCGCCCCAGAACAGCAGACGGCGGTCGGCCAGCCACTGCCGGGTGGTCAGCCCCATCATGATGGCGAGCATGATGAACAGCGGAATCTGGAACACGACCGCCAGATAGCCCATCAGCATCAGGATGAGGTTGAACGTCTTGGTCAGGCCGAACGCGAGCGCCGCCGCGTCCTCGGTGTAGGTGATGAAGTAGGTGAACACCGCCGGGAGGACGAGGAAGTACGCGAAACTCACGCCGACGAACGCCAGCACGAGGCTGGTCGGGACCGCCGAGAGGTAGTACCGGCGCTCGTGGGGGTAGAGTCCCGGCCGCATGAACAGGTACGTCTGATAGACAAACACCGGAAGCGCGAGGATGACGCCCGCGAGACTGGCGACCTTGAGTCTGGTCAGCACCAGCGCGAGGGGATGGTAGAGCCGTGGTCGGGCCTGCTCGCCCAACTGCTCGAACGGCATGATGTTGTACCAGAGGAAGTTGATGACTTGCTCGGAGAACGGGAGCGCGATTGCGGTCACGCCCCCCGCGATTACGATGACGACCGCTAGCCGCTTTATCATCTCCTCGATGTGGTCGGCCAGCGGCATCTCCTCGTCTTCGAGCGGCTCGTCCGGCGCTGTGGGCGGGTTGTTCAGCGCTTCCGTCTCTCTCGGACCACCGGTGTCCTCCGTG
Organism: Halorussus lipolyticus; assembly: GCF_029338375.1. Taxonomy (NCBI): domain Archaea; kingdom Methanobacteriati; phylum Methanobacteriota; class Halobacteria; order Halobacteriales; family Haladaptataceae; genus Halorussus; species Halorussus lipolyticus. Next base: position 2,680,614 of record NZ_CP119804.1, on the reverse strand, counting down.
GGCGAGAGATTGCTGGCCGTCGCCTCCGATTCGTCAGCCATTCAGTCGCTCTAAGCGGTCCTGTCATTATAGGCTTTCTTCTCTTGGAAGGACGAGAAGATTGATAACTAAGACACGGCTACCCTTCCCAAAGAATGTCCGGGACTGGAAGTAGTATCGTCGACGAGGACACCGCGAACGCAGTCAATAGCGGCCGCGAGACCATCGGAGCGATGCTCTCGACGGCTCAGACACACCTGCAAAAAGTCTTCATCGTCTTCCTCGTCGGCTTCGTCGCTTCTTTCTACGCGCTCCGCACGGCCGGGTGGCCCTTCCTGAAGGCAGTCACCAAGGCCCAGATGCCACCGTCACTGGCCGAATCCGTCACCGTCATCGCGGTGACTCCCTTCGACGTGATTCTGTTACAGGCCAAAATCGGTGCCATCGCGGGCGGTGTCGTGGCACTCCCCGTCTTGCTCTACTACTCGCGCGACTCGCTCCGCCAGCGGTCGTGGTACCCCGGCGCGCCCATCGCTCGCTGGAAAATCGCCCTCCTCGTCCTGCTAGCCATCGGCCTGTTCTTCGGCGGCATGGTCTACGGCTACGGCGTATTCTTCCCGCTGATGTTCAAGTTCCTCGCCGAGAACGCCATCACCGCGGGCTTCGAGACGCGCTACTCCATCGTGAAGTGGACCGAGTTCATCGCCTTCCTCTCACTGTCGTTCGGCCTCGCCGCCGAACTCCCGCTGGTGATGAGCGGTCTGGGCTACACCGGCATCGTCCCCTACGAAACCTTCCGCGACAAGTGGCGCTACGCCATCATGGGCATCTTCGTGTTCGGCGCAGTCGCCTCGCCCCCGGACCCCTTCACGCAGGTCATGTGGGCGACGCCGCTCATCCTGCTGTACGCCTTCAGCCTCTATCTCACGAAAATCGTCGTGACGCTCAAGCGCGGGAGCGACCAACTCAGCTTCGCTGGCGTCGTTCGAGACAACGCGATACGGGTTCTCGGCGCACCCGCGCTGGTCTTCCTGCTGGTCCGCATGTTCTTCACGCAGGCGGGCGTCGAGGCGGTCAACGCCCAACTCCCCTCCCAGTACGCGCTTCCGACGGTGGATGCCGTCTTCGGCCTGCCGCGAACTGAGTCGGTCCTCCTCGTGTCGGGCATCGTCGCGCTCGTCGCGTTCGTGGTGGCCTTCCTCTACTACCTGACCCAAGAACTCAACGAGGTCCAGACCGCGGTGCAGGCCACCGCACCGCCGGCGGGCGACCCCGCCGACATCGACCTCGAAAACCTCGACGCCGGTGCAGTCCGGGCCGCTCCTCCGGAGGTCTTCGAGGAGATGACCGAGGACGAGGCCGTCGGCCACGCTGGCGAGGCCATGGAGGCCGACGACGCCGAGAAGGCCCAAGCCATCCTCGACCGGTACGACGAACTCCACCCCGAAGAGGAGGAAGGCGACGACGCCGCCGACGAGACCATCCCGACGGAAGACGAGGTGAAGGACGACGACGAGGACCTCAACGAGGCCACCTTCCCGCGCGAACCCGACAGGCCCGAGTCCGCGAGCGACCTGATGGAGAGTACGGCCGCGGGCATGGCCGACGCCTTCACCGAGGACGAGACCACCGAGGACGACATCGGCGGGTGGGCCTACGACATCCGGTTCATCTTGGAGAGTCTGACCTCGAAGATGTTCCGCATCGTGGGCGTGTTCATGGCCGTCCTCGCTGGCGTGTTCATGTTCCTCTACCGGGGCGGTATCGGCCTCATCCGCGAGGACTTCCTCTCGCGGCTTCCGGCCGAGGTTCGGCCCGAAACGGGGTCGGGCGAGACGGTGCTGAACATCGTGACGCTCCACCCGGTCGAGGCCCTCGTCTTCGAGGTCAAGATTGCGACCCTACTGGGTGCCGTGGCGGTCCTTCCGTTGGTCCTCTACTACGCGTGGCCCGCGCTGAAGGAGCGCGGACTCGCCTCGGGGAGTCGTAACGTGTTCGGTCTCTGGTCGGGCACCATCGCGGTCGGTCTCATCGCCGGAAGCGCGCTGGGCTACGCCGTCGTCGCGCCGAGCATCATCTCGTGGCTGGTCGCCGACGCGGTTCGCGCCGAGATGATTATCTCCTACCGGGTCAACAACTTCTTCTGGCTGGTGTTCTTCACCACCGCCGGAATCGGCCTGCTGGCCGACATCCCCCTGACGATGTGGCTGTTCGAGCGCGGCGGCATCGTCTCGTTCGACGCGATGAAAGACCGCTGGCGCGAGGTGACGATTGCGGTGTTCGCCGCCGCGGGTCTGCTCACGCCCGACAGCCTCTACACGATGTTCCTCATCGCCATCCCGATTTCCATCGCGTACCTCATCGGGCTTGGCGGATTGTGGGTCATCACGCTCGGCGGTCGGCGGTCGTAGGAGTTCGTTCGCGGGTTCGTTTTTTCGAGTTTCGAGCGGCAGACGGATTCTACGTCGTCTTTACTCTCGCAGAGCTAAGAACAACTATACAATTCCTTCAGCAATAAATATATTTTCTAGACACGTAATTAGATACCCAAATCCCACCTAACCCATTTCCGTCGAAACCTCGAACGCTTTAACACATCGAGCGATAATATCCCAGTATGAGCAAGATAAGCGTGGAAGTGCCCGACGAGCTCCTCGAAGACCTCGATTCCCACGTCGGCGAGGAGGGCAAGTTCGTCAACCGGAGCGAGGCCGTCCGGGCGTCGGTCCGGAAGATGCTGGACGTGCTGGACGAAATCGACGAGCGTCACGGACGGTTGGAAGATGAGTGACGGCCCGCGAGAGGGCGCGTATCGAGACACCGCGCCGCTCCCCACCGGCCGCATCGCGCTGGTCGCGCTGTTCGTTACCGCGCTGGTGACCGCACAGCTTACGGCGTCGAAACTCCTCGGGTTCTCGATTCCGTTCTCGCTCCCGTTCACCGAGAGCCTGCTGGTGATGCCCGGCGCGGCGCTGGCCTACGCCGTCACCTTCTTCGCCTCGGACTGCTACTCGGAACTCTACGGTCCCGACGAGGCCCACAAGGTCGTCAACGTCGGGTTCGCCATGAACTTCGTCCTGCTGGCGCTGGTCTGGTCCACCATCTTCGCGCCCACTGCGCCGTTCAGTCCCATCGACCCCGCGACGTTCGAGAGCGTCCTCGGCGCGAGCCTCAACATCGTCGTCGCCAGCCTGCTCGCCTATCTCGTGAGCCAGCACTGGGACGTGCGCGTGTTCCACGCCATCCGCGAGGCCACCGACGGCGACCACCTCTGGATTCGCAACGTGGGTTCGACAGCGACCAGCCAACTGCTCGACACCCTCATCTTCGTCTCCGTCGGGTTCGCAGTCGTGCCCGCGCTCCGCGGCGGCGACGTGCAGACGGTCAACCAACTGCTGGGCCTCGCGTTGGGCCAGTACCTCCTCAAACTCACCATCGCGGTGGCCGACACCCCCTTCGTCTACGTCGTGGTGGGCTACCTCCGGTCTCGTGGGTCGGCCGCGCCTGCGCCGCGGACCGCAGACTGACGACACAGATTTCGGACACATTGCCGGGCGACACCGCCACTCCTTTCACTCTGCCCCGGAAGACTGAATCCGATGCAACGCAGTGCCCTCCAGTTGATAGCAGTCAGTTGTCTCGTCGCGCTCGCCGGGTGTTCCGGCGCGCTCCCCGGCGGGGCGAACGGCGCGGACGGACAGTCCCCCGACGACGTGTCGAACCCGCCGGGCGTCTCGGCGAACGGGACCGACCTCGCAAAGCTGTCGAGCGCCCACACCGAGGCCCTGAACGGGAGTAGCTTCACCCTCGCCTTCGAGGTATCCCAGAACAGTTCGGCGTCGAACCGGTCGATGAGTGCGACCGCCGCGGTCGGCCCCGACCGCGAGAACGTCCACGTGAACGTCTCGGGTGCGGCCCAGTCGATGGCCACCTACTCGACTGCAGAGAAGCGATACCTCCGAGTCGCCACCGCCGAGCGCGTGGACTACCGAGTGGCCGACCGGAGCGCCGACGGCCTGAAACTCCTCCCGTCGTCCTACGCGGGCACCGCCTACCTCAATCGGTTCGCCGGGCAGGTCGGCGCGAACTTCACGCCCGACGGCGTTCGGGAGGACAACGGGACGACGCTGGTGGTCCTCCGGGCCGACGGAAGCGACGTGTCGGCACCCAACGGGACGAACGTCACCGACTACGACGCGACCCTTCTGGTGGACGAGCAGGGCATCATCCACCGCTTCGAGGCCTCGGCCCGGACCGAGCGCGGCGACCAGTGGGTCCGGAGTTCGGTCACGATGACGATTTCGGACGTGAACGAGACGACTGTCGCGGAACCGGCGTGGGTGGACGAGGCCCGAAATCAGACGCAGAGCTGAATCTGCCATAACGGAACCAGAACTTACTATTTTTAGACATAGGCACTCGGCCAAAAACGTTTCTTAGGTGGGGTAGAGTGAGCCACACGGATATGCGAAAATTACTCGGTGGAATCACTGCCCTGTTCGGTCTCGGCGTAACGACGTTCGGCGGGTGGATGCTGATTCGGGGGCCGTTCTTCGGCGGCCCGGCGCTCGAAGCGGTGCCGATGGTCGCGGCGCTGACCGCGTTTCTGGTCGGCGTCGTCATCTTCTTTCGCGGATTGGTCCGGTGGGCGGGCGTCGGAGCCCGCATCTAAAGCGGGCGCTCGACCCCCGCCTTAAAACAGGGCGGGCGTCGGCGCGCGAATCTAGCCTGCCAAACACTGTTCGCACTCCGGAGTTCTGCGCGCCCATCCGGCTTTTCCGCCCCCGACACGATTGAGTAGGCATGGGAAGCGACGGTCTCATCGAACTCGACGAGTCGTGCTGGTCGGCACTGGCGAAGTACAACCTCGTGCTGGCGACGGTGTTCGCGGTCCTCCTGTTGGTCGTCCGGCAGGTGGACCCGGCGCAGGCGCAACTGTTTCTGCTGGTCGAAAACGGCGTGCTGGCGCTGTTGTTCGGGGCGATTCAGACCTACTGCTGGATTTCGCGGTGAGTGGAGATGCCCGAAAAATCAGACCACTTCGCCGAATCCGAACCGCGGTTTGACCTCGGTGATTTCGACCTCCACCACCTCGCCCTCGTCGGCACCGGGGACGAAGACGGTGTAGCTCTCGACTTTGGCCACGCCGTCGCCCTCTGAGCCTTCGTCTACGATTTCGACTTCCAGCACGTCGCCCTCCTCGACCGGCGCAGTCATCCGGCCCTTGGCGACCAGATAGACCTCCGAGGAGGAATCCCGCGAAGCGTCGGGTCGGAGCGTCCGGACGTACTCGAACTCGTCGTCCATTTCGTCGCGCAAATCGTCTAAGTCCTGCCCTTCGAAGACCTTCACCGCGAAGTCCCCGCCGGTGTCCAGCACGTCGAGTGCCGTCTCGAACGCCTGCCGGGCGAGGTGGACCGACCGGGCGTGGTCCACGCTGTACTCGCCGGTCATGTTGGGTGCCATGTCAGAGACGACCACATCCACCGCGTCGCCCGCGATGTCCCGTACTTCCTCCTTGGTGGACTCCTCGGTCATGTCGCCCCGGACCGTCTCCACGCCGTCTACGTCCTTGATGCGCTGGAGGTCCACGCCGACGACGGTGCCGGTTCCGACCTCCTCGCTGGCGACCTGCAACCACCCGCCGGGTGCGGCCCCGAGGTCCACCACGGTCTTGCCCTCGTGGAGGAGGTCCTCGGCTCTGTCGATTTGCTTGAGTTTGTAGGCGGCGCGAGAGCGATAGCCTTCTTGCTTAGATTTGTTGTAGTATTTGTCTTTGTGGCTCATTCGATTACGGGAGAGTAGTTCAGCGAGGGGTTTACGCGCTTCGCTTGCCCCGTATTTCACGCCACAGTCGAGTCAGACGCCGACGGCGATACGACCGGCAGGCCGGTCAGGACCGAAACGTCGGTTCGGACCGAAACGCCCGGTCAGAACGTGAGCCGTGCCAGTAGCCGTCGGAGGCGACTCGGCCGGTTTCGGTCGTGGAGGTGGACCGTGAGTACCGGCTCGGACCGGCCTTCGTCGAGCGGGTCGGCGGCACTGACGAGCGTGAGGTCGGGGGCGGTGACGCGCCCGCCGTCGGGACGCGCGACCATCGTCTGCCCCGAACTCTCGACCACCTCGCGGATGTCGCCGTGGTAGGCGTCGATGGCGTCCGTGCGGCGGTCGGTCGTGTGGCGACCGACGCGGTACTCCAGATGCATGCGGGCGTCGTTGACGCTGGCGAACGCATCGCCCAGCGCCAGTTTGACGGGGTCGTAGGGACCGCTGTCGGTGACGACGCAGAGGTCCGTCAGGTCGCCGAGTTCGCCGCCCGAGAGCGTCCCGACGTCGCACGGCGCGTGGTCGCGGACCCACTGAATGTCGTCTCGCAGTAGCCCGCCTTCGAAGCCGGAGTCGTCCTCGGACAGCACGAGGAGGTCGGCGTCGTGTTCGTCGGCGACGTTGACGACAGCGTGGGCGGCGTCGTGAGTGACGACTTCCCCGAAGCTCACCGGAACGTCCGCCTCGGCGGCCAACTGTGCGGTGAACTCCTCGAAAGCCTCGTCGCCCGGCGACTGGTCCTCGGCGGCGTACGCGAGGGGCACTTGGTCGGGTTCGATGTCGAATCGGACGACGGAGACCCCGCCGTCGTGTGCCTGCGCGGCGTCAGCGGCGATGCGGACCAGTTTGCGTTCGCGTTCCGGGGACGTCTGCTCGCCGACGCCGACCAGCACCTCGTAGCCGGGTTGCGAGAGCGCCTCGCGGGTTTCCTCGGCGAGGTCTTCGCCGACTCGTCGGCGGACCTCCTCGATGGCGGCACCCTCGCGCTCGACCTGCTGGCGGGCGTAGGCGAGGTACCACGCAACGCCGACGGCGATGATGGCCACCGCGCCGACCAGCGGGACCGTGCCCATCTGCGTCAGCAGGGCTACCCCCGTCACGACGCCGAACACCTGCGTCCACGGGTAGAGCGGCGCTCGAAAGCTCGGTTCGTACTCGGCGTGGCCCTCGCGGAACGCGACGACGGCGGCGTTGATAAGGACGAACACGAGGATTTGGAAGGCGCTTGCGAGCTTTGCGATTTCCATGATGGGGACGAACGCGATGAACACGAGCAGAACAAGGCCCGTGAGCGAGATTGCGGTCGCTGGCGTCCCGAGGTCGTCGTGGACGGCCCCCAGTTTCGCGGGCACGAGTCGGTCTCGCGCCATCGCAAAGGGGTAGCGCGACGACGACAGGATGCCCGCGTTGGCCGTCGAGACCAGCGCGAGGACGGCCGCGACGACGACCGCACCGACGCCGAGCGGACCGAGCGTGACCTCGGCCACGTCCGCCATCGGCGTGAGCGTCTGTCCGATGGTCGAGAGGTCGGCGACGCCGACCATCACGGCGACGATGAGGACGTACAGCAGGGTGGTGAACGCGAGCGACCCGAGAATCCCCAGCGGGATGTTCCGGTCGGGGTTCTCGATTTCTTCGGCGACGCTGGCGACCTTCGTGACGCCGGCGTAGGAGACGAACACGAGGCCCGTCGCGGCGACGAGACCGCCCGGTCCTTCACCGAAGAACCCCGCGAAGTTGGCGCTCTGCACGTCGAAAGCGCCGCCGCCGACGAACCAGACCATCACCGCGAGCATGACGGCGACGATGGCGACCTGAAGCCGACCGGTGAGTTTGGCACCGACCAGATTGACCGCAACCAAGGCGACAGCGAGGCCGAGCGTCAGCGGGAGTATCCACCCGTCGGGCACCGAGACGAGCAGGAGGAGGTAGGGCACGCCGCCGACGAGCGCGAGTGCGCCCTTGAACGACAGCGAGAACCACGTGCCGAGTCCGGCGATAGTGCCCAGAAGCGGACCCATCCCGCGCTCGATGTAGACGTAGGAACCGCCGGATTCCGGCATGGCCGTCGCCATCTCCGCCTTCGAGAGCGCCGCGGGAAGGACGAGAATCCCGGCGACGAGGTAGGCGAGGACGACCGCCGGACCGGCGATGCCGACCGCCAGCGCGGGCAGGATGAAGATACCGCTCCCGACCATGGCACCGATGCTGATGGCGACGACGCTGGCGAGTCCGAGGTCGCGCTCTAATCCTTTCGCCATTATCCGCTGAACCTCACTCGGTCGTCGGCCTCGGTCGTTCGGTCTGCGGATGTCGGCTCCTCGGCGGTGACACCGACGGAGCGGTTCTGTACCGCGAGTTCGGTTGCGATTTCGAGACCGGTCGGTCCGCCCCCGAGTTCGAGTGTTTTGTGGGTCATATGGTATGGCCCCGAGCCACCCCTCCGAGGGCGACGACCGGTGGCTACTCTTCCGTAATCTCCCGAACGCCATAAAGTCTCCGATAAAATCTGAGAGTTTCAAATTATCTCGCCGAGAAAATCCCGTGTTTGGCAAATACACCCTATAATTAGATATTGGTAGTTTTTTCAGATTCGGAGACGCACCGCTGGTCGCTTCAAACGGGCACAATCCGGCGATACGGGGAACGCGTTCGGCGTTTCGTTCGGCGTCCGGCAGAGAAGTGCGCTTACAGAAAGAAATGCCCACCCCTAACCAAACTAGTCCTTTCTTTAACACAGGATAAATTGTCTCAGGTCGGCGCACGCCAGCGTCTCACGAGGGAATTCGAAAATTTCCAATTTTCGGGTCTCGAATTCGACTCGCACCGCGCAGTCGTCCGCCGTGTAATTCGGGACCGCGATGCCCGCGACGGGCGTCAGTAGTGGCGTTCCTCGACGCGGGCGTCGAACGCCTCGACCAGTCGCTCCGTTATCGGACCGACGCCAAACTCGGTCTCGCCGACCCGCGAGAGCGGGCGAACCTCCCACGTCGAGTTCGTCAGGAAGGCCTCGTCCGCCCGGCGGAGGTCTTCGGCGGTGTACCGTCCAGTTTCGACCGGAATATCTTCCGCCTCGGCGAGTTCGAGGACGACTTCTCTGGTGATGCCCGGCAGAATCGGTCCCTCGAGCGAGGGCGTCTTCAGCGCGCCGTCGGCGACGAAAAACAGGTTGCTGGTCGCGCCCTCGGTCAGGAAGCCCTCGGAATCGAGCATGAGCGCCTCGTCGGCGTCGGCCTCGCGTCGGGCCAAGACTCCCTGTAGGTAGTTGTGCGTCTTGGCGGCCGAGGGAAGCGACTCGTCGGAGATTCGGACGCGCTCGACCAGTTCGGCGGTTGCCGGGGCGTCCCAGACCTCGGTCCCGTCGCGTCCTCCTCGGGGCAACTCCGAGACGAGGACGACCACGGTGGGGTCGGGGTCTGAGGGCGGTGCCAACTTGCCGGTGTGGACTCCGCGAGTGACCGAGAGTCTGACGTAGGCGTCCGCGAAGTCGTTGGCAGAGAGCGTGTCGTCCACGATAGCCCGGAGTTCCGAGGCCTCGAATCCGTGGTCGAACCCGAGCAGGTCGCAGGTCCGTGTCAGGCGCTCGGCGTGGCGGTCCCACTCGAAGGGGTCGCCGCCGTAGGCCCGGAGCGTCTCGAACGCGGCGTCTCCGTACTTGAACCCCCGGTCTTGGACCGAGACGGTCGCCTCGCTTTCGGGCCGGAGGTCGCCATCGACGTAGAAAATCGGGTCGCCCATGCGAGTCGCCTTCGGGCCGAGTGCGCAAAACTGTGGTCGTTCCGAACCGCGCTACTTCTCGACCTGCACCAACTCCTCGACCGGCGGGAGTTCGCGGTCATCGTCAGTGATGGTGTCCATCCGGTGGTCGAACTTGTCGCTGGCGTAGTCCACCAGCGCGTCGGCCTTGAACAGGAGTTCGAAAGGCTCGAAGGTGCCGAACACGTCGGGCAGGAGGTCGGTCATCGTCTCGTGGATGACCGTCTCGTCCACGCCGTCTTCGAGGAGTTCCTGAATCTTGAACATCCCGAACCCGACGTGGCGGCCCTCGTCCGACCGGACGTAGGAGGTGCCCTCGATGAGACCTTCGAGGTTGGGGTACTCGCGGGCGGAGATGTCGTCGGCCCGCGGGCTAAACGCCGACTCGAAACCGTAGTAGGCGGTCTGGGCCACCACGCCCTCGACGGTCAGGTGGTAGTGACAGTAGGCCTCGGCGCGGGTCTCGGGGGTGTCTTCTTCGAGGAGGCGCTCCATCGCAGACTCGTTCTTGTCGAACAGCGAGACGTAGCCGTCCATGAAGAATCGCTGGTCGGTGGGGTAGACCTTCTCGAAGCCGAGTTCCTCGGCCACCGGGAAGACGACTTCCCGCCAGTAGCGGTCGAAAAACTGGGTGTGTTTGGCCTCCTCGTAAATCTGGGAGGAGATGTACATCTGGTCGTTCACGTCATCCAGCACCGACATCAGTGGCGCGAGGTCCTCGGTGACGGCCTCCTCGCCAGCGCCGAACAGCGCCAGCGCGTTCATGAACTCCTCGAACTCGTCGTCGGTCAGGCCGTGGTCGATGAGTTTCTCGCGGTCGTCTACCAGCAACTCTTGGGGGATGTCGTCGTAGGGGTCCCAGTGATTGTAGACTGCGTGCTTGAAGAACTTCTGTGGTTGGTATTCTTGACTGAGCCTGAAATCTCGGCTAGTATCGTTTATTTGAGTCATGAGTAGTATTAATTTCTTTTAATAGACTCTATTTATAACCTTTGCTTGCCATGTGGTACTCTCGGACCGTCGAGACGCCCTCGATGAAATCGGTCAGGTCTACGGAGTCGGCCTCCGGAACCTCGGACTGGAGTGTCGAGTATTTCAAATCCCACTGGTCCAGCAGTTCGCTTTCCAGTCCGTGTCGCTTGAACCGGGCGACGAAGGTCTCGGGGTCGAGACTCTCGTCGCCCTCCCGGAGTCCTTCGAGTTCCGCCTGCGAGAGGAGTCCTCGGGCGATGGCCTTGGTGAAGATGGCGGAGGTGAAATCCCCCTCCGCGATTTCGCGCTCCCACGTCGAGGTCCAGTTGCTGATGCGGACGAGTTGCTGGCCGCGGTAGACCGACTCCCGAATCTGGGGCAACTCGTCGCGGTCCGCAGACGGCGAGTTCATCAGGTCGATGTCGGCCGCCGCCAGCATCACCATGTTGTGGGGCGTGTACTGCATCATCTCCATGGTGTTCATCATCTCGGGGTGGTCGTTGGCGAGTCGCTCGTAGTCCATCGCGTTCAGCGACTGGCGGAGGTCGAACTCGAAGAAGGGGCGAAACTCCGACTCCCGGTCGGTCGCTTCGAGCAGTGACTCGGTGGTGTCCCAGACCTCTTGGAGAAATCGCAGGTAGTCGGTCCGCACGTCGTCACGCTCGAAATCGGTGTACTCCTGCTCGAAGGGAATCTTGGTGGCCTCTCGAAACGACTCGGCGTCACGAAAGTTGTCTGCCAAGTCGTCCACGAGCGTAACGTACATCGAGAGAATCGTCTTGTGGGTACAGACGTGTTCGACTCGCTCGTCGGGCACGCTATCGAGCGTGACGAACGGAAAACTCCGCGAGAGCCACTTCCAGAGGTATTCGTCTCGTATGCCGATTCTCTCGTTGTACTCCTCGACGAGTCTATCGAGGGGTGGACTGAGCGTCTGATTTTGAACTTCCGTAACGATTTGCTGAGAATCCGGAGCCAATTCCTGATTGTTGGCCATTACGCAGTCTAATCATACGGGGAGTGCTTAATACTTTTCCAAAAATTAGAAGTAAAATAAACTGTCAGAGGGGTTATCGGTCCACTTCGCCCATGATGACGTCGAGGCTTCCCAACGACGCGATGAGGTCGGGGACCGTCCCGCCTTCGGCCATCTCTGGCAGTGCCTGCAGGTTCGAGAAGCACGGCGAGCGAATCTTGAACCGGCCGGGCTTGTCGGTACCGTCAGACCGGATGTAGATGCCGAGTTCGCCCTTCGCGGCCTCGACCGACCGATAGATTTCGGTGTCGGCGTCGGGCTTGAGCGTCCGAGGAACGTTGGCCTGAATGTTGCGCTCGTCTTCCGGCCAGTCTTCGAGCAGGTCGATACACTGGCTGATGATTTTCGCGGACTCCTCGACTTCCCGCATCCGAACGAGGAGGCGCGAGAAGTTGTCGCACCCGTCCTCGGTGACGACTTCCCAGTCGAGTTCGTCGTAGTAGCCGTAGGGGTCGTCACGCCGGACGTCGTAGTCGATGCCAGAGCCACGGGCGACCGGACCGGTCACGCCGTAGTTCTTGGCAACCTCGGGTTCGAGGACGCCCGTGTCGATGGTCCGGACCTGCAGAATCTCGTTGCCCGTAACGAGGTCGTGGTACTCCTCGAGCGATTCGGGGATGTCGTCGAGCAGGTCGCGGGTCTTCTCGAAGAACTCCTCGCGGGGTTCGGGTAGGTCCCAGACCACGCCGCCCAGACGGAAGTAGTTGAACATCAGGCGCTGGCCGGTGAGGTCTTCGAGGACGTTGAGAACTTTCTCGCGGTCCCGCATCGCGTACATGAAGATGGCAGTGAAGTCGCCGTACACGTCGAGCGCGTAGGTTCCCAGCGCCAGCAGGTGCGAGGCGATTCGGCACAACTCGGCACCCATCGTCCGGATAATCTGGGCGTACTCGGGCACCTCGATGTCGTTCAGGTCCTCGGCCGCGCGGGCGTAGGACCACTCGTTGAGGAGGCCCGAGGAAGCGTAGTCCCACCGGTCGGGGTAGGGCATAATCTGGTGGCGGTACGTGCCCTGTTGGGCCATCTGCTCCTCACACCGATGGAGGTAGCCGATGTCGGGGTCAACGTCCGCGACCTGCTCGCCGTCCAGCACCGTCTTCAGGTGGAGGACGCCGTGGGTCGCCGGGTGGTTGGGACCGACGTTGAGGAGCATCGTGTCCGACTCGTCGTCGTGGTAGTCCTCGGCAATGGGGTTGGCGTGTTCGGCGAAGGAGACCACCTGCGGTTGCTCCTGATTGTAGTCCTTCGAGAGGGGATGACCCTGCCACGTCTCCGGGAGGAGGATGCGGCGCGGGTCGGGGTGGTCCTCGTATTCGATGCCGAGGAGGTCGTAGGCCTCTCGCTCGTGCCAGTCGGCGGTCCGAAAGACCTCGTTGGCGGACTCGCTAACCGGGTCGTCGGTGGTGGTCGGGACCACGACGCTGACCTCTTGGGTCGCGTCGTCGTACTTTCGGAGGTGGTAGATGGTCTCGTACCGGTCCTCGTACTCTTGGGCGGTGACGTTCGACAGATGGTCGAATCCGGCCTCGTTTCGGAGTTTTCCGAGGACGTCCGTCACCTCGTCGGGTCGAACGACGAACCCCGGCGCGTTGAGATGGTCGTCGCGTTCGATGACGTGTTCGCTCAGCAGGTCCGCTATCTCCTCGGTGGACTGTATCGCGGAACTGCTGTCCGGTTGGAGTTTTTCGCTACTCATTGGCTTTCGGTCCAGTCGTACCGCATGACGAGGTCGTCTTGGTCGATTTGGTCGGCGAGACTATCGACCAACTCGTCTCGCTCGAGGTCGTTGAACTGTTCGAGTTCGTAGGGCTTGACCGTGACGCGGGTACTCTCGCCGTTTGCGATGCGCTCCTGAAGCTTCACGATGCCGTACAGGAGGGCCTCGGGCCGGGGCGGACAGCCGGGGACGTGGATGTCCACGGGGAGAATCTGCTCCGCGCCCTTGATGACGTTGTACCCCTCTTGGAAGGGACCGCCCGAAATCGTACACGAACCCATGCTGACGACGAACTTGGGTTCGGGCATCTGGTCGTAGAGTCGCTTGAGACGCGGGCCGAGTTTAGAGACGATAGTGCCCGGAATGACCATCAGGTCTGCCTGTCGCGGGGAGGCACGAGGCACACCGGAACCGAACCGGTCGAGGTCGTGCTTGGTTGCGAACGAGTGCATCATCTCGATGCTACAGCACGCGATACCGAACTGGAAGAGGAACATCGACGAGCCTCGTACCCAGTTCATGAACTTGTTGAACTTGGTGAGGATGAACGGCGTCGAGCCGAACATCTCGGTGAGTTTCGAGTTGAATCGGGCGTCTTGGCCCGCTTTTCGTCGGTCCTCCCACGTGTCGCTCCGTCCGGCCGTTGCTCGCGGTGAGTTCGGTGGTGTGTTCTTACTCATGTGGTGAACTCCTGCATCGTGTAGTTGCCACGCTGTGCGGAAAGGCTACGTGACCCGGTGGAATCGGGGACTGCTCGGTCGTCGGAGTCGATGTGTGACGCCCCAGCCTCGGTGCCCGATACCTCCGGTGCCATACTCTCGCTAGCCCAATCTAGGTAGCCAGCGAGGTATATACTTACTGTTATCGGAGAAGGTTCTTAATGATTAAAAATAGAGAAAAATGAACCCCGGCGAGACGGCGTGTCCGCCGATTATTTTGCGTATTCGTCTACTAATCGAAATATCTATTCGGAAAGATATATTTCGCTCATAGGCATATTTTTATATCTCGAATCGGGAGGTGGCGTATGGACTTCGCCTTATCCGAGGAGCAAAAGCAACTCAAAAGCGAGATTCGACGCTTCGCCGAGGAGGAAATCAAACCGGTCGCCACCGAGTACGACACCGACGAGAAGTACCCGTGGGAAGTCGTCGAGAAAGCGGCCGAGATGGGCCTGCTGGCCCCGCAAGTCCCGATGGAGTACGGCGGTGCCGGGTACGGCGCGCTCGAGATGGCGCTCATCATCGAAGAACTGTTCGCGGCCGACGCCGGAATCGGGGGAAGCGTCATCTCTACCTCCTACGGGAGCGAGGCCCTCGTCCGGTTCGGCACCGACGAGCAGTGCGAGGAGTACCTTCCGGACATCGCCTCGGGCGACTCGATTTGCGGTATCGCCATCTCGGAACCCCACGCTGGGTCGGACGTGTCCTCGATTTCGACTCGCGCCGAGAAGGACGGCGACGAATGGGTGATTAACGGGAACAAGATGTGGATTTCGAACGGAACGGTCGGGGACTTCTTCGTCATGCTCTGTAAGACCGACCCCGACGCCGAGGGGCGGTACAACGGCTTCTCCCAAATCATCGTGGAGTCGGACCGCGACGGTTTCGAGGCCGAGAAGATTACCGGGAAGATGGGCGTCCGAGCGGGCGACACCGCCGAACTGATTCTGGACGACGTTCGCGTTCCGGAGGACAACCTCGTCGGCACGCGAGGCATGGGCTTCCTCCAACAGATGCAGTTTTTCGACAAACTCCGAGTCGGCGGTGCGGCCCAAGGGTTGGGCATCGCCAAGGGCGCGGCAGACAGGGCGCTGGAGTACGCCCAAGAGCGCGAGCAGTTCGACCGGCCCATCTCGGAGTTCCAAGCGATTCAGCACAAAATCGCCGAGATGTACACCCAAATCGAGGCCGCCCGGAGTCTGACCCACAAGGCGGCGTGGGCCGTCGACAACGGGAAAGACGACAACACCAAACTCGTCTCGATGGCGAAAGAGTTCGCCTCCCGCGTGGCGGTGGACGTGACCCAAGAGGCGGTCCAAATCTTCGGCGGCGCTGGCTACGTCAACGACTTCGACGTGGAACGGTTCTACCGGGACGCCAAAATTACCCAAATCTACGAGGGCACCACCGAGATTCAGAAGAACATCATCGCCCGCGAACTGCTCGGCAAGGGCTTTTGAACCCTCTGGCGCGATAGCGACTCAGGTTCCCTCGTACATCGCAGAAATCTTCTCGGCGAATCGCTCCTCGATTTCGGACTGGCGCTTTTTCAGCGTCGGCGTGAGTTCGCCCTTCTCGACGCTGAACTCGCGGGAAACGAGTCGGAACTCCCCAATCGTCTCGGACTTGGCCAGCGACTCGTTTGCGTCCTCGATTTCTCGCTCGTAGAGATTTCGGACCGCCTCGTGTTGGACGAGTTCCTCTGGGACCGCAACCGGCGTTCCCTCCTCGTCTCGGGTCGGGTCGGCGTCGATGCCTTCCGACTCGGCGAAGTCCGCGAGGGCCTCGAAGTTGGGTTGGACGAGCGCGGTCACGAACTTCCGACCGTCGGCGATAGCCATCGCGTCCCCGACGTAGCGACTCCGGGTCAGGACCGACTCGATTCGGGTGGGCGCAATCGTCTTGCCGGTGTCGAGGACCGCGATGCGCTTCTTACGGTCCACGATTTGCAGGAATCCCGCGTCGTCGAACTCGCCGATGTCGCCGGTGTGGTACCACCCGTCGGTGAGCGATTCGTCGGTGGCCTCGTCGTTGCCCCAGTAGCGGTCCATCACGTTCGGCCCGCGGTAGAGGATTTCGCCGTCGTCGGCCAGTCGGACCTCGCCCTCGCCGATGGGTTGGCCCACCGTACCCGCCCGGAAGTGGTCGCGGTAGTTCGCGGCCACCGGGCCGGTGGTTTCAGTCGCGCCGTAGACCTCACAGAGCGGGACACCCATCCCCCAGAAGAAGTGAAGCAGGTCGGCGTCGATGCTCGCCGCGCCGGTTATCGCGTGACGGACGTTGGTTAGCCCCAGTTCGGCCCGGAGTTTCGAGAAGACGAGTCTGTCCGCGAGAGCGTGCTTGGCCCGGAGGACCGAACCGGGAGTGCCATCACCGCTGAGGGCCGCGCCGTACTCGTGGGCCACGCCGTCGGCCCATTCGAGGAGTTTGCGCTTCGCGCCGGACATGCCGGCGATGCGGTTCTGGAGGCGGTCGTAGATGCGCCGGTAGACCCGCGGGACCGTGATGAGGACCGAGGGTTCGACAGCGCAGAGTTCCCCTTTGATGTCGTCGGGGTGCATGTAGGCCACGCTCGCCCCGGCGCTCCAGAACAGGTAGGTGCCGACGCGCTGGAAGACGTGGGAAAGCGGCAGGAAGCAGGTGCCCACGTCGTCGGCCTCGACCGGCAGGCGAGTGGCTATCATTCCGGTGCCGGCGAGGAGATTGCGGTGGGTGATGGCGCATCCCTTCGGGTCGCCGGTGGTTCCGCTGGTGTAGATGATGGTCGCCACGTCGTCGGGAGCAGAAGTCGGGTCCGGCAGGTCGTCGGGATTCCCTCGCGGGAGGTCATCCAAGTGGTAGACTGCATCGACGGCCTCGGCGACCTGTGGGTCGGGGTCCTCGGCCACGAACAGCGCGTCGATGCCCGCGTCGTCGATGACGTAGGTGGCCTGTTCGGGGCTGAAATCGGGGAACACCGGGACCAGCACGACGCCAGCGAGGTAGGCGGCGATGTCCACGACCGACCATTCGTAGCACGTGCCGGCCCGAATCCCCACACGGTCGCCGGGTTCGACACCCGATTCGAGGAGGGCCGACGCCACCCCGGCGGCGCGCTCGTAGTGGTCGCCGAAGGTGCGCTCCTCGAAGGCGAATCCCGAAGCGGTTTCGCGCCGGACCAGCGCCAGCGTGCGGTCGGCGTACTCGTCGGCGACGCCGGTGAACCACTCGGCCATCGTCTGGTCGTCGGCCGTGGTTTCGTCTGCGGTCGTTTCGCCACCGGTCGTCTCGTCTCCGTGGACAGTCTCAGACATGTGTGTCACCTGTGAACCCTGTCGCCGGGAGCGCGAGGCGTCGAACCGGCGGGCGTGGAACCGCGGGCGTTCGTGTTCGATTAAAAACACGATGGCGACAGCGCCAAATCGCCGTCGAAAAACCGATTTTCGCCCACATTACGTAATGAATCCCAAAGTAAGATATTTAAGTTTTTATTATTTCGGTACCGCAGTTAGTCAGTCGGGGCACGGCGGCAGAAAATCGGGAGTCGAAACGAATCGACTACGCTCGCAGGACCAGCGTGTAGACGCTCAGGAGTTCGTCGTCGTCCACCGACTCGGGGTCGTCCTGAAACCGCTGGGTCCGGTCGCGCCACTCGTCGAGTTCCTCGGCGTAGTTGAAGAAGTCCATGAAGTAGGTGATAGCGGCGGGGTTGCAGACCAGCGAGTCGGTCTCGGCGATTTCGAATCCGGCCTCACAGCAGAAGCGTTCGACCGTCTCCGGTTCGATGGTGTACTGACTGAGGACCAGCGACTCGTCGCCCTCGTCGGGGGTCGCGTAGAGTTTCTGCTCGATGAGTTCGTCGCCGTAGTGGACTTCGCCCCGGACGTACCCCAAGTCGTTGACGAGGTGGTCGTCGTACTCGGTCAGTTCCGTGTGGGGGTACTTGGGCGAAGGGTCTACAAACAGGTCCTCGGTGCCGGTGGTCGGGGCGGTGACGATGGCCTCGCCGCCCTCGCGGAGGGTATCGTGAATCTGCTCGATGACCTCGGCGGGGTCGGGCGTGTCCTGCACCATGTTGATGGCGTAAACGAGGTCCGCCTCGTGAACCTCGGGGTCGAGGTAGGCCTCCTCGACGGTGGCGTTGTCGAGGCCCGCGACTTTCTCCTCGGCCTCTGCGATGTCCTCGGCGACGGGGTCCACGCCGTGGACCTCGATGTCGGGGTATCGCTCGGCGAGTTTGGCCGTCAGCGTCCCGTCACCGCACCCCGCGTCGATGATGCTGTCGATGTCGTCTCTGCCTTCGGGATAGGAAAGCAACTGTTCGAGCGAAGATTCGACGCCCAGCGGACTAATCCACGAGAAGTCGGCGTCGCGTTCCGCTTGGAAACCAGTCTCGAAATCTGCCATTGGCACCCGTTTTGCACCCACCCATCATTAGTTCATAGGTTCTGCGCGAGACCAAAATAGTTTTGTTCCGTTCTACCGATTCACACACTGATTTCGTCGGGTGCGTGGCCTCCTCGACTTCGGTGTCACCAGTAGCGTGATTCACGACGAGGAGGCCCGGTTTCCGCAAATCTGTAGTTAATCTGTTAGTAATTACCAATGATATAAAGATTAATGGTATTTGAATCTTGATTCGTTTCCGATGAGTTCACACAGCGGCTTACAGCGGTTTTTCACGGCTTCACGGGCCGGAACACTCGCCGACGCCGACGAACGCACTACCGCGGGCCAACCAACTCCCCAATTTCTTAGCAAATAAATATGAGTCCTACAACAATATTTGGGATGCCTGACGCGACCGCGGCCGCGTTCGGCGTGACGGCGATGGCCGGGTGTGCCGCCGCGGTCCACTACCTCGTCGTCCACATTCTGCTCGGCAAGCCGATTCGGGAGGAGCCGCGATGACGATGAACACCTTCTACACCGGCGCGTTCGCCGTCTACCTGCTGGGCGTGCTGGCGCTGGGCGCGTGGGGGAACAAGCAGAGCGAGTCGCTCGAGGACTTCTGGCTCTACGGGCGTGACCTCGGCCCGACGCTGGCCACGTGGTCGCTGGTCGCCAACTTCGTCAGTACCGTCGCCATCATCGGTCTGGTCGGCGCGATTTACACCGACGGCTACTCGGTGATGCTCAACATCCAGTTCGGCCTCATGCTGGGTCTCAGCGGGATGTACTTCGTCGCCCACAAGGTCCGAAGCTTCGAGTACACCACCCTGCCCGACATCATCGTGGACGTGACGGGCTACGAGGGCGCGAAGCCGATTTCCGCCGTGGTCCTGCTCCTGAACGGCTGGCTCTACGTCCTGATGCAGTTGGTCGGCGCGAGTCTGCTGGTGACGACGATTACCGGCATCGACTACAAATACATCGTCTGGGTCGTGGCCGTCGTCTTCATCGCCTACACCGTGATGGGTGGTCTCGTCAGCGTGGCGTGGACCGACCTCGTGCAGGGGACCGTTATGGTCGCGTCCGTCTTCTTCGTCTCGGTCTACCTCGTGACCGACCTCGGCGGCCTCGCGTCGGTCAACACCCAACTGGCGAACATCGACCCCGAACTGCTCACGCCGCTCCGGCCCGACCAGACGATTATCGGGGTCCTCGGCACCGCGACGGCGTTCTTCGGCACGCTGTTCACCAGCCAGAGCGCCATCATCCACCTGAACGCGACCCGTGACCTCAAGACCGCCAAGTCCCACATCGCGGTCAGCGGGGTCATCCTCACGGCGTTCTCCTTTGCGATGGTCTTCCTCGGCGGGGCCGCAGTCGTCGCGCTCAACAACGCGGGCATCCCGGTTGACAACCCGGACGCCGCCTTCCCGCTGTTGCTCACTCAGTACCTGCCCCAAGAAATCGGCGCGCTCCTGATTCTGGCGGCGATGGGCGCGATTCTCTCGACCACCGACACGATGCTCCACGGCACCGGCGTCACCGCCGCCCACGACATCTTCTCGTACTTCCGGCCCGACGCCGACGACGAGACGAAGCTTCGGGTGTTCCGGTTCTCGGCCGTCACCGCGGGACTCGCGGCCGCCGGGGTCGCCATCGACCCGCCGGGGACCATCATCGTCATCTACTACCTGCGAGCAGTTCTGCTGACCTGCGCCTTCCTCGTGCCGGTCTACGCCGCGCTCCGGTGGGACTGGCTTTCGGGCCGACCGGTGCTGGCGGGCATCGTCGTCGGCGTCGTCACGGGGGTCGGCTGGACGATTGCCGGCCCGAGTTCGCTCCCCGGCACCTTCGTCGGCATCGGCTCCTCGGCGGTCACGATGCTGGTCACGACGCTGGCTGGCAAGTGGACGCCCGACTCGCTGGCGAGCTAATCAAGGCTTAAATAACCGTACTCGCATTGTTTTTCCACGGTAACCCATGACAGAAAACGCGGATTCGGGAGCGAACGCCGTCCGGAACGTGATGGATTTGACCTACGGCCTCTGGCGAAGCCAGACCCTCTACGCCGGGGTCGAGTTGGGCGTCTTCGACGCGGTGGGCGAGGAGCCGACCCCCGCCGACGACATCGCCGAGGGACTGGAGTTGGACCCCGACCAATCGTACAGGCTCCTCCGGGCACTGGCCTCGCTTGACCTACTGGACGAACACGAAGGGCGGACCTTCACCCTGACTCCCGAGGGCGCGCTCCTGCGCTCTGACCACCCGGCCTCGCTGAGCGGCGTGGTCGAAATCATCAACTCGCCCGATTTCGTCACCCCGTGGAACCAGATTCCGGACTTCGTTCGAGAGGGCGAACCGACTCCCTTCGAGCGCGAACACGGACAGGGCCTGTTCGAGCGCACCAGCGAGGACCCCGCGTTCGCCGAGTTGTTCAACGAGGGGATGAGCAGTCTCACGCAGGTCCAGTCCGAGGCCATCCTGAAGGTCCTCGCGGGCTACGACTTCGAGTCGGTCTCGCACGTCTGCGACGTTGCCGGCGGCCGGGGCTACATGCTGTGTAAGCTCCTCGCGGAGTTCCCCCACCTCGAAGGCACGGTCCTCGACCTGCCGAGTACCGAGGAACTGGTCGCGCCGAAACTGGGCGTCGAGGACCGATGCTCGCTCGTCGGCGGCGACATGTTCGAGTCGGTGCCCGAGGCCGACCGCTACACCCTCAAACACGTACTCCACGACTGGGGCGACGACGAGTACGTCCAAATCCTCTCGACCATCCGCGAGAGCGCTCCCGACGACGCCCGCGTCCTCATCGTGGAACCGGTCGTCGGACCCAACGGCGGCGACTTCCCGAAGCTCTACGACATGTACATGATGAGTAGCGTCGAGGGCCGGGTCCGGACCGACGACGAACACGCCGACCTGCTGGCGGAAGCGGGGTGGGAGCGCGTCTCGACCCGCGCCGACGACAGCGGCATGGTGACGGTCCTCGAAGTCGAGAAAGCCTGACCGAGAAACCGCCGGCCCGAACGACCGATTTTTACGATAACTTCTCTCCGCGCCGAACACCGTGAGAGTCGTTGCCGTGTTCTTCTCACGCGTGCGCGCCCGAACGGGTGTTTTTTTATGCCGGGGGTTCGTACCACTTTCCAAGATGTTTAAGGCTATTGTGAGCGCCGACACGCTCAAGGACACTATCGACTCGGTGAGCGTGCTGGTGGACGAGTGTAAAATCCATCTCGAAGAAGACGGTCTGGCTATTCGCGCGGTAGACCCCGCCAACGTGGGGATGGTGGACCTCGAACTCGACGCGACGGCCTTCGAGTCCTACGAGGCCGACGGCGGTATCATCGGCGTGAATCTCGACCGACTCGAAGACATCGCCGGCATGGCCAGCGGCGACCAGCCGGTTCACCTCGAACTCGACGAGGAGACCCGCAAACTTCACATCCAAATCGACGGCCTCGAATACACCCTCGCGCTCATCGACCCCGACTCGATTCGCCAAGAACCCGACATCCCGGACCTCGACCTGCCCGCCGAAATCGTCGTGGAGGGCAAGGACATCGACCGGTCGGTCACGGCCGCCGACATGGTTTCGGACCACATCGCGCTGGCGGTGGACCCCGACGAGGAGACCTTCATCGTGGAAGCGGAGGGCGACACCGACGACGTGCGCCTCGAACTCGACAAAGAGGACCTCGTACACCTGCAGGCCGGTGACGCCCGGTCGCTGTTCAGCCTCGACTACCTCAAGGACATGAACAAGGCCATCCCCGGCGACGCCGAGGTCCGCGTCGAGTTGGGCGAGGAGTTCCCGGTCAAGATGCACTTCGACATCGCCGAGGGCAAGGGCAACGTCACGTTCATGCTTGCTCCTCGGATTCAGAGCGACTAACGACGACTGTCGGTTTTCCGGCGACTCCGTTCTCTCCCTCAGATTCATACCGGAAGAAGCACTACGTTCTCGTATGTCGCTGGATTCGCGCGGCGGGTCCGACGACGTGGAACTTGCCACTGTCGTCGGACGCTACGCGCTCGGAGAGTTGACGCTCGGGGAGGCCGCCGAACGCGCCGACGTGTCCAAGATTCGGATGCAAGAGATTCTAAACGAGGCGGGTGTGGAGCTACGACTTGGGCCGGAGACGAGAGAAGATGCGCGGAGCGAGATAGATGTTGCCCGACGAGCAAACGAGTGAGGGGCCGACGCCAATCGTCTTCGACACGACTGTCCTCTCGAACTTCGCTCGAAGCCGCTCCATCAACTGGTTAGTGAGCGCGACTGCGATTCCAGTCACGGTTCCCGAAGTCGAGCGAGAACTCCAGCGAGGACGAGACGAAGGATACGATTACTTGCAACCAGCACTCGACTGGCTGAAGCCCGGTGAATCGGCACCGGAAGACTCCGTTACCGAGATTCGCGTTCTCGAACCGACGCCGGTAGACGGCGAACCAGACCCGATAGCGAGGTTAGACCGGGGAGAGGCCCACGCCTTCCGGAAGACATGGCCCGACTGGGTTCTGGCAACTGACGACTTAGACGCGAGACGACTCGCCAAGGAACACGAGGTCGGCATAACAGGCTCTGTCGGAATTCTTGCCGACGGTGTTGCACGAGACGAGTTAACGGTAGAAACGGCCGACGATTGGCTCGAAACGTGGGAGCGAGCGGGTTATCGTTCGCCAGTCGAAAGCATCGAGGAGCTTCTCGATTAGAGACTCCGGTCGATGACAGATTTGGCGGCCTCGGCCTTCTCCTTCCACCCGTAGCCCGACTCGTAGACGTGGCGCTTCTTGTTGACGAGTTCTTGGGGCGAGGACTCCTCGAAGCCCCCGCGAGTCCACGTCCCGGTGTCTCGAAGCCAGTTGACCACGCGCTCGCGGGTCTCGTCCCACGAGAGACCGACCATCTCGTACCACGCTATCATGGCGAAGACCGCGTTGTCGTGGGCACCCGGCACCGACCCCTTCCGGGCGACGGTCTTGATGGGTTCGATGGTGGGTTCGGTGACGTGTTCCTTGTACTCCTCGGCGGTCAGCAGTTCGAGGTGTCCCTGCTCGTCTTCCATCACGCGCTGTTCGCGCTGGAGGCGGTCCAAGGCGGCCTGATGGAGGTTGCTCCACCGGCCGTGGACCGCGTTCCGGAGCGCGTCGTCGGGGAGCGGGTCGGCCGACAGCACCGCCACGATGTCGGTGTAGGCCTTCTCGATGTCGGCCCACGCCGCGCCCTCGAACTCGCAGTCGGGGCCGTGGAGGTTGCTCGTCGTCCGGCAGTCTGGGCAGGGGTAGTCGAACCGCGGCACGACTCGGACTGTTGCTTCGGGGGTACAAAATTGGACTGATTCCGTTCTGCGGTGTCGCTCGGTTTCGGGCGTGTTGGGGTCGTCGCTCGCCGAGAGTTGAGGATTGCCGACTCACAAGCGTCACCGCACCGCGCCAGCGCGCGCCGGAGATTGTGGATTCGGTAGTTAATCCGAATAAGGACGCCTATACAATTGTTAAGAAAACATCCTACAGTGTATGCCAAACAAGAATGTTTCTTGCCGTCCGGCTCTGCCCTCGTCACGGAGATTTAAGCCCCACCGCTCCGAGACCCGACTATGGACGGAACCGGAACAGTCGAAGCCATCCACCTCGCGCCCGAATCCGGCGCGGACACCGAGGAGCGCGAGTCGGTCGAAGTCGTCGCTGGCGAGGGCGTGCGTGAGGACCGCCATTTCGGCACGGACAAGGCCGACCTGACGCTCATCGAGGCCGAAGCACTGAAATCTGCCGCGGAAGGTGACGGCGACGGAATCGACCTCCGCGACGGGGAGCATCGCCGGAACCTCACCACCAGCGATGCCGCGCTCAACCACCTCGTCGGCGAGCGTTTCCGAGTGGGTGAGGTCGTCTGCGAGGGCACCGCGCTCTGCGAACCCTGCGGGCACCTCGAATCGCTGACCGACGACGGTGCCGTCTCGGCGCTGGTCCACCGCGGCGGCCTCGAAGCCGATGTAGTTGAGGGCGGCGTCATCGAATCGGGCGACGAAATCGAACCGGTCTGAGACGGGGCGAGCGGGGTCTCGTCAGTTCCACGCCGCGTCGTCGGGGTCCACCAGTCGCTCGCGCTCCTCGATGGCGTCGATTCGCGCGATTTCGTCGTCCGAGAGCGTCGGGGCCTCGAAGTTGGCCCGAAGGTGGTCCTCGCCGGTGGCCTTCGGAATCGGGACCACGCCCTCGCGCTGGGTTAGCCACGCCAAACTGACCGCCTCGGGCGTCACGTCATGAGCGTCTGCAATCTCGGCCAGCACGTCCACGTCGCCGGCCTCGCCCTGCATCAGCGGCGAGTAGGCGACCACGGTGATGTCGCGCTGACGGCAGTAGTCGAGCAGGTCGTCTTGGGGGAGCAGGGGGTGCATCTCGACCTGATTCGCCGCGATGGGACTGTCCAGAATCTCGCGGGCCTCGTCCAGCAGTTCGGTCGTGAAGTTGCTGACCGCGACGTGTTCGGTCTTGCCGGCCTCGCGCAACTCGTCGAGGACGGGGAGGGTTTTCTTGGCGTCGTAGGCCTTCATCGGCCAGTGGACGTAGAGCAGGTCCACCGCATCCACGCCGAGGCGGTCCAGACTCTCGTCGGTGGTCTCACGCACGTCCTCCGGGGCGAGGTTCGCGGGCAGGACCTTGGTGGCGAGAAAGACCTCCTCGCGGGGGACCTCGCTTGTCGAGATGCCATCGCCGACGGCCTCCTCGTTCTCGTACATCTGAGCGGTGTCTACGTGTCGATAGCCGATTTCGAGGGCCTTCCGGACGGTCTCGGCGCAGGTCTCGGGATTGTCGTTCCCGGACGTGCCGAGGCCGGGACTCGGGATGGTCGTCATGGTCGATGCGTGTTCGTCCGGCGGCAAAAAGCTACGCGCGTCGGCAAACCCGAGCGAGCAAAAGAGCGAAGGGATACCACTGCGACCATCGAGTATGGCCGAACGCACTCCGTGGGGACTGCTGGGAATCGGCGGACTGGCGAGTCTCTGCTGTATCGGCGGGTCGGCGGTCGGCGGGGCCGCGCTGGCCGGCGGTGCCGTCGCCGGCGGCCTCGGCGCGAGCGTGGCGCAGGTGCTGGTGACGGTGCTGACGGTCGGCGTGCTGGGACTGGCGTGGACCCGGTTCGGCCCGGACCCGAAGTGCGAGCGAGACTAATCGAACCGGCCGGTCTCCGCGCCGCAGTCCTCGCAAATCGTCACGAGGACATCGCGCTCCTCGGCGCGCTGGATACTGTTCGAGGTCCGTTCTCCGCAGTCGGGGCATTCCCGGCGGAGGTCGAGGTCGCCGCTCTCCTTCGGGGCACCCAAAGCGAGGGCGACGGCGCGTCGGTCGGCCTCGTTGACTCCTCGCTGGTACTCACCGGGCGCGAACCGCACGAGTTCGCCGGGACCGACCTCGACCGGGGTGTCCTCGGTTTCGAACGTGACCGTGCCGGACTGGACGTAGAACACTTCTTCTTGGTCTGAGTGGGCGTGATAGCCGAACGCGAAGCTATCGCCCGGCGCGAGTTCGTAGTAGTTCACCGCGAGTCCGGTCGCACCGAGCGCGGCGGTGAGTGGGCGTTTTATCTCGGCGGGACCGCTGGCGCGGGCCTCGACCTCCTCGATTCGGACCTTCTCCATGTCGGTGCATTCTACCCGGCCCTATTTAAACTGTCACGGAGGTTCGTAGGTAGGTCCGCGAGCGTACCCGCTCCGTATGGTGGTTTTAGCCCGGCCTAAACCCGAAATTCGCTCGATAAGCTTAATACGAGAACGTTGTTTTAAGTACCCTCGTGCTGTGGCTGGATACAGGTGGACAGCAATGGCCATTGACCCGCAATTTCACGAAAACCGCGAGAAGGTAGACGACCACGAGGGCCACGACGTGTGGGGTCCCGTAGACGAACCGGAGAAACTGGGCATCCACGGCACCCACGTCGCCGTGGACTTCGACCTCTGCATCGCCGACGGCGCGTGTCTGGAGGACTGCCCGGTGGACGTGTTCGAGTGGGTGGACTCCCCCGACCACCCCGAGAGCGAGAAGAAAGCCGACCCCGCCAACGAAGCCCAGTGCATCGACTGCATGCTCTGCGTGGACGTTTGCCCCGTGGACGCCATCGACGTGGACGCGGGCCGGGCCTAATCGGGCACTTTTCTTTCGGAGAACGCGGGTTCCGGAGTCGCTACTCCGGCCGGTCTACGTCCAGTTCCTGTCGGAGGTACGCCAGCGCGTCGGTCTCCGCGAGGTATTCGAACTGGTCGCGGAAGTGCGCGTCGCAGAGACCCACCTGCACGCCGTTCAGTTCGGGGGCGAACGACGCTTCCCGGTCGCAGTAGTGACACCGCATGTCATGAACTACTTCCTCACGGAATTTAACGTCTGCGTTCGACGCGCCGAGCGTGTCCGATTTCCGAAGGAACGGCCCGATACCCCGCCGTAACACCCCAATCTGTCGTTCCGGAGTCGTCGCCGACCACCGGACGCACTCGATGTCACAATCCGCGGGACGCGCCGGAAGACACCGCGTCTTCTGAGCCTTACCTCGCTTCGCCCGCTGAGCCGCCGCCCGTGCGCAGTTCTGCGCACGGGCGACGGGGAGGCACAGGGCGCGATGACGGTGGCAGAGCCGAGTCGTGCGGTTGCAGTACGGTCACGGTGCCGTCACCGTCTCCGTCGCTCAAGGAGTCAGGCCGTCGCTCGACTGCTGACTTCTCCGCGGAAATAAAGACACTATTACCCACAATAAGGGAATATATACCTGTCCGAAAGCAATCTACAGATTGACCGACGACCGGAAGTGACGGTACTCCGGTTTCGACAGGCCCGCCTTCCCCAACTCGTGGCCGTGGGCGTCGGTCCCGCCGGTCGGAATCAGGTCGTATTCGGCGATGGCGCGCTCGACCGGGCGAGCGTCTACCTCGTCGCCGTAGGGGTAGTATCGCTCCACGGCGTCGAGGTAGCGGGTCAGTTTCAGGGCCTCCTCGGGGTCGTCGTAGCGGTAGGGGTGGGCCAGTCCGACGAGTCCGCAGGCGTCTTGCAGGAGTTCGACGCCGCGCTCGAAGGGCGTCACGTCGCGGGCCACGAAGCAGGGACCGTCGTTGCCGATGAGGTCGTCGAACACGTCGCCGGGTTCGTCGTAGTCGGTCTCGGGGTGGTCCACGACGGCGCGGGCGACGTGGGGCCGACCCAGACCCTCGCGCGCTTCGAGGCCGAGGTCCACGCCGAGGGACTCCTCGACGTTTGCGATTATCTTCCGGCCGCGCTCCTTGCGGTCGGCCTGAATGCGGTCGAGTTCGTCCACGAGGTCCGGCGTCGGCGTGACGCCGTAGCCCAGCAGGTCCACGCGCTCGCCGTCCTCGGGTTCGACGCGCAGTTCGATGCCGTGGACGACCGTGACGCCCTCGAACGCCGTGACCGGCGTCGGGAGTTCGGGGTGAAGTCGGTCGTGGTCGGTGATGGCCACGACCGAGACGCCCGCATCGCGGGCGGCCTCGGGCACCTCCGACAGTTCCATCTCGCCGTCGGAGTTCGTAGTGTGGACGTGTAGGTCCGCGAAGACGCTCATATCCCCAGAATGTCGCGGGTCCCCGAAAACGCTTCGTTATCGCGGTCCGGCCTTAATGACCTTAAATTCGTCATTACTCATGCCCAGCAAGATTTATCATTAACTTTGATGTAGAAGTTGTCGATGACGCTCCAACAGGCGACCGAACTGCTCCGCGAACACGACTACCCCGCGACGACTGACCAACTCACCGACTCCTACGGCGACTACGAACTCGACCTGCCGAACGGGACCGAGACCATCGGCGAGGTGTTCGCCCGCGTCGAGTCCGAGACCTGCGGCACCTCCAGCGAGGCCGAGGAGCTACTCTACTCGGCAGTCAGCGGGAAGGCCATCGGCCGGAAGGGGTACAGCGACCGGGACCCGACGACGCTCGGCACGGCGGGGCCGGGAGAAGTCTCGTTCTAAACGACCTTTCATTGCGAGCGAGGCCGCCGCTGGCGGCCTCGCTCGATAAAAAGCTCGACCAAAAACACTTCGTCACCTCCTCAAGCGCGCCGGTGGCGCGCTTTCAAGGGATTCCTCGGTCCGCTCGCTCACTTCGTTCGCTCGCGGTAGGATTGCTGGTACGCTACAGTACCGCGACTACACCGAAACAGCACCACTACTGCACCGCCACCGCGACCAGTTCGCTATCTCTCAAACCCAGTCGATAGCGCCGTCGAGGTCCAGCGGGAGCGTTCCCTCGCTGTAGGCCTCAATTCTGCCCGAGGGCCGGGCGCGGAAGACCACCGCTGGCCGGTGGCCCACACTCGGTTTCTCGCCCTTGACCGCGGCCCACTCGTCCTCGCGGAATCCCGAGCAGTCCACGAACAGGACCGCGCCGCCGCCGTGCTTCTGGAGTTGGCCGGAGGTCTTGGTCTCGGCCGTCTCGCGGACCGCGGCGGTCGGCGTGTCGGCGTGTCGCCTCGTGGGTGGTCGGGGTCGAGTGACTTCGACCAGCGGGGCCTCGCTATCGTTGCCCTCCTCGGGGTGAGCCTGAAAGTCCAGCGAGTGGCCGGTCGTGACCTCGATTTCGGGCGTAATCCCGTAGTCGGCGTCGGTCAGGACCTTGGCCGCGGTGAACTCGCTCATCGCCGAGGCCATCCGCACGGGGTCAACTTGCGGGCTAGTGCCGATTTTCGACGCCATTTCGTAGCGGTGGTCGTCCAAGACGCCGGTACTCAGGAATCGTTCGTAGAACGCCAGCGCGTCGTCGCGGGAGGAGTCGGGGAATCCCATCGCGTGTTCCCGGAAGAACGTCCGGGTCGAGTGTCGGCCGTCCTTCGAGAACAGGACCGGGAGGAAGAACCACGAGAGGTGGTCGTACTCGGCCAGCCACGGGTCCTCGACTGTCAAATCAGCCAGTAGTTCGCGCTGTGCCCACCGGGCGACGGAGTAGGGAATCTCCTCGAAGGTGTACTTCTCGGTGCGCCAGAGCGCGGAGGGCGTCTCGGTGTTGCCGAGCCAGAAGGCCTCGTCGTCGTTCCAGCAGAACAGCGCCAAATCGCCGTTGCCCATCTCGATGCGGCGCGTGCGGTAGCTAGACGGCCCGGCGTAGTGGGGTGTCAGCAACTGCGCGCCGAACTTCCCGTCCAGCGGTTCGTAGATGTCGCGTTCGATTCTATCGTCAGTCCACCGCTCCGTGGAGCGGCGAAAGCGGAGCGGACTCGCCACGTTCACTTCTTGCCACGCGAGGAATTTACCTCTTGTGACGAACGCCCCAGATTCCTTCCCCGAGGACCACCGACCGGGCGCTGTCCCCGAGACAGCCGTCGCTGTATCGACCTGTTTTCGAGGAGGGAAAAGAACGTAATTGTCCGTTACATTCATTACTAACCCACGCCAACTATGAGTGTGGTTGCCATGTCAATGGGTGCCTATGACGAAGACGAACACGAACGCCGCGAACGCAAGAACAACACCGTCGATGTCAGCGAGGACGACGACCGGACGACCTATCATGGCTCCGTAGAGTACGACTCCGGTGACTCCGCCGAGGCGCTCCTCGACCAGTTCGAGGAGATAAAGTCGGGTAAATAGCGCATTACTGATTTGCTCGGTGTCCGTACTGCGTAGCGACTGCGCTCTCCTGTCGGTCTGTCCTACTCGTCCCAACCGGGAGTTTCGGGAGCGCCGCGTTCCTCCTCGACGCGCCGGGCCAGTTCCGAGTCTGGGGCTTCGGTCCCCGCCTCACCGGCGCGCTCCTCCCAGTCGGCGATGGCCCGGCCCGCCCACGAATCGGTCTCGCGGGCCTCGGGGAGCGCCAACTCGAACTTGTCTTCGGCAACTCTCGTCGTGCCGGGTGCAGACGACACCGCGACTGCGACGAACAGCGCGCGGTCGTCGGCGGTGAGTTCGCCGGCCTCGGCGCGGGCGACGACGCCCGACAGGCGTTCCGGGTCGGGGAAGACGAACACCTTCTGACCCACGGCTTGCGGGCCGAACAGGAACCCCGAGAGGTCCTCTGGCGGGTCGTCGTCCAGCAGGCGGTTCCCGCCAAACGACTCCTCGACGCGCTCACATTCGGTTTCGTGGTCCAGTTTCAGATTGTGTCCGGGATACTCGGCGCACTCGGTGGGGTAGGTCTCCTCGTCGTGAATCCGACACTGGAGCGTCGTCGGGTCGAGGAAGACGCAGGTCGGGAGCCACGAGGAGTCCGTCCCGAAGGGGCCGACCGGCTTCCGAGGCTTGCGAAGGCCGAGGAAGAACGCGGGCTTGCCGTCGATGGTCGAGAGGGGCACGCCGTCGATTTCGACGCCGTCCTCGTCGCGCCAGAGTCGGGGCGTCAGCGCGTCGGCCAGTCCGGCGTCGAGGAGCGCCCGAGCGTCGTCCCGAGTCAGCGCCACGAGATTGTAGGTGTCGTCCAAGGGCTCGCGCGGCCCCCGACGCTCGTGGTCGCTGGGTTCGGGTGCGATTGCGCGCCAGTCGATGCAACACCCGGCGCACTCCTCGCAGTTCACTTCCATGACCCTCTCTGGTATGGTTCCCGGTGGCATAAATCGTCGGGCACACCGTTATCTCCGGCGAGCGCCTACGAATCGATATGGAGACCGAATCGACCACAGGAGACGCCAGCAACGAGGACACCGCCGACGAGACAGTCCGGGTTTGGTTGGTCCAGCGCACCTACTCGGACGACGAGCAGAACATCGTCATCCTCGTCTACGCGACCCCGGACGGACGCCGATACCTCCGAAAGGAGCGGGCGCTGACCAGTTTCGGCGACGACCGACCGACCACCGCCGCCGTCGAGGCCTCGTCCGACAGTCTCGGCACCGTGGACGACCCCGAGACCCGCGAGCGGTACGCCGAGGAGGCCGCCCGCGTGGCCGACGAACACGCCCCCGACGACCGACTGTAGCGCGCCGGACTCCTCGGAGCGGGCCGCGAAGCCGCGACGGCGGTAAGCAACCTTTACCTATTCTAAAGACGCCACTACTGGTGTAAAAGAAACAAATTACTGTTTGTATTGGCTCGCATTCAGTTCATCGGCCGGACGAAGACGTGGCCGCTGGCGTGAACGTCAACCGCGAACTCGGCGATGGAGAACGAGACTCGACCCTCGTCCCGGTTCGACCCGGCGCGGGTCGGTTCGAAAAGGTCGTCGAGCGCGTCCGGGTCGATAGCGTCGTAGAGGCGGACGTTCATCTCGGTGGCCGGGCGGTCCGACGCCGCCTCCAGCGTCTCCAATATCGTCTCGGCGAGGCTACCGCCATCTACAGGGTCGTAGTAACTATGAGATACGTTCGGCGAGCTATTCCCGAGGTCCACCGCAGTCGCAACTAATGATTCTGGTTCGTGCATCCTCTTTCCCCACATCGGCCCGTGCCGACTCTGATACTCACTCTCACTACGAACTCGGATATATACGATTCGAAATCCGTCGGCAGGGCTTTGTCGTTCGGGCGACGAGTTGGGCCATGGCCACCGACACCTGCGACGGTTGTGGCGAGGAGGTCAAAATCGCGGGCGGCATCGCCAACCTCTGGACCCTCGAAAACGACTCGACCGGCGGGATGACCCTCGAATTCGACGCCGACGGGACCGAACACTTCCTGTGTTTCGAGTGCATCGAGCGACTGCCCGACGACCCGAGTGGTGAGGACGTGGCGGCGCTCGGAAAATCCTGATTCGGTCTGTCTCGTTCGGCGTCTGTCTCACGATACTCGAACCACCGAGACCGACAGGCTTTATCCCGAATCGCGCCTGAATTAGAACAGTGAACCCCGACCGGATATTCGAGGAGTTCCCCGCGCCCTCCTATCGGGGCAACCAGCGTGACGCCCTCGGAGACATCGAATCCGCCTTCGCCGAGGGCAACGACGTGGTTCTGGTCCGCGCGCCGACCGGGAGCGGCAAGTCCCTGCTGGCGCGCGCTATCGCCGGGTGCGCCCGCCAACCCGACGAGGCCGCGCCGAGCGACGCCACCGGGGCGTACTACACCACGCCGCAGGTCTCCCAGTTGGACGACGTGGCCGAGGACGACCTGTTGGACGACCTCAAAATCATCCGGGGCAAGCGCAACTACAACTGCATACTCCCCGGAGAAACCGATACCCCGGTGGACAGGGCACCCTGCGCTCGGGAGAAGGGATACGACTGCTCGGTCAAACATCGGTGTCCCTACTTCTCGGACCGAGCGATTGCGAGCAACCGCGAAATCGCGGCCATGACGCTGGCGTACTTCATGCGGACTGCTGGGTCAGAGGTGTTCCGCAAACGCGACGTGGTGGTGATAGACGAGGCCCACGGACTCGCAGAGTGGGCCGAGATGTACGCCGCCATCGACCTCAACCCCCGAACCGTGCCCATCTGGGACGACCTGAAGATTCCCGACTTGGAGAGCGCCGGGGTTGACCGGGCGGTCGAGTACGCCGACCGGATTCAGAACGCCTGCGAGCGCCGGAAAGACGAGTTGGTCGCAAAGCAGGAGTTGACCCCCGACGAGGCCGGGAAGCGCGACAGACTCCAAGAACTCATCGGCGAGTTGGACTGGTTCGTAGAGGACTACCGCGACACCCAGAGCGCGACGACGTGGGTGGTGGACCAACCCGGCGGTGCCGGCGGAGCAATCACCATCAAGCCGATGAACCCCGAGCGGTATCTGAGCCACACCGTCTGGGAGCGGGGCAACAAGTTCGCCCTGCTGTCGGCGACGATTCTGAACAAGCAGGCGTTCTGTCGGCAGGTCGGCCTCGACCCCGAGAACGTTGCGCTGGTGGACGTGGGCCACACCTTCCCGGTCGAGAACCGGCCGCTCTACGACGTGACGCAGGGCAAGATGACCTACGAACACCGCGACGACACCCTGCCAGCCATCGCCCGGACCGTGGTGCAGGTGATGCAGGAACACCGCGGCGAGAAGGGAATCGTTCACTGCCACTCCTACGCGATTCAAGAGCGATTGGCCGACAGCCTCGACCAGATGGGCGTCGGCGACCGCATCCGGACCCACGACAAGGAAACCAGAGACGCCCAGTTAGACTCGTGGAAGGCTACCGACGGCGAGGAGGTCTTTCTCTCGGTCAAGATGGAGGAGGCCCTCGACCTGAAGGGCGATTTAGCGCGCTGGCAGGTCATCTGCAAGGCCCCGTTCCTCAACACCAACGACTCCCGAGTCGCCCACCGCCTCGAGGAGGGCCAGTGGGCGTGGTACTACCGGTCTGCGCTCCGGACCGTGATTCAGGCCTGCGGCCGGGTCGTCCGGTCGCCCGACGACTACGGCGCGACGTATCTCGCGGATTCGAGTCTCTTGCAGGTCTTCGACCGGGCCGAGGGAGACACCCCCGACTGGTTCCGCGAGCAAGTCGAGTGCATGAGTCGCCCCGACCTGCCGGAGTTCGACCCCCAGAGCGCGAGCAAGTCGGCAGAGGGGGCGACTGCGGAGGTGGCCAGCGCGGGGAACCGGGGCCGGTCCCGGAACAGCACTCGGACCGACTCGCACTCGTCGGACAGTCGCGGGCGACAGTCGTCGAGCGCACAGTCGGCCAGCGAGGAGTCCGGCGGGTCGTCCTCGGGCGGAACCTCGTCCGGCGGGACCCGCGAGCGAAAGAGTCCGATGGCGGACGTCTGGGACGTGGAGTAGTCGTCTCCGACGAGCGCGGGGTGACCTGCGACGCCCTGACGGTGGGAAACTCGACCGGGCGATTTCGCACCGACCGAGACTTAGATGAGCGAAATCGTGTAGGCGACGCCCGAACTGAGCATCAGCAGTACGAAGAATATCGAAATCAGTTTCTGGCGCGTGTCGTCGTCCATACGAAACGCGAGTAATTCGAGTGAAATAATTTTTTGGGTCGCGGACCAGCGACCTACTGGGATTCGAGTGGCGGACGCCTCTCGTTGGCGTCTGCCGGAGCGTTCCCCGGCGGTTCGTGACGCACCTGAAAGCCGCGGGTCTCCTCGCGGCCGGCGAGTTCGCGCTGAGGATACGGAATCTTGACGCCCTCGCGGTCGAATGCCGACTTGACCTCGCGGACGACGGCGGCGATAGCGCGGGTCTTACGCCGGGCGCTGGGCTTGTCTATCCAGAACCGGAGTTCGACGACGACCGCCGAATCGCCGAACTGCTTGGGGTGGGCCTCCGGCGAGGGGACGACCATCACCGGATCGACTTCCTTCATCGCGTCCTTGGCGAGGCCGACGGCCTCCTCCACGTCGGCCTCGTAATCGATGCCAACGTCGAGGCGAAGCCTGAGTCTGCCCTTCTTGGTCCGGTTGATGACCGTACTGTCGCCCACCTTGTCGTTCGGGATGATGACGAACTCGCCGTCGAAGTTCTCGACTCGCGTGTTAGTAATCGTGATGTCGGTGACGATACCCTCGTACTCGCCGATTTCGACCCAATCGCCGATTTCGAACGGGCGGGCGAACATCAACACGAATCCGGCGATGAGTGACCCGAGCGTCTGGCGGGCCGCCATACCGATGACGATACCGAGGAACCCGGCCCCGACCAGCAGACCGCTCAAATCCACGTTCCAAATCGACAGCACGACCAGTCCGACGGCCGTGAACGTCACGAGTTGGAGGACCCGGACCGAAATCTCCTCCTGATGGCTGGTCAGTCTATCGGACCGCTCGGTGAACCGCGCCAACCAGTCTTCGAGAAAGTCCGTGCCGACGTAGGCCCCCAACACGAGGCCGGCAGTCAAACCGACCTGTATCAACACCGGAATCGACTGCTGGAACAGCGCGAACAGCGTCAACAGGAGTTCGAACTGTCCCCAGACGGCCAGCAGTGCCAGCGTCGTGAGCGAGACGACGACGCCCTGTAACAGGCGGACGAACAACCACGCCGGAACCCGCCACGGGACGTACTCGGCGACCAACGCTAGGCCGCGTTCGACTCGTCCGCGGACGAGCGTCTCCGTAATCTTTCTTCGAGCGAATTTCACGCCGAGCGGAGCGAACAACCGAGTCGTAGCGACGCCAGCGACGAGGAGAACTGCGCTTGCGGCCAACTGCATCTCGGTGGTCGAAACACCTTCGAGAAAAGAGAGGAGTTGGCGCGGTCGTGTACCCATCTTTTCGTTCTGTACCTCGATTACACTTGAAATTACCGAGATAGAGACACGTCTTCGGCGGTCGGGGGTCGGCACAGCGCGAGGAGTGTCCTCCGAGAAGCTAGCCAACTGTCAAAGACAACTAAACACCCATAATAAAAATATTTGTAATTCTTTTAGCAACGTATAGTTTGCTGTTCGGCCGGCAGATGGTCGAACTCTACCGGAGGCCTACTGGCGTCCCTCGACGGTGCCGAGGACCACCTCGCAGTTCGGACACAGCACCATCCAGTACTGCTGGCCGGTCGTGGCGGTGACGGTCACGCCGCCGCGGTCGGTCTTGGGTTCGACGGTCTGTTTGCGGTAGTTCGGGTCGGCGACGTCGCCGCCGCAGGACGGGCACTTGGGCATACGCCGACGTGCGAGCGACGGGGCTTAAAGCTGGCCGAGAACGGAGAACGGCCGGATTGTGTTATCCAGCGCGCTCTGCCGGATTACTCCACTCGGGCGTCCACGACGACGTGCCAGACGCCCTCGCTGTGGCTCTTGACCTTCCGGCGGTCGAGGACTTCTATTTCTCTGCCGACCTCCTCGGCGGCGTCCCGGAGGCGAGAGACCGGGCGGTCCCAGAGGAGGTCCTCGGGCGTCGCCTCGTGCATGTGGACCACGCCGCCGGGTTTCAGCGCCGAGAGGCCCGAATCGAGGTAGTCCGCGGCCTCGTAGTAGCCCATCACCACGCGGTCGGCCTCGGGGTCCATCTCCACGTCGCGGCAGTCCGCCCGGAAGGCCGACACGCGGTCTGAAACGTCGTTGAGCATCGCGTTCTCCACGAGGAACTGGAAGGACTCGGGGTTCTTCTCGACCGCAGTCACCTCGGCCCCGGCGCGGGCCATCGGCAGGGTGAAGTAGCCGATGCCCGCGAACATGTCGAAGACGCGCTCGCCCGGTTCGACCGCCTCGCCCATCCGGGCGCGTTCGGCCTTGTTGCCCGGCGAGAACATAACTTTCGAGAGGTCCAGCGCGTACCGGGTCCCGTGTTCGGTGTGGACCGTCTCGGTGTCGCCCGCACCAGCCACGACCGAGACCGAGGGTTCGCGGTGTTCACCCGAGACGCCCTCGTGGGCCAGCACCGTGTCGGCCTCGCCGTGGAGCGAAAGGAGCGCCTCGGCGACCTCCTCGCGGTCGGGACAGTCCTCGAACGTCACCAAAACGATGCTCCCGACGACCGCCCACGACCCCGGCGCGCGAGCGATTTCGGCCTCGGACCACCCCATCTCCCGGAGGTGCGAATCGAGGTCCGGCAGTCTGCGCTCGGGGTCCACCTGCTCCACCACGTCCAGCACGTCGGTCTCGGTCGGCGGGTCGATGACAGGCAGTTCCACGAACTCGTCGCTGTGTTCCCGGACCCGTCGGGTCGCGTCGTAGACGCCTTCGTCTTGCAGGGCCGCGATGGCGGCCTCGCTCTCGGGTTTGCGGACCAGCGCGGCGAGCGGGGTTTCAGCGCTACTCGTCATCCTGCTCGGGCACGACGTGGAGGCCAGCGCGACTCTTGAGGACCGGCACCTCGTCGGCGTCGGTGTCCATGTAGTCGGGCCGGGCGATGGTCTCGGTCCGGTAGGTCTCGGGGTCCAGCACTTGGACCGCGCGCTCGTCTTCGACCGCCACGAGCGTTGTCGTCTCGGCGTCGTCGAGGTCACCGAGTCGCCGGGCCTCGGGCGCGTCGCCCTCCTCGAAGGTGGCCTCGTAGTCCTCGCCGGTGGTGAGTCGGGTTCCCTTCAGGTTCCCGCGGACGCTCCGGACGAGGACCGGGCCGTCGTCGTCCTTCGGGTCGATAATCTCGCCGGGCGAGTACGGCGGCAGGCGCACGGCGTAGGTCACGCGGTACACTTCCTCGCCGTCCTCGTCCTCGGTCACGAGGGTTTCGGCGTCCGAGAAACTGCCGCCGAACTCCTCGACCACCTTGGCGGAAATCTTCTTGCCGATGTTGGTGGTCGAGACCTTGATGTTCACGCCGTCGTCGGTCTCGCTGACCTCGGTCACGAAGGCGTTGCGGTCGCCGGTCTCCTCCATCTCGGCGACGATTTCGTGGGCGATTTCCTCGGCGCGCTCGATTTCTTCGGTCGTGGGAGTGCGGTCCTCGGCCCGAATCTGGACCGTGCTGGCGTAGTAGTCGCCGGCGATGCGACCGCACCGGGTGCAGGTCTGGCGCGAGATTTTGACCGGGACGACGACCTCCTCCTCGACGAACGTCTCGCGGACGATGCCCGAGAAGTGACAGTGCATCCGGATGGTGTTCTGGTCCACCTGTTCGGGGTCCACCTGCCACGACACGTCGTAGGCGTCGAGGTGGACGCCGAGGGCTTGGCTAACCTCGTCGATGGCGACGTCGGTGTAGTCTCGGGCGTCAACGTCCACCCACCGCTTGCCGCGGTGGACCGCCCCGCACTGCGAGCAGACCAGCACCTCGATGCGGTCCGGCGCGTCTACGAGGTCGAATCGGTCGAAATAGCAAGAGTCGCAGAGCTTCTGCTCCTTGCCGCGCTTGCCGACAGCGTCGGGGAGGGGCGTCCGCTCGGCAGGGTCCACTTCGATGGGGTCCCCGCAGTTGGGACAGAACTCGCGGGCTTCGGTAGTCATGAATCGTGGTAGGAGTTTGGAGGGTTTAAGTCTGAAGAAGGGGACGCACCGGCGGACCGGATTCCCACAAGTCCGTGCATTCGAGGAGAGAGACGAATCTGTTCGGAAATAGCTTCGGAAAGGTATGCGTTCTGACTCGGACTCCCCACTGCGGTACGCAGTGAGTCGCCCCTGCCAGTGTTGGCATCCAGCACTTCCGAACCGGAGGCGGAATAGTGTCGATTGTAGACAATACGTCGTCGAGGTGCTGTCCCCTCAATTCCGGACCAACTCGGGTCCCGCAACTTCCGCGTCGGCCGCCTCGCGCCACGAGTACTCGGGGTGCCAGTCCAGCACCTCGTCGGCCTTCGCCACCGAGAGGGCCGAATCGTCGCCCGAGACGTTGCAGTCGTCGGGCAGACCGCCGAAGAACTCCGCCAGCGCGTCCTCGATGGGCATTTCGAGGTAGTTGTCTCCTGCGGCGGCGTGGAAGGGTTCGTGGCCCGAGAAATCTGCGTCCAGCGCCCGCGAGACGATGCTCGCCACGTCGCGGACATCGACGTAGGACCAGAAATTACCCGCGCCGTTGGCGAGATTTTCGCGGGCCTCGACGCACTCGTACTCGCCGGGGTACTGAATCCACGAGGGGCGAATCGAGGCGACCGGGACGCCGAACCGCCGCGTCACCATCTTAGCGACCTCCTCGCCGACGACTTTGGAGGTTCCGTAGGGGTCTTCGGGCCGCACGGCGTGGGCCTCCCGAATCGGCAGGCGCTCGGGGAGGCGCTTCTCCTCGGCGAAGGCGAACCCGTAGGCGCTCTCGCTGGAGGCCCACGCGATTCGTGCGTCTGCTCGGCCCGCGCCGACGAGGACGTTGTACGCAGACAGCACGTTCGTCTCGAAGACCCGACCCCCGGCGTGGCGCGTCGGCGACGGGAGCGCGGCCCAGTGGACCACGGCGTCGGGATTGAGGTCGGCGAGCAAGTCGAGGGCCTCGCCCCGGTTCGTCAGGTCCGCAGACCGGAAATCGAGGTTCTCGCGGGCGTCGATTTCCCACCCCGGATGGGTGGTATCGACGCAGACGACGCGCCAGTCCTCCTCGGCGAGGAGGTCGGCTATCCAGCGCCCGGAGCGTCCGAGACCACCGGTGACGACGACCGTTCGATTTGGTGGCATGGACCGTGATACGACGAACCGGCGGTAAATCGTTGGGGCGGTCGGCGAGGTGCAGGCGGTTCGTAGGTCGTGAATAAAGAAATAAAAATATTTCTTAAGACATATTAATTATTTGTTTAGAACAGACGCAGAGGGGTATATCAGTGACGATAAAAAGCGGAACGACGAATCGAGACGCTATCCCTCCGGTCGCTGGCCATCGCCGACCGCGTCGGCATCCGGTGGTTCGCTACTATTGGTTCCGGCGTCCGCTCGCTCGCTGGTTTCGACATCAACCTCGTCGCCGCGCTCTCGCCGGAGTCCAAGCGCGTCCTGGATTCGTTTCCGGCCAAAGAAGGCGATGAGGAGGCTGAGAATCCCGATTATTATACCTAAGTTCTCCCAGATTCCGGTCCCAATCAGCATCATCCAACATTCGACCGAACAGAAAATTCGGAGGTCGAACGTGTCGCTATCGACCCTCGCGGCCGACCGCGAAATCGAATCGGCCTGAATCTCGTGGCTACCCGTCGAAAATTCGTTGTCTGGCGAAATTTCCACTGGGATATTTTCTACCGCGTCGGCGTGTTCTGCTGGAATGTACCCGAGGGCGTCGTACTCTCCGTATATCAGCGGAAACGCCATCGGTTTGACCTCAGGATGCTGAAATTCGATAGATAGCGACCTTTCGAGGTCAGTTTTGATACCGAATAAGATTCCATCCGACTCGTCGGAAATCACCTGAACCACGAAATCGTCGGATTCGTCCTGTAAGATGTGATGCCCCGACGAAAGAATCTCCACGCTAACCGACCCGGTCTCTCCGGTCTGTGCCGCGATTTGCGCCGACGGTTTCGCCGCGTCCCGAGACACGTCCCCGAGCGCGAACGAGGCCGAACTACCGACGAGTATCAAAAGCGCGCAAACCGCGGCGAACGTCCTGATTCGATTCATGCTCCCTCTGCCGGGGGCGCGCCCCGACTAGTTAGGAGTCTGCAACCTCAGAGAGCATCAAAACTCTGTAGCCCGCCAGACAGGTCCCGTTCCGAGGAGCGTGCCTCAGTCGAACACCTCCCCAATCGCCTCGTCCAGCACCGCCACGCCCTCCCGGAGGTCCGACTCGTCGGCGCAGAGCGGCGGCGCGACGATGACCTGAAAGTTCGGTCGTCCGCCGCCGACCAGCACCCCCTGCTCCGCCGCAGACTCGACCACTTCCACGACCGGGTTCTCGCCCTCGTCGCCGGCCCACGGGTCCACGAAGGCCTCGCCGGAGTCTGGGTCGGCGAACTCGACGGCCCAGAGGAACCCGCGTCCTCGCACGTCGGTCACGGCATCGTGGTCGTCGGCCATCTCCCGGAGTTCGGCCTCCAGCGAGGACGCGAGATTGCGGACGTTTTCGAGGAGACCCCCGGCGTAGGCGTCCATCGCCGCGACTCCGCCAGCGCAGGCGACCGGGTGCCCGGCGAAGGTCTGGCCCACGTCGATGCCCTCCTCGCGGAGGCTTTCGCCCAACTCCTCGTTGACCAGCACGCCCGCCAGCGGCGCGTAGGCGCTGGTCACCCCCTTGGCGAAGGTGATGAGGTCCGGCG
The DNA here is from genome assembly GCF_029338375.1 of Halorussus lipolyticus. Classification (NCBI taxonomy): domain Archaea; kingdom Methanobacteriati; phylum Methanobacteriota; class Halobacteria; order Halobacteriales; family Haladaptataceae; genus Halorussus; species Halorussus lipolyticus. The sequence continues at coordinate 2,639,823 of NZ_CP119804.1, read as the reverse complement.
ATACGTCCTCGGTCTGAATCCCGAACCAGTCGCCGCACCGCCCGAACCCGGCGATTACTTCGTCCGAGATGAGGAGGATGTCGTACTCGTCGCAGAGGTCCCGGACGCGCTCGAAGTACCCCGGCGGCGCGGGGAAGGCCCCGCTGGTCCCGCCGACCGGTTCGGTCAGCACCGCCGAGATGGAGTCCGGACCCTCGTTGCGAATCACGAATTCGAGGTGGTCGGCGGCCTTTTCGGCCAACTCCTCGCCTGTCGCGCCGTCGAACGCCCGCGGAATCGGCGGCAGGAATTTGGCGGACCCGGATGTCGCGGCGTACCGCTCGACGGTGGCGCGAGTCGAGGGGTCGCCCGTCAGCGCCCCAGCACCGTAGGTCCCGCCGTGGTACGACCGCCAGCGCGTCAGCACCTTCGGGGCGTCCTGCTCGGCGCGGGCGAACTGGACCGCCGCCTCGTTGGCCTCGCTCCCCGAAACCGCGAAGTACACGTCCGAGAGGCCCTCGGGGGCGACTTCGGCGAGTCGGTCCGCGAGTTCCGAGCGCGCGTCGTTGTGCTTCGACGACGAGACGTAGGGAATCGCGCTCGCCTGTTCGGTCATCGCTTCCACGATGGTCTCCTCGCTGTGGCCCGCGTTGACGCAGTAGAGTTGCGAGGCGAAATCGAGGTACTCGGTGCCTTCGTCGTCGTAGACTCGGACGCCTTCTCCTCGAACCAGATTCGGCACGTCGCCGTCGGGGTCCGACCAGTGGGGAAGCGGCCTGCTCCGAGGAGTCGCGTCGGGAGAAGTGGGTTGCTGACCGTCTGCCATGGTCGGACCACGACCTACCGAATGATAAGGGTTCACGCCCGAACAGTCGCGTCTGGCAGATGCTCAGCGTGCGCCGACCGCCACGGCCTCGTTCAGCACGTCCGACGACAGCGCCACGTAGGCGATGGCGAACAACAGCGCGTCGTAGAGACCGTGAATCAGAATCGGCACGACCAGATTCTCGGTCCAGACGAAGAAGTAGCCCAGAAGCACCGAGAGGCCGAACAGGATGGCCAGCGTCACCGCCACCGCCACGGGGTCGGGCGTAGCGACCCACGTCGTCGGCAGGTGGACCAGCGCGAACAGGACGCTCGTAAGAACCACCGCAGGCGCACGGGAGAACGCCCCGTCGAGGTACGACTGGATGACGCCCCGAAAGAGCAACTCCTCGGCCGGTCCGATGACGAGGACCGAGAGCGGAATCAGCAAGACGAGCGTCGTCAGAAAGCCCTCCTCGGCGAGTTGCGTCACCGAGTTGCCCGCCAGCGGGAGACCGAACTGCTGTGCCATCGAGATAGCGACCAGTCGGTAGACGAACAGCGCGACAGTCCCCCCGATGACGATGCCGAGCGCGCGCCGACTCGGCGTCCGAATCCGGAGGTAGTCCACCCCGTTGCCGGTCGCCCGGAGGAAGACGAGCGCAGACCCGACGAATCCCAGTTCCGAGAGAACCAGCGCGACCACGAACTCCGCGGTCGGGGCGAGCGAGACCACGAGGGTCGGAATCGACAGCAGGACGCTGAGGACGACCCCGAGGAGGGTGAGACCGGTGGCGACGCCGACCCGGCGGGCGGGGTTCGGCGACTGGTCCGGGGCAGGGGACTGGTCGGGGTCGGCCGACTGGTGAGACATCGCGGGTAACTGACAACGGCGAGAACCAAGTAGGTTTGCTGGGGATTCAGTGCAGTTTCACAATAGGGATGACCAAATCTCAAAATCCACCTATTGGACGAACCACTCAAAAAGTCGTAGTAGTCTGCTGTGACGGTCAGGTGAACCAGAAAACTGGAGTTAATAGGACTGATTTAACGCATCTGGTTCTCGTAGTAGATACCTGTGTTGTAACCCCATTCGTTACCAGTATCACTACACCACCAGATAACCTCCCAATCCATTTCGCCGTTTGGCTTGCCGGTAAGGTTTACCCTATGGTCAATCGTGGTGTTGAGAACAGATTGGGAGTAGTTGCCCGCTACGCGCGAGAGAACGGTATCGCCGCTCCAATCGATACCGTTGAGTTCGGTCTGGCCACTCCATTCTGCTCCGGTCTCGTATCGATGCCCTCGCCAAATCCAGTCCACTTCGCCGTTGGATTGCTCCCAACTGATGTGCTGTTCGGACTTCGCCAGCGTCATCGTCCCGTGCATATCGTGATGAGTCACGAACGCACCACCTTCGTAATCGTTCGTCGGGTCGGTCCCCGTTTTCGATCCAGATCCGACTCCACTGGTAGTGACTTCTTCAGTAGTGCCATCGGAAGTCGCACTACTTGTACCGATTTCGGGAGTAGTATCTACCTTGCTCACTGTCGCTGAGACAGAATCGGACAGACTACTTTCTTTATTTTCGGTGGCGTCCACCGAATAGACTGCACCTGTTGCATTACCGGCCCGCATTGAAGGCGTCACGGTGCCACGCATCACCGTCTTCCGTTGGTCGCCAGAAGCGATTACGTATGCCTCATCGATACCACCGACTTCGCCTGTGTCAATCGGAACACGTTCGCGCTCGGAATCTGTACCTGTCGCGGAGACGCCCCCAACTCCAAGAGAAAGCGAAGCAATTCCACCAATCGATGCTAGCATCGTCCTCCTTGATTTCTTTGTCATCCATTCAACCATTTTATCTGTCATACATATATAATTTATGGCTATCCAACCATATTGATATAGATGGATGATCATTACCGGACGAGTTTAAGTCAGTCAATTCCTATGTACGAACATGAAGTGGAAAGCAGACTGGGGACTTCGCGGGCGGATGGCCCTGACGATGTTCCTGTTGTTCGCACTCTACATTGTCTTCATCGGTATCCTCTCCCAGTACGCGAGTCTGCTGGGTATCGTGCTGATAATGGGTACGTTTTCGCTCGGCCAGTTCTTCTTCAGCGACAGGCTGACGCTGTGGAGCATGGGGGCCAAGGAGGTCAGCGAGGACGAGTACCCGGACCTCCATCGGATGCTCGGCCGACTCTCCCAGCAGGCCGACCTGCCCAAGCCGAAGGTCGCGGTCGTTGACAGTCGCGTCCCGAACGCCTTCGCCACCGGGCGCTCCCAGAAGAACGCCGCAGTCGCGGTCACGACCGGCCTGCTGAAGACCCTCGACCAAGACGAGTTGGAGGGCGTGCTGGCCCACGAACTCGCCCACGTCAAGAACCGCGACATGATGGTGATGACCATCGCGTCGTTCCTCTCGACCATCGCCTTCCTCGTCGTCCGGTGGGGCTGGCTGTTCGGCGGCGGCGACCGAGAGCGCGGCCAACCGCAAGTTTGGGTCGCCATCGTCGCCTCGCTGGTGGTCTGGATAGTGAGCTTTCTCCTCATCCGCGCCCTGTCGCGCTACCGCGAGTTCGCCGCGGACCGAGGAGGCGCGACCATCACGGGCAAGCCCTCGGCGCTGGCCTCGGCGCTGATGACCATCGACGGGAACATGAGCAAGGTGCCCAAAGAGGACATCCGCGAGCAGTCCGAGATGAACGCCTTCTTCATCATCCCCATCAGGGGCGACTTCATCGGTAAGGTGTTCAGCACCCACCCCAGCACCGAGGCCCGCGTCGAGCGACTCCGGCAACTCGAACGCGAGATGTAGCCCCACCCGAGACGGGGAGACGCCAGCCGAAACCCCAAACTATTCTTCGCTTTGCTGAACATTCCTCCCGCATGGACAGACGGCGGTTCGTCGCTGGCGTCGGGGCCGCGCTCCCGTGGGTTGCCGGGTGTGCCCGACTGCGGTCGGACTCCCAGTCTCGGCCAGCATCCGGGTCTCGGTCCCAGTCAGAAACCGAGGAGGCCGGACCTCGATACACGCTGGAGGCGTACCCCATCGGCGAGGACGGGATTCGCGTCACGTTCGCCGCGCAGGCCGGGAAACTCCCGGACGAGGCGCTGAACGTCTTCTTGGCGACTCTCGACGGGAGTAACAACCCCCGAACCGACGGGCGCAGGGAGTTCGAGTACGTCGATTTCGTGGAGTACCATGGGCGGTTCTACCGCGTCACCGTCGAGGAGACCGGAGAGACAACAAACGAGCGCCCGGTACTGCTGGCCGAACCCGTCGAGACCGAGGCCGCCCGACAAAAAGCGGTCAACTGGTCTACCTACTCGGGCGACGACGACACCGCGCTCCGACGCGCTGTGTCGAAGGCCGACTCCGGGGGCGGAAGTGCGACCGGAAACCGGAGCGAGTGTGACTGCTACGTCCTGCGACACCGCGACCCCGACGACAGCGACCTCCTGCCCGAACCGCGATACGAGTACGTCAGATACGACGGGCGCGTCCTGCGCCTCTCGGTCGAGCGCCGCCGAGTCACCGAGACCGGATACGTCTACGAGACGACGAAAGTGGCAGACTCCACGACCGCCTTCCGGGAGTTCGTCCGCGAGGAGGTCGTAGACGTGTGGCTCGGCGACTCGAACCTCTCGGGGCGTCAGCGAACCATCTTCGAGGCGGCCAGAGCCGGGGAGTACGCCGAGTCGGGCGTCCTCTCGGCAGAGTATCGGGGTCTCCTCGAACGCATCTTCGGCAGTCTCCCGGCGGAGACGACCGGCGCGCGAATCGGGTACGACGGTCGCACCCACAAGGTCCACGTCCACGTCTCGGAGTCGTAGTCCGGGTACCCGGCGCGACGCCGACCGGAGAACGCCCCCTTCGGCGCGGAACCACCCCTTTTTGTCCGGGAGTGCGTAGGACGCGCCATGGGACTGTTCGACGGACTGCGGGAAGTGCTGGGCATCCGGGCCGAGGCCGACGCCACGCGAAAGGCCGACCCCGAGGACCTGTTCGGGATGAGTACGGCCTACATCACGATGGAGGCCGAACTGGGCTACGAGGCGGTGGGCGAGGCGGCGCTCTGTTTCTCGGAAGTCGATAGCGCCGACTTCGCCGACGTGATGGACGAAGTACACGAGATTCTGGAGGTCGGCGCGGAGGAGACCGGCACCGAAACCGAGGCCCGGACCGACGACTACGGCTACTCGTGGGTGATTCTGCGGGACTCGGACTTCGAGGACCTCGTAACTAGCCTCAACTTCGCGGCGGACACCCTGATGGAGCGGGGGTACGGGTCCAGACTCCTCGCCGCCCTCTTTGCTTTCGAGCGCGACGGACAGAAGGCCTACTGGGTCTACTCCTTCCGGCGGGGCGCGTACTACCCCCTCGTGCCGAAGGGGACCAGCGACCGGGATTCGAGCGCCGAGTTCAAACTGGAGAGCAACCTCGACGGCGAGTTGGATTTAGAGGAGAACAAGGAGTACTGGTACGCGCTCTTGCCAAGTAGCCCCGGTAAGCATCCGTGGGAGTAATAGGAGAAATATTTTACAAACAGTTTATTTTAGAAACTATCTGCTTTCGTAATTAGTACTTATGGATTTTAAACCCACTCCACCTTAATCTCCTTATTTACGTACTCTCTGCCACCGGGGGAATTGAACACTCCCTGAAGATCTTGGTCACAGTAGGTAACTGTCCCAGATGGATCAGTACCTGCGGTCACAGCCGACTGGTTCACTCGGACAGTATTGGTCGTAAGATCTCCACTAATATCGTACCAGTGGTAGACGTAGTTGGCATCTGTATCACTCTTATTGTCAATGTCTATGTTTGAACTCGTCGTTGAGCTAGAGATTCCGACTTGGACAACGGAGTCAGACGAGACCGCCAAATTGAACGTATCCGTGTTTGTTCCGATGGAATTGCCGGGACCGTAGTCTGCGATTTCTTTAAATGTAGAGCCATTGTAATCGAAATCAATTTCGCAGTCCACGTTTTCCCAAGGATTAAGGCCTTGATCATACGGTCGCATGATCAGTTCTGTATTGAGGCCCTGCTGTGAAGTGTCCGACGGGTCGTGCTTCCACTTTGACTCCCAACTTAGGTCATTTCCATTATCGGAAGTGATGTAATTGTCACTCTCGGCTTTCTTTGTCCAGTCAGACCAGCTATCGGTCGTAGTGGAAGTAGATACAGAAGACTGTGTCACTGAGTCGTCTGTCGTATTGTTTTTCCGCTCCCGCTTCTCTTGTGCGTCTGCTGCTGCCTTATTGAAGACTCTCTGTTTTGCTGCTTCCCTTCGTTCTTTTTTACTTACCTCTGCAGTAGAGGCGGAAGCCATTTTAGCGTCCGGAATCGATTTATACGTTCCAGTCCACTCAGTTGGGACTCCATTGATAATGTCAAAGTTATACGCTAGGATTTTCTCATTTTCAGAGAATCCTTTTGCTTGCATGCTAGGGACAGGGCTGCTCTTCTCGTATAAGGAAGAATTCCTTATGACGGCCTCCTTTTGTTCGTAGATTTCTGGGATCGACAGTGGGTTCGACGGGTTCGCTCGAAGCCGCAATTTCTGTTTTCCAGCACTACTGCTACTCGATGCAGTTCCAGTGCCGGAGGTAATTAGTGTAGTCGCTGCAATTCCACTTGCTTGAAGCATTTCTCGCCGTCCAATTTTCCGCATGAAACTGTAGTAAAAACACTAACACTTAATTATTGTTGTATGACTATAAGTTACACCTATATAATATATTCTTAAATTGATTCTTCTATATTTGTGGAATCACTCCCAGAATCGGCTCAATGTCCAAAATACACACGCAATCATTGGGAAAATTATCAGATCTATATAAGAATAGATGCAGACATTAATGACTCCCATATTTTGGTTTATTACTGTGACTACCCTCGACCGGTTCTTTTCCCCCACGTATATGTGTATTCTGAAACAAGTGATTTATGCTCTCATTTTCTAATAGACAGCATGGCAACTAAACAAAGCCGTCGAAGCTTCATGAAAGCGACGGGCACCATTTTTGTAGGAACATTCGAGACAAAGCCTTCTGGGCACTCAAGTTCTAGTTTAGATCAGCAAAAGTGGCGAGAATTTGGATATGATTCTTCAAACACAGGTCATATTCATACAACCGCGACCCCAAAATCGAATCTCAGAACGGATTGGTCATTCGAGACTAAGGGACCTGTACGAAGCTCACCAGTCATCGGTAAGGAGACAGTCTATGTAGGTAGTGACGATAGAAACGTCTACGCTACAAGCAAGAGTACTGGAGAGAAAAAATGGGCTTTTAATACAGAAGCAAAAGTATCTGCTACTCCGACGGTTGTGAATGGAACTCTGTTTGCAGCCGCGAAAGATGGACATATCTACGCCCTTAATGCGACTGACGGCACTAAACAGTGGCAAATACAACCGTGGAACAAGGGTACTACTGATGTTTCGGCTCTTACCGTCGTTAATAACTACCTATACGTTACAATCGGTAATAGCGGCATATACGCATTCGATAGCACAGATGGAACTCAAATTTGGCGACAAAGCAAAGTACCAACCGAAACAACGCCAGCAGTTGAGAAAGGGACTGTTTATGTGGGGGGTGCCGACAATAAATTATACGCACTTGATTCATCGGACGGCAGTCAAATCTGGTCATTCGAAACAGGAGAAACCATAGAATCCGCGCCGACAGTACGAGACGGCACGGTTTACTTTGGGAGTAACGACGGCAAAGTATATGCTGTAAATACAGAAAATGGTGAGGAAGAGTGGTCTTTCAAGACAGGCCACTGGGTTACAGCATCACCCGCAGTAACAGCAGATACTGTCTTTGCTGGAAGTCATGACCGGAAAATATACGCATTATCAAACAACGACGGTGAGAAAAGGTGGTCATTTGAGACAGGACTGTATATTTCTGCGGCACCAGCGGTCACCAACAATACGGTATATGTTGGAAGTGAGGATGGCAATCTGTATGCACTTGATGCAACGACGGGGGACAAACACTCCCAAATATCTCTTGGCCGCCGGATAAAATCATCACCCGCGATAGCAAACGGATCAATCTATGTTGGTAGCAGTAATACACTGTGTGCCGTCTCCGAGGGAGAGACTAGTGATGGCCTAAATTTACCACTCCCTGTGACAATAATAGGTGGCGGCGGAAGCCTGCTTGGAATTACATACTTAATCAAACGAAACATAGGCCAAACAGATAAAGCACACACGTAGCCGTAACAATCCGATGGAATTCATTGAATTATAATTCTAGTAATAAATTCGCCCGCCACCAATCCCATTATTAACGATTCAGATATTTATATAATTATAATTCGGTACAATAGTGCCCACTATCACTACTGACTACCGTTCATTGCTTCATAAGCAGGCCATTTATTCCGGTTATACGTTTGGTCTCAAGGCGAATTGACTACGTCATGTCCCACCGTTTCACTTTCAGTACGGTGTTAACGGGGGTTTATATGAGGAGGGGCACAAGGCAGGCATACGATGGCAGCAGACGTAGACCTCGAAGAACTGCCGGGCGTCGGTCCGGCGACCGCAGAAAAGCTCCGAGACGCAGGCTTCGACTCCTACGAGGGCCTCGCAGTAGCCAGCCCCAGCGAACTCTCGAACACTGCCGACGTGGGCGACTCCACCGCCGCGGACATCGTGCAGGCGGCCCGCGAGGCCGCCGACGTTGGCGGGTTCGAGACCGGCGCGGCCGTGCTGGAGCGCAGAGAGAAAATCGGCAAACTCAAGTGGAAAATCGACGAGGTGGACGACCTGCTGGGCGGCGGCGTCGAAACCCAGTCGATTACCGAAGTGTACGGCGAATTCGGTGCCGGTAAGTCGCAGGTCACGCACCAGCTCGCGGTCAACGTCCAACTCCCCCGCGAACACGGCGGCCTCGGCGGGAGCGCCATGTTCGTGGACAGCGAGGACACCTTCCGACCCGAGCGTATCGACGACATGGTGAAGGGACTCCCAGACGAGGCCATTCAGGCCGCGATGGACGACCGAGAAATCGAGGGCACGCCCGACGACGACGAGGCCATGGAGGCGCTGGTCGAGGACTTCCTCGACAAGATTCACGTCGCCAAGGCGTTCAACTCCAACCACCAGATGTTGCTGGCCGAGAAGGCCCAAGAACTCGCCAACGAGACCCAAGACGACGAGTACCCCGTCCGCCTGCTCTGTGTTGACTCGCTCACCGCTCACTTCCGCGCGGAGTACGTCGGTCGTGGCGAACTCGCCGAGCGCCAGCAGAAACTCAACAAGCACCTCCACGACCTCGACAAGGTGGGCAACCTCCACAACACCGCGGTCGTCGTGACGAATCAGGTCGCGTCTAACCCCGACTCGTTCTTCGGCGACCCGACTCAGCCCATCGGTGGTAACATCCTCGGCCACAAGTCCACCTTCCGCATCTACCTCCGCAAGTCGAAGGGCGACAAGCGTATCGTCCGCCTCGTGGACGCGCCCAACCTCGCCGACGGCGAGGCCGTGATGCGCGTCGAGGACGCCGGTCTCAAACCCGAGTAAGTCGGACTCCTCGGTTCTTCTGCGGTTTCACAGCGGACGCCGCACACGAACACGAATTGCGGTACTTTGGCCAACTATGCAATTGTTTTAGAAATGAATAGTTAGTCTTAGTGCGAGGGAGCAGACCGCAAGCGGTCGGCGGCCACCGACGCGGACGCCCCGAAAAGCCACCGAATCGGCCGCGTGGCCTTTAGGCCGGGATAGCATCTAGGGCGATACATGAAGGCCCGAACCGGGTTCGCGGCCATTCTGGTCGGCGTCCTCGCACTCCTCTCGTTTCTCGTCGTGAGACCCTTCCTCACCTACGTCCTCGCGGCGATGTTGCTGGCGTTCGTCCTCACGCCGGCCCAGCGCCGCCTCGAACCGGAAGTCGGTCCCCGAATCGCGGCGTTCGCGCTCGTCACGCTGACCATCTTCCTGTTCGTCGGGCCAATCGGTCTCTTTCTACAGGTCGCGCTCGGTGACATCGGCGACCTACCGAGTAGCGTGGACGACCTCCCGACGTATCAGTCGGTCGAGCGAGTGGTCGAACGAGTCATCGGCGTCCAAATCGGCGCGCGGTTCGACCAACTGCTCGGTAACTTCACCTCGGCGCTCGCCGAGCGGAGTTCCGGACTGGCGAGCGCGGGCGTCCACTTCACGCTCGGCGTCCTCCTCTTGCTGTTTCTACTCTACTACTTGCTCAAGGACGGCGACACGTTGGTCGAGTGGGCCAAGAGCGTCACCCCGCTCCCGCTGGCGGTCCAGAACGAACTCTACGCCGAGGCCGAGGAGGCCACGTGGGCGGTCCTCAAGGGTCACGTCTTCGTCGCCACCGTGCAGGGGTTCGTCTCGGGCCTCGCCCTGTTCGCGCTCGGCGTCCCGAACGCGGCGTTCTGGACCGTGGTGATGATGTTTCTGGCGATGGTTCCCATCGTCGGCGTCGCACCGGTGTTAGGCGGTGCGACTATCTATCTGGTCGTGAACGGCCGACTCGTCGAGGCCGCGCTCCTCGTGGTCTACGGCATGACGGTGGTCGCAATCACCGACGACTACCTCCGGGCGCTGGTCATCGACAAGGAGTCGTCGCTCCACTCGGGAGTCATCCTGTTGGGGGTGTTCGGCGCGGCCTACTTCCTCGGGGCTATCGGCATCTTCGTCGGACCCATCATCCTCGCGCTGTTCAAAGCGACCGTCGAGGTCTTCAGCGACTACTACGACCTCGTTTGAACCGCCGGATTGCATTCGGGAGAGCAGTCCACCGGCAAACGCCCGGCGAATCAACCGACCGTGGCGCGCTGGCCGACCAACCGGTTCTGCGGTTCGCGCTGTTCACCCAGAAAACTCGAATCGAGAATTCGCTACAGCCGCAAAAACGGATTCGGAGCGTTAGTCGTCGTCTTCTTCGGTCGTCGTCTTCTCCAGTTCCTTCTCGCCCTCGTAGATGTCCGCGCCGTCCTGCACGACCTTCTCTGCGAGGACCGCGCACTTGACCCGCATCGGGCTAATATCGACGCCGAGGAGGTCGATAACGTCGTCCCGGTCTAGCTCCTGCATCTCCTCGACGGCCATGCCCTTCAGTTCCTTGCTCAGCATGCTCGCGCTGGCTTGGCTGATAGCGCATCCGTCGCCGCGGAAGGCGACTCGTTCGATGACCTCCTCGTCGTCGTCTAACTGTACGTCTATCGTGATTTCGTCACCGCACATCGGGTTCTCGCCAGCGTGGGAGAAGGTGGCCTCCTCCAGTTCCCCGTAGTTGCGGGGATTCTTGTAGTGGTCGAGAATCTGCTGGCGGTACATGTCCGAGCCCATGCCCATTGTTACTGCGAAGTACGGGAGTCCGGCCTAAAAGGGTTGCGCAGAGGGAATTCCGGCGTCTCAGACCACGTACCCGATGAGCGCGGCGTCGATGACAAGCAGGGTAGCGACCAGCGAGTTCGTCCGGAAGGACATCTTGAGTCGGGTGGGGAGTTCCCTGACGTTCTCCTCGCGGGCACTCTTGGTCTCGTACCACGACCAGATGCTGGTCAGCGCGAAGATGCCGTAGAGGGTCATCATGGCGATGAGCGCGGTGCCCCGCGTCCCTTCCGGCAGTTCGTTGTCGTAGAGGAACAACAGCGCCGCGCCGCCGGAGGCACCCATCACCGCGATGCCGCCGAACGCGAAGTACTTCAGCGAGTCCAACACGTCCAGCGCCAACTCGGGGGACCCGTTCCGCTGGGCCGCCGGGATGACCAACATCCCGGTCACGAGGTAGCCGCCAGTCCAGAGGACGGCCATCAGTACGTGAATCGCCATCACGGCCGCAATCGTCAAGTCTACCATGTCCGGAGGGTGTGACGGAACCGCCAAAAAGCGGCCGGTTCGGACCGGCGGTCGAGACGACCTACGCGAACAACTGCCGGGCGTCGTCCACGGCCTCGACCAGTTTGTCGATTTCCTCGGTCGTGTTGTAGACGTAGAACGACGCTCGCGCCGTCGCGGCCACGCCGAGTTTGTCGTGGAGCGGTTGCGTGCAGTGGTCACCCGCCCGGATTGCGACCGCCGAGTCGTTCAGGATGGAGGTCAGGTCGTGGGCGTGAACGCTATCGAGGTTGAACGAGACCAGTCCGCTCCGGTCGGTCGGGTCGGTCGGCCCGTAGACCTCGATGTCGTCGAACTCGGCCATCCGGTCCAAGGCGTACTCGGCGAGGGTCTCCTCGTGGCGCTGAATCTCGTCCATCCCGAGGTCTTCGAGGTACTCGACCGCCTCGGCGAACCCGACGCCCTGCGCGATGAGCGGCGTCCCGGCCTCGAACTTCCACGGCACGTCGTGCCACGTGGTCTCATCGAACGAGACTTTGCGAATCATGCCGCCGCCGTACTGGAACGGTTCCATCTCGTCCAGCAGGTCGGCCTTGCCGTAGAGGCCGCCGATGCCGGTCGGTCCGAGCATCTTGTGGGCCGAGAAGGCGTAGAAGTCCGCGTCGATGTCCTTCACGTCAACCGGGCGGTTGGGCACGGCCTGCGCGCCGTCCACGAAGATGTACGAGTCGTGGTCGTGGGCGATGTCCGCGAGTTCCGAGACGGGGTTGACCGTTCCGAGCGTGTTCGAGACGTGGAGGACGCTTACCATCTCGGTGTCGTCGGTGATGAGGTCGGCGGCGGCGTCCATGTCGAGGTAGCCCTCGTCGGTGACGGGGATGAACTTCACGTCCGCACCGGTGCGCTCGCCGATTTGTTGCCACGTGACCAGCGAAGCGTGGTGTTCCATCTCGCTCAGGACGATTTCGTCGCCCGGCCCGAGTTCGTTCAGGCCCCACGCGTAAGCCACCAGATTCTCGGCCTCGGTGGTGTTTTTGGTGAAGACCATCTCCTCGCGCCCCTCGGCACCGACGAATTCCGCGACGGTATCGTGGGCCTCCTCGTAGGCTTCAGAGGCCTCTTGGCTCAACTGGTGGATGCCCCGGTGGACGTTAGCATTGTACGTCCGGTAGTAATCGGCGATGGCGTCGATAACCTGATTCGGCGTCTGACTCGTCGCGCCGTTGTCGAGGTAGACCACCTGCTCGCCGTCGAACTCCCGCTGAAGGATGGGGAAGTCCTCTCGTATGCGCTCCGGACTGAGCGCGTCCGATTTTTGCAGTCCCATTGCTCGCAAGTAGGGTTTCGAGAAAGAACATTCCTTCGGTCCCGGCGACGTTCTGTAACCGAAAGTGGTTTCGCTCACCGCCGAAGTCGGCGCACGGGAGTGGGGTTAAGACCCTGCAACCCGATGCCACCGTATGGTCTCGAAACGACGACTCGGCGCGAGTATGCTCCTGCTGGGCCTCGCGTTCGTCGGCGCATTCCACGCCGTCGCGGCCATCGCGTTCGACACCGGACTGGCCTCGGTGGGCGCTGGTCTGACCGGACTCTCGGTGGTCGCTCTGATGGTGGTCAACCTCCCGGCGCTCGGCGAGGGCGATAGCTCCGGCGACGAGACGGCCGAATCAGACGACGAGTGAGCCGTTCGAAACGATAAACCATTCCTTTGAAATTATATAGATATATCTAGAGCTTATTTTGAATGCCGAGAGAGTCGTCCGGAGACCGGAGCGCGACCAGCGACCAGCGAGCTACATTCGCAAAAACTGCGCGTGACAGGTCGTCTCCACGTCGAGGACGTTGGCCTCGTCAACGAACCCTTCTCGAATCGCCAACTCGACGGCCTCTGTCCCGACGAGGTTAGCGACCGAAGCGCGAGCGAGGCTATTCACGACGGTCTGCTCGTCGGCCTCGTCGCCGCCGTAAAACTCCTCGGTGACAGTGAGCGAGACGCCGTCGTCCTCGAACGTCTCGCCAAGCACGTCGTCGTCGCAGACCGTCACGAGGAGTCCTTCGTCGGTCTCGCGCTCGTTGAGAATCATCGCTCTTGTTCTTTCTGCTGGCGCTGTTCGATGAGTTCCTGCTCGGCCTGCTCGCGCATCTGTTCGGCCTCCTCGGCGATTTCTTCGGCCTCGTCGTACTCGCCGAGTTCTTCGAGCGCCCGAGCCTTCTCGTCCAGCACCTGCGAGTTGCGCAGACCGAGGCGAATCGCGTTCTCGATGCTGTTGAGGGCGTCCTCGGCCAGTCCGCGCTCCAGCAGGAAGAACCCGCGGTTGAACCACGCTTCGGCGAATCGCTCGTCGATTTCGACCGCCTTCTCGGCGTGTTCGAGCGCCTGCTCGCTCCGGCCCGACTCCCAGAGCGCGTAGGCCAGATTCGTCTCGGCGGTGGCGGCGTGTTCGCTGTCGTCGTCGATTCGGAGGGCCTCGCGGTAGTCGCCGATGGCGGCGTCCCACTCCTCGAGTTCGGCGTGGGCCGCACCCTTGTTGGTCCACGCTTCCTGTTCGAGTTTGCTGTCGTCGGGCGCGAACTGGGCGGCGCGCTCGAAGGTATCGGCGGCCTGTTCGTACCGGTTGATGTTCATGTAGTTCAGCGCCACGTCGATGAGTTCCTCCACGTCTACCTCGTCGCCGACGTTCTGGTCGTCCAGCAGGTCCGCGACGACGCGCGAGTCCACGGGGTCAACCTTGTCCGGGTTCACGTCGAGTTCGGGCGGGTCGAGGTCGAACTCCTCGTAGGATTCGTCGAATCCGTCGCCCTCGGAGAAGTCGTGGTCCTCTGGGTCAGTCATGTCCCGGTGTTTGGCGTTCGGCGGGGTTAAGAACTACGCTATCGAAATTCGATGCCCACCTTCAAGCCAGTTCAGGACCACGTATCGACCATGAGACTTTTCGTCAGCATCGACCTGCCCGACGAGTTCACCCCGGAAGTCGAGGCCGTCCAAGACGAGTTCGCCGAGGCCTCTGGACTCAACTTCACCGACCCCGAACAGGCCCACGTCACGCTCAAGTTCCTCGGCGACGTGAGTCAGGGGAAACTCCCGCGAGTCAAGAACGCTATCCGACGCGCGGTCGATTCGTCGGGCGTCGAACCCTTCGAGGCCACCTACGAGGACCTCGGCGTCTTCCCGGACCTCGGGTACATTCAGGTCGTCTGGCTCGGGGTCGGCGAGGGGAGCGACGAGATGGGAGTCCTCCACGAAAACATCGAGCGCGAGGTGACGCGACTCGGCTTCGACCCCGAGGACCACGAGTTCACGCCACACGCCACTCTCGCCCGGATGGAACACGCTGGCGGCAAGGAGTTGGTCCAAGAGAAGGTCGAAGAACTCTCGCCGACAGTCGGCACGACCGAGGTCACGGAGGTCCGACTGACCGAGAGCGTGCTGACCGACGACGGGCCGGAATATTCGACCGTCGAGTCGTTCCCCTTGGAGTGACCGAGCGACTCGCGGGGCGGACCGGCCGCAAAGGAACAAGATTTTAAGCCACGGTAGGGAAGTACGTGGTACCATGAGTAAAAAGTCGAAGGCGCAGAAAAAGCGCCTGTCCAAGCTCGACCGACAGAACAGTCGCGTTCCGGCGTGGGTCATCATGAAGACCAACCGCGAGACGCAACGCAACCCCAAGCGCCGAAACTGGCGGCGTAACGACACGGACGAATAATGAGCGCGAACGACTTCGAGGAGCGCGTCATCACGGTACCGCTCCGAGACGCCAAGGCCGAAGCCAAGCACAAGCGCGCCGACAAGGCCATGACCATCGTCCGCGAACACCTCGCCCAGCATCTCAAGGTCGAGGAGGACGAGGTTCGACTGGACCCCTCCATCAACGAGGCCGTCTGGTCGCGCGGTCGCAAAAAGCCCCCGAGCAAGCTTCGCGTTCGCGCCGCCCGATTCGAGGAAGAGGGCGAGACCATCGTCGAAGCGGAACACGCAGAGTAGAGCTTTGCTCCGCGCCGCCTTTTTCGGGTCGTCGTACGTCGGGGTTTTCGCTCGCGCGACTGACGAGTACCTGCTGGCCCGGCCGGACTTGGACGACGATGTGGTCGCTGACGTGACCGACGAACTCGACGTCGAAGTCGTCCGGACCAACGTCGGAGGCTCCTCGACCGTCGGCGCGCTCGCCGTCGGGAACGAGAACGGCCTGCTGGTCAGCAGTCGCGTCACCGACCGCGAGCGCGACCGCATCGAGGACGCCGTGGACGCCGACGTGACGGAACTCCCCGGCAAAATCAACGCCGCGGGGAACGTGGTCCTCGCCAACGACAACGGGGCCTACGTCCACCCGGACCTCCCGCGCGACGCCGTGCAGGCGGTCAAAGACGGGCTAGAGGTCGAGGTGGAACGCGGCGAACTCGCCGACGTGCGCACCGTCGGCACCGCCGCCGTCGCCACGAACGAGGGCGTCCTCTGTCACCCCAAAACCACCGACGCGCAACTCGACCGACTCGAAGACGTACTCGACGTGCCCGCCGACATCGGCACCATCAACTACGGTGCCCCGCTGGTCGGGTCGGGCTTGCTGGCCAACGAGAACGGCTACGTCGTCGGACAGGAGACGACCGGGCCGGAACTCGGACGCATCGACCAAGCGCTCGGCTACATCGAGTAGTCCGTTTTCGCTCGGGACGCGAAACTCGACGTTTTCTCCGTCTTTCTTCTTCGTAGTCCGCGATGGTTCTGTAAGCCCGTCGATTGTTCGAAAAAGGAATTATATGTGTTTTCTTGAGACTCCTCTCTAATTGTATCGGAATCTTCTATATTTGTATCAGGTAGAGAAACGTAGCCGAAGATTCGAGCGCGGAGGACACTCCCGGCCATCCCCCTACTCCTCGTCGTTCTCGCGGCGCTCGCTCAGGTGTTCCCAAATCTCGGTACACCCCGACCCGTCTTCGAGGCCGTCCAAGTGACTCCGGTCGTCGTCGGCGGGGGCGTCCTCGGGCGACTCGTCGCTGTCGGACCGCTCTGTCAGTTCCTCGTCGGCAGTCATCGTCTCGGCGTAGGGGAACGCCGGGTAAAAGGCCGCGCTCGCCCGTAATCGCTACCGATGCTCGCACGCCGCGGTGGTTTTGTCCGGTTCCCGCGACGGGCCGGGATTCGGCCGAGGACCCCGGAACCGGCCGGACACGAACCCTACCGGTCGGTTCGGCACCGAGAGCGCGTCACCGAGTTCCGCGACAGTCGGCAAGCGTCGCGGGCGACGACACGCTTACCGCCGGTCTGGCCCTCGACGCTGGCATGGTCGTCTCTATCCACCAGTTGGACGACGGCGCGTGGCTCAGCGTCAACGACGAGCGGTCGGTCCCCGTCAGCGAGTTGTGGCTCCTCGGACAGCACGACTTCTGTGACTGCGACCTCGCCGATTTCCTCGCCGAGGGGTTCGTGGAGGTCGGCGTCGAGTGGCCCGCGGTCGAGGCCCGCGTCGCCGGTCAGTGCGTCGCCTGCGGCGCGAGCGGCGTCACCGATTGGCTGACGCTCGGACGAGTGGACCGCGACACAGGACGGCTTCGACGGGTCGCCTTCTCGGCGGTCCAGTTGCCGAGGAGGACCTGACCGGGCGGCGTCCTCGACGCCGGCAACACCCGCCGATTGGCGGGAGCGTCGGGGAAGTTTGACGGGGGAACCGGCGCTTTAGGGGTGGGTCGCATTCTCTCGCCCATGCCGAGTAAGGTCGAAGGCTGGAAGGACGAAGCGTACGGGACGGAGGTCCGAGACAGCCTCTACGAGTTCGCCGACGAGGGCTGGGACGCCATTCCCGACGACGAGCAGGACGCGTGGTTCGAGCGGTTCAAGTGGTGGGGACTGTACCACCAGCGGAAGGGCCAAGAGTCGTACTTCATGATGCGCGTCGGGGTGCCGATGGGCCGACTCACGCCCGAACAGCTACGGACCATCGGTGAAGTCGCTCGGGAGTACGCCATCGGTCCGGTCGAGAATCCCGAGTTCGGCGCGGCCTACGCCGACTTCACGACGCGCCAGTCGGTCCAACTCCACTGGATAAAAATCGAGGACGTGCCCGACATCTTCGAGAAGTTGGAGGCGGTCGGTCTCGGGACGATGCAGGCCTGCGGCGACTCGTGGCGCAACATCGTCGGGTCGCCGGTCGCGGGGCGGGACGCCGACGAACTCCTCGACGTGTGGCCCATCGTGCAGGACCTCCACGACGAGTTCAAGGGCAACGACCTCTACGCCAACCTGCCTCGCAAGTGGAAGGTCGCCGTCACGGGCGACACCCGCGGCGCGGGACAGGGCGACATCAACGACCTCGCCTTCGAACCCGCCGTGAAAAATATCGACGGCGAAGAAGTCGCGGGCTTCAACGTCCGAGTCGGGGGCGGTCTCGCCCGGAAAGAGCCGCGATTCGCCCGCGACATCGACGTGTTCTGCCGGCCCGAGAACGCCAGCGAGGTCGCGGCGGGCCTCTCGGGACTGTTCCGCGACCACGGCGACCGCGAGGACCGATTCAACGCCCGGATGAAGTTCCTCGTGGACGAGTGGGGTCCCGAGGAGGTCCGCGAAGTCCTGCAAGACGACTACGTGGACTACGAACTCCCGACCGCCGGCGAAAATCGGCGCGACCAGTACGACTACAACGCCGGACGCGCCGACGCGCCGGGCGATTACGTGGGCGTCCACGACCAACACGACGGGAACCACTTCGTCGGTCTCTCGGTATTGGTCGGTCGGATGGGCGCGCAAGAAGTCATCGAACTCGCCGACCTCGCCGACGAGTACGGCTCGGAGATGATTGGCCTGACTCAGCGCCAGAACGTCATCGTCGGCGACATCGCCTCCGAAGACCTCGGTTCCTTCCTCGACGAGCAACTGCTCGACTCCTACTCGCCCGACCCCCATCCCTTCCTCCGTGGGTCCATCGCCTGCACCGGCACCGAGTACTGCTCGCTGTCCATCGTGGAGACCAAAAACCGGATGGTCAGGTACGCCCGCTGGCTGAAAGCGAACGTCCCGGTGCCGGAAGGCGTCGAGGACTTCCACATCCACCTCTCCGGGTGTACCGCCTCCTGCGCCCAGCCCCAAATCGCGGACATCTCGCTCCGGGGAATGAAAGCCCGCAAGGACGGCGAACCGGTCGAGGCCTTCGACGTGGGTCTGGGCGGCGGCCTCGGCGAGAACCCCGAGTTCGCCGACTGGGTGGAGATGCGCGTCCCGGCCGACGAGATTCCCGGCTACGTCCGAAATCTGCTGTCCGCCTACGAGGACCAGCGCGAGGAGGGCCAGAGCTTCCGCGATTTCGTCCGAGAGCGCGACGAGGACGAGATGCAGGCCCTCGCCGACCCCGAGGAGACCGACTACGACGACCCCTACATGCACAACACGAAGATGACGTGGTACCCCTACGCCGACGAAGACGACATGACCGACTCGCCCGCGCCGACCGACGCCCGAGGCGACCCCATCACGAGCGACGATTGAGCATGGTAGACCGCCTACTCAAAGTCAACGCCTACACGACCCTCGACCTCGTGGACGCCAGCGCCGAGGGCCACGACTTCGCCGAATCGGCCCGCGCCGTCCTGAACGTGACCGCGCCCCGGAACGACCCCGAGAAGGTGGAACTCCAGTTGGAACTCGACAACACCCAACTCGACCGCCTGCCGGCCCACGCCGACAGCGTGGACCTCTCGGCCGAACAGGCCCGGAAAGTCGCCGCAGACCTCGAAAAGTACGCCGCGAAAGTCGAGCAGGCTCAGCGAAACGCCGCCGAAAATCGCGCGGAGGAGACCGATGACTGAGCAGGCCCTCGTCGTCGCGGGCCACGGTTCGCACCGAAATCCGGACTCCTCGACGCCGGTCCACCGCGCCGTCGAAGCCATCCGCGAGCGAGGCAGTTTCGCCGAGGTCCGCCCGGCGTTCTGGAAGGAGGCCCCCTCGATTCGGAACGTCCTGCACACCGTGGACGCCGACGAGGCCATCGTGGTCCCCCTGTTCGTCAGCGAGGGCTACTTCGTGGACCAAGTGCTTCCGCGGGAGTTCGCCCTCGGCGAGGCGGACCGGGCGGGCGGCAACCTGCTGGGCGACGAACCGCCGAGCGACGACCCCCTGAGGGTCCGGTACGCCGACCCAATCGGCACCCATCCCGCGATGACGGACGTAATCTCGGCCCGCGCCCGCCGGATGCTGGACGACGACCCCGCGGAACCCGGAGAGACCGCGCTCGCGGTAATCGGCCACGGCACCGAGCGCAACCCCAACAGCGCCGACGCAATCTACAGTCACGTCGAAGCCCTGCGGGACCGCGGCACCTTCGCCGAAGTCGGCGCGCTGTTCATGGACGAAGCGCCCTCCGTCGAGGACGCCCGCGAGCAGTTCGACGCCGACGAGTTGGCGGTCGTCCCGCTGTTCGCCGCCGACGGGTTTCACACGCAGGACGAGATTCCGGAACTACTGGGCCTGACCGACGAACCCAGAGCAGACTACCCCGTTCCGGGCACGGTCGGGGACCGCCGAATCTGGTACTCCTCGGCGGTCGGCACCGACCCGCTCGTGGTCGATGTCGTGCTGGAACGCGCCGAGGAGGCCGGGGCGAATCTCGACGCCGCGGGGGCGTCCTCCCGACCGGTCCGCGAGGAGGCCGGCGAGGCCTTCGTCTCGTGGGTCGAGAGCGAGGGAGCGACCGTCTGGGGCGAACTCGCAGTCACGCAGACCGAGAGCAACGAGTACGAACTGCGCCACCGCGAGGACCGAGACGCCCCGACAGACCACCTCGACGCGCTCGCTCTCGGCGACCTGCGCGAGACGGTCCGGGACGCCGACGACGGACGCTACCGACCCTTCGCCGGCGAGGAGACGCTTCCGACGGGGTGGGTCTGCTCGGGCCTCGACCGGGGTGGTCTCCTCGGGGCGGTTTCGACTGTCTACCCCGCCGGAGTCGAGCATTGGGCCACCGAGCGCGCTGGGAACCTCGAACCGGTCCCCTTCCGCGCCGTCGCCGACCGCCAGACGGGCATCTACGACTGCGTGGCCGACCTCTCCCGCGAGGAACTCGAACGAACCGTCGAGGCCTGCTGTGGCAACTGCGCGAAGCGCCGCGAGTGGGCCGAGAGCGAAGGCGAGGACCCCGAATCGCTCGGCGACGACGCCGCATCAGATTCCGAGGGCGGGGACCTTCCCTGCTGTGAACCGTGTTCGTTCCTCGTCGCCGCTGGCCGCGAATTTCTCCAGCACGAGCGCGACGGAACTGAGACCGCCACCGACGAATCGCATTCCGACCGACCCGACGCCGCCGTCCCGCGGGGCGACCTGACCGACCCGGCGAACGTCTACCGGGTGCGCTACCGGCGGGCCAGCGGCGTCTCCGACACCCCAAATCACGACCGCCGACCAGAACCATGAGCCACGCGACAGATACCACCGGAACCGTCTACCTCGTCGGCGCAGGCCCCGGCGACCCCGAACTGCTGACCGTGAAGGCCCGGCGACTGCTGGACGAGGCCGAGGTGGTCCTCCGCGACAACCTCGTCGGAGAGGCCATCGTGGAATCGCTCCCCGACCGAACCGCCGTCGAGAACGTGGGCAAGCGCCCCGGCGGCGACAGGACGCCCCAAGCCGAAATCAACGACCGACTCGTCCGCCACGCCAGAGCGGGCCGGGACGTGGTGCGACTCAAGGGCGGCGACCCGACCCTGTTCGGGCGCGGCGGCGAGGAGGCCGAACACCTCGCCCACCACGGCGTCCCCTTCGAGTTCGTGCCCGGCGTGACGAGTGCGATTGCCGGGCCGAGCGCCGGCGGGATTCCGGCGACCCACCGAGACCACGCCTCTGCTCTCGCGGTCGTCACGGGCCACGAGGACCCGACCAAGCCCGACAGCGCGATAGACTGGGAATCACTCGCAAACATCGTCTCGGCCGGCGGGACCCTCGTCGTCCTGATGGGCGTGGGGCGACTGCCCGACAACGTGTCGGCGCTGAAATCCCACGGCGTCGGCGACGAGACTCCGGTGGCGATGGTCGAGCGCGCCACGCTGGACGACGAGCGAACCGTCATCGGGACGCTGGATACCATCGTGGACCGGGCGCGGCGGGTCGGCATCGAACCGCCCGCCGTCACCGTGGTCGGCGAGGTCGTGAACGTCCGCGAGACAGTCGCGCACTGCCTCGGCAGTGGAGCGGCGGGCGAGAGTGGAGCGCCGGGCGAGTGGAGTCCCGCCGCGAGCGCGGCGAGTCCCGCCGAGGAGGAAATCGAGGTGAACCAGCAGTGAGCGGGAAAGAGGTCGGCGAGCGTCCCGTCTCCGGCGAGTGGCCGCTGAAGCGCCTCCTGACCGAGGTAATCGGCTCCGGGCCGAAGACCGCCGACGACATGAGCTACGAGCAGGCCAGAGAGTCCTTCGAGCGCGTGCTGGTCGGCAATCCGGCCTCGGCGACACTCGGGGCCTTCCTGCTGGCGAATCGCTGGAAGGAGAGTACGCCCGAGGAGTTGGCCGGGTTCGCCGACGCGATGCGAGACCGGTCGGTCGAATCAGTTGCGCCCGAGGCCGACCCGGTGGACTGCGGCGCGAACTACGACGGCAAGCGGAAGACCGCGATTCTGGGGGTCGCGGCCGGGTTGGTCTCCGCCGAGGCCGGGGTGCCAGTCGTGGTCCACAGCGGTCCCGACCTGCCCGCCAAGCACGGCACGACCTACCGGGACGTGCTGGACGCGCTGGGGGTCGCCACCGGCCTCGAACCCGAAGCGAGCGCGGAGATGGTGGACGAGGTGGGATTCGGATTCTACGCCCAGTCGAAGTTCAACCCGCGAGTCCACGACCTGCGACCGACCCGCGAGGAGGTCGGAGTCCGGACCTCCATCAACACCGTCGAGACGCTGGCGAACCCCGCCGACGCGCCGGTCCACTTCGGAAGCTTCTACCACCTCTCCTACGCCGAGCGCATCGCCGGGACGGTTCGGGAGAGCAGGGAGTTGCCCTTCGAGCGCGTCGTGATGGCACAGGGCATGGAGGGCTACGACGACGTGCGCCCCGGCACGACCCGCATCGCCGAGTGGGACGAGTCGGTGGGGGGCGAAATCGAGGACGGCGCGGTCGAGACGGCCGACTTCGGCGCGGACTTCGAGCGCGAGGCCCTCCGGGTCGCGGACCTCGCGGAGGATTCCGCCAGTGTTACTGAGGAGGTCCTCGCCGGCGAGCGAGACGGTCCGTTCGCCGACGCAGTGGTCCTCAACGCCGGGTTCCGAATCTACGCCGGCGGCGGCGCAGAGTCGGTCGGCGATGGCGTCGAGCAGGCGCGAGACGTGCTGGCCGACGGAGCGGTCCGCAATCGACTCGACGCACTCCGGAACTTCGAGCCGTGAGGACGAGGGCGCTCGGTGACACTTTCCACGAGGACGCGCCCGGTAGAACAGGCGACGGGTGGGATGAAGCGGCCGGGGCTTCGATAAACAAACACCACACCGGTTCTGCTGTTCAGCCTCACGACAACATCTGATTACTCGACAGGAGCATTCTCACACAGACCCGACGTTCTCACCATCAGTTCTCGCTCTACTGCCGATTCAGAACGCAACGAAGTCGAATACGGAGAAGACACCGAACACTTATCTGAACACCTGTGCAATCGTTTGCCAATGGCTCAAGCCAACGACCGCCTCCGGCGACTCCTCGCCGACGAACTCGAGGAGTGCTGTGAGGCCGACGTGGAAGCCCGACTCGCCGACCTGCGCGAACTCGACGCCGCGACCGCTGACGAGGAGGTCGCCGAGCGCGTCCGGGTGCTGTCCGCGCTCGCCAGCGACACCCGGTATCGAATCGTGCGACTCCTCGCAGAGGCCGACGACGACCTCTGCGTCTGCGAGTTATCGCCGCTGTTGGACGTGAGCGACAGCGCGATTAGCCACGCGCTGTCGGAGTTGACCGACGCCGGACTGGTGGCCCGCCGCAAGGAGGGCAAGTGGCGCTACTACCGACCGACTGGGAAAGCCGAGCGGGTCCTCGGGGCGCTCGGGGCGGACAGCGAGGAGGACCGAGACAAGAAAGGAGAGGGCAAGGAGGACCGGGACGATGAGTGAGGGAACGCGAGTCGCGTTCGTCTGCGTCCAGAACGCCGGGCGGAGCCAGATGGCGACCGCCCTCGCGGAGCGTGAAGCCCGCCAGCGAGGACTGGAGTGGCTGGAAATCACCACCGGCGGGACCGACCCAGCGGACCACGTTCACGACGAAGTGGTCGAGGTCATGGCCGAGCGCGACTTCGACCTCGCCGACCGAACGCCCCGCGAGGTGACCCACGAGGACCTACAGAACTGCGATTACGTCATCACCATGGGGTGTTCGGCCAAGGACGTGTGCCCGGCGACGTGGTCGGGCGAGAACCGCGACTGGGGGCTGGACGACCCCGACGGGCAGGGCCTCGACGCCGTGCGCGAGATTCGAGACGAAATCGAGGAGCGCGTCGCCGACCTGTTCGCGGAGCTACAGCGCGACCACGAGAACTAACTATTTAATTGTTTAGAGATTATTTTTCTATATTTGAGAATCATTTTCGAACTTCTCGGTGGGAGGGACGCCCGGCGTCCTCCGAGAATCGCCGCCGTCTGAAACCGCCACCGACCGGAACCGCCGTCCCCGCGACCGGATTGGATTTCTCCGTCCCCGAGTAGGAAGATTCTTCCCTCCGCGCGTCCCAGATTGCCCCATGAGTGAGTTTACTGTTCGCGGCAAGTTCCAAGCCCGTGACGGCTGGCAGGAGTTCGAGACGAGCATCGACGCAGACAACGAGGACGTAGCCGAGGAGCGCACCTACACCAACTTCGGTAGCTACCACGGTGTAAAGCGTACCCAGATTGAGGTCGAGGAGGTCGAAGCACAATGATGGGCGGTGGCGGAAACCCCGAGCTTCAGGAGCTGTCCCAGCAACTGCAGGAACTCGAAGAACAGCAGGAAGCCCTCGAAGACGAGGTTGATGACCTCCAAGACGAGAAGGACGACATCGGCGAGGCCATCGACACCATCGACGCCCTCGAAACCGGTTCGACGGTGCAGGTCCCGCTCGGCGGCGGCGCGCACGTCCGCGCAGAGGTGCAGGACCTCGACGAAATCGTCGTGGAACTCGGCGGCGGCTACGCCGCGGAGCGCGACGAGGAGAACGCGGTCGAGACCCTCGAAAACAAGCAGGACACCCTCGACCAGCGCATCTCGGAACTCGAAGACGAGATTAGCGACGTCGAGGAGGAGAGCGCGGAACTGGAGCAGAAGGCCCAGCAACTCCAGCAACAGCAGATGCAACAGCAGATGCAACAGATGCAGGGCCAGCAGGAAGAAGGCGAGGACGAGTAACCGGCGATGTTCGATAGCCTGAAGGACAAACTCGGGAGTTTCCGCAAAGACGTAGAGGAGACGACCGAGGAGAAGGCCGAGGAAGCCGAGGCTGAAGCAGAAGCCGAGGCCGACGCCGGGACAGAACCGGCGGAGACCACTGCCGAGTCGTCGGACGCGCCCGACGATTCGGAGTCCGAGGAGGACGATTCGTCGTCCAGCCGTGGGTTCGCGCAGAAGGCCAAGTCGTTCGCCAAGGGCGAAATCGTCATCGAGGAACAGGACGTCGAAGACCCCCTCTGGGAGTTGGAGATGGCCCTGCTGGAGAGCGACGTGGAGATGAACGTCGCCAACGAGATTCTGGAGAACATCCGGGAAGACCTCGTGGGCGCGACCCGGTCGTTCAACTCCGAGACCGCAGACGTGGTCGAGGACGCGCTCGCCGACTCGCTATTGAAGGTCATCTCGGTCGGCCAGTTCGACTTCGACCAGCGAATCGCCGAGGCGGACAAGCCCGTGACCATCATCTTCACGGGCGTCAACGGCGTCGGCAAGACGACCACCATCGCCAAGTTGGCCAAGTACTTCGAGAAGCGCGGCCTCTCGACGGTGCTGGCCAACGGCGACACCTACCGCGCTGGGGCCAACGAGCAGATTCGAGAACACGCTGACAACCTCGACAAGAAGCTCATCGCCCACGAACAGGGCGGCGACCCCGCGGCGGTCATCTACGACGCCGTGGAGTACGCCGACTCCCACGACATCGACGTGGTGCTGGGCGACACGGCCGGTCGGCTACACACCGACGAGGGTCTGATGGACCAGTTGGAGAAAATCAACCGCGTGGTCGGCCCGGACATGACGCTGTTCGTGGACGAGGCCGTGGCCGGACAGGACGCGGTTCAGCGCGCCAAGCAGTTCAACGACGCCGCCGAAATCGATGGCGCAATCTTGACGAAGGCCGACGCCGACTCGCAGGGCGGCGCGGCAATCTCCATCGCCCACGTCACCGGGAAGCCGATTCTTTTCCTCGGCACCGGGCAGGGCTACGACCACATCGAGCAGTTCGACCCGGAGAATCTGGTCGAGCGACTCCTCGGCGACGAGGAGTAGCGACGCCACGCAGGCGACTCACGTTTCGTCGCCCGCGTCCGTTTTCACCCGTACCAGCCTCGGACAGCCACGACGACGTTCACCGCGATGAGCGCCGTCGCCACGAGGCCGAGGGTGAACAGTTCTGCCGGGAGATTCCGAAACAGGACCCAGTAGGCCACCGAGAGAAATCCGATGGCGGCGACGATGTTGTAGGCGTCGGCCGCCAGTTCGCCTGCCAATCCGGTCGTCCCGCCGGTCGAGTCGCCGGCAGAGTTTCGTTCGCCGTTCGTTCCGACCGAGTTATCGCGTGCCTTGTTTAAATCGCGTGCCATGCATTGAAGATATGCGAGCGCAGATTTCTGACGGGACGATATAAGCGTATCGGCCGATTTCGACGTAAGTACAGTTCAATCCGGGAAGTTGCCGACAGACATCGGCGTTGAACCGCAAAAGTCACTCGAAAGCGAGAGATGTCACTATCGGGAATCGCACTTCGTGAGAAATCCGCGCGGTGTCCTAGCACCGCGCAACCGCGATGTGGATACTCTCTGGTTGCGACGACTGAACCGCTCTCAGTCTTCGACTACGTGGTATACTTGCTTACGATAATACTTATACATTCTGATTGCCAAAATAGTCGTGATAGCCTACTTTTGTAATATTTAAAAGAGGACGAGGAGAACAGTTCGTTGCGCGGTGTCCTAGCACCGCGCGTGAGAAACGAATGATGTGGACATCTCTACTGCTGGTTGTGATGATAATCGCCGGTCTCCTCGGTCTTCGGCTCGTGCCGAAGCGTTGGGACAGCGTTGACCTGAAGGTCAGGCCATGGGGTCTGACCGTGTCGGCGGACAGCGACCCCGAGGACCCCGAGTAGAGAGGGGTCCCCGCCTTGGTCGGATTTCGGCATGGGGTGTTCTCGGTCTGATACTCGTCGCTACGCCACGAAGGCTAGAAAAAGCCTTTAACGCCCACGCGGCCTATCGGTAGGTAACAATGGTACTCGACGACCTCGGAAGCTCTCTCCGTGACTCTCTCGGAAAGCTCAGCGGGCAGACCCGCGTGACCGAGGAGGACATCGAAGAAATCGTCAAGGAGATTCAGCGGTCGCTCCTGCAGGCCGACGTCGAAGTCAGCCTCGTGATGGACCTTTCCGACTCCATCAAGGAGCGCGCGCTGGAGGAGGAACCGCCCGGCGGCACCTCGGCGCGCGACCACGTGCTGAGCATCGTCTACGAGGAGATGGTGGACCTCGTGGGCGAGAGTACGGACATCCCGCTGGAGAACCAGACCATCCTGCTGGCCGGCTTGCAGGGGTCCGGGAAGACCACCACGTCAGCGAAGATGGCGTGGTGGTTCTCGAAGAAGGGGCTTCGCCCCGCAATCGTCCAGACCGACACCTTCCGGCCCGGTGCCTACGACCAAGCCAAGGAGATGGCCGGGCGCGCCGAGGTCGATTTCTACGGCGACCCCGACGAGGAGGACCCCGTGAAAATCGCCCGCGACGGCCTCGAAGCGACCAGCGACGCCGACGTTCACATCGTGGACACCGCGGGTCGCCACGCGCTCGAAGACGACCTCATTGACGAAATCGAGGACATCGAGCGCGAGGTCAACCCCGACCGGAACCTGCTGGTCTTGGACGCCGCAATCGGGCAGGGCGCGAAGGACCAAGCCCGCCAGTTCGACGACTCCATCGGTATCGAGGGCGTCATCGTCACCAAACTCGACGGTACCGCGAAAGGTGGCGGGGCGCTGACCGCGGTCAACGAGACCGACTCGTCCATCGCCTTCCTCGGGTCCGGAGAGACGATTCAGGACATCGAGCGATTCGAGCCGTCGGGCTTCATCTCGCGGCTCCTCGGGATGGGCGACCTCAAGCAACTCACCGAGCGCGTCGAGCGCGCGATGCAGGAGACCCAAGACGAGGAGGAAGACTGGGACCCCGAGGACATGCTCAAGGGTGAGTTCACCCTCAAGGACATGCGTCGCCAGATGCAGGCGATGAACAACATGGGGCCGCTCGACCAAGTGATGGACATGATTCCCGGCATGGGCGGCGGTCTGATGGACGAACTCCCCGACGACGCGATGGACGTGACCCAAGACCGGATGCGGAGCTTCGAGGTCATCATGGACTCGATGACCGAGGCCGAACTCGAAAACCCCCGCGCCATCGGCGCGAATCAGGTCGAGCGCATCGCCCGCGGGAGCGGCAAGTCCGAGGAGCGCGTGCAGGAACTCCTCGAACAGCACAAGATGATGTCCCAGACGCTCAAGCAGTTCCAAGGCATGGGCCAAGGCAACATGGAGCGCATGATGAAGAAGATGCAGGGCGGTGGCGGCGGCGGCGGCGGTGGCGGCGGTATGGGCGGTCTGGGTCCGTTCGGCGACTGAATTCGCCTCCACCGGAGACTCGACGTAGCGGAACGAGGTCGTCGGTTCCGGCCGCACCGCCGCCGGAACGCCGACCGAAAACAAATATATTTATTTCTTCTAGATAACTATTTGTTTCTTTCTCGGTTGCAGAGACATACCTCCGCGATGTGGGCGCTCGAACTAGCCATACTTCCGTCGCCGTCGCCTCATGTCCTGCGCACCGACCGACGCACCGCTTTTTTGTCCGGGCGACGTGAGGTGTGAGTAGATGTCCGTCCGCGAAGTCGCCGCGCAGGCGTATCGAGAGGCCCTCCCCGCGCTGGCCACGAGCGTCGTCGGCGGCCTGTTCGCCGGGGTCGTCCTCGGCGGGATGCGCGCCGAACTGCGGGCCGTACCGGGCCTGCTGGTGCTGGTGCCGGCCCTGCTGGCGACTCGCGGGAACGTCTACGGGTCGCTCGGCGCGCGTCTCTCGACCGGTCTCCATCAGGGGTTGGTCGAACCGGCGTTCGACTCCGCGTTCGATTCCGCGCTCAACCTCGACGACCGGGTGACCGCGGCGGTGGCCGCCGCGCTCGGAAACGGGATTCTGGCCAGTCTGTTCGCCTCGGTCGTGGCGTTTCTCGTCCTGCAACTCCTCGGCGAACCGGTCGCGCCGCTGGCGACCCTGCTGGCAATCGCGCTGGTGGCGGGCCTGCTGTCGGGAGTCGCGCTGACTGTCGCCGTCGTCTCGGTCGTGTTCGCCGGGTTCCGGCGGGGCTACAACCCGGACACGCTGGTCGGCCCGCTGGTGACGACGACCGGCGACGTGTTCGGCATCTCGTTTCTCCTGCTCGCGGTCCGGTTCGTCTTGGCACTGGGAGGAGCGTAGATGCAGACCGAGTGGAGCGTCCGAGCGATTACGCGGGCCACCCTGCCGGTCCTGCTGGCGCTCACGGTGGTCGAAATCGGGAGCGGCCTCGTGCTGGGGTCGTTCGAGGCCACCCTGCTGACCTACCCCTCCCTCCTGACGCTGGTGCCCGTGACCATCGGAACCGCCGGGAATTTGGGGAGCGTGCTGGCCGCCCGATTATCGACTGCCTTCCATCTCGGGACGCTCTCGTTCGACCCGACCGACGACCAACTCGCGGGCAACGCGGCGGCCACGATTGCGCTGGCGCTCACGATTTTCCCAGTCGTGGGGGCCGGGGCGTGGCTCCTCTCGCTGGTCCTCGGAAGCGCCCGACTGCCTCTGCTCACGGTCGTCTCGGTGGCGCTGGCCAGCGGCGCGGCCCTCGCTGTGGTCGCCATCGCGGTGACGCTGGTAGCGACCTACACAGCGTACCGGTTCGAGTTGGACCCCGACGACGTGGTGATTCCGGTCGTGACCAACGCCTGCGACGTGCTGGGCATCGTGGTGCTGTTTCTGGTCGTGCAGGTGCTGGTGTGAGTCCCCGAGGACGTGTCGGTGGCACAAGAGGTTTACCGAATCGGGAAGCAGTCTCGGCCATGCGACGCCGAACTGCCCTGAAAGCTCTCGCCAGCGCGTCGGTCGGCCTCTCGGTCGCCGGGTGTCTCGGTGCCGAGGAGGAACCCGGAACAGCGACGAGTCGCACGTCTGCGACGGCGACTCGGACGACCGAGACGGGGGAAATCAACGTGACCGAAACGACGGAAGCCTCGACTGACGACGCCCAGCAGACTCGGACGACGACCCGCGAGTGCCCGCCGAAAGGCCAGCCAGCACCCTCCTGCGGCGACGACTGGGAGCGCCTGAACGCCGGGACCTCTGGCGACGTTTCGCTAGGCACCGTCGGAGGCTTCGAGTTGACCGCCGAACCGACGACGCTCTCGCTCGGCGACTGCGTGACGTTCCGACTCACGAACACGACCGACGAGAAGTTGACGACGGGCGTTCGGGAGAAGTACGACATTCATCGCAAGACCGCCGATGGCTGGCAGTCAGTGCTGTTCACGAAGCACCGCGGCTACATCGACTTCGGCATCATGCAGTCGCCCGGCGAAGGATTCGTCTGGAAGCGCCGACTCTCGCAGGCTGGTCTCTCTGGCCACAGCGACCGCCACGAGGCCCGCGCCTGCGAACCGCTCGAACCCGGCACCTACCGGTTCGTCTACTGGGGCGGCGCGGGGAACTTCGACGCGCTCGGCGTCGAATTCGAGGTCACGGAGTAGACGGGAGGTCGCTCGCTACGTGACGCCACCGCCGCGGGTCTCGAACTGCTCGTACTCGTCGTTCTCGATGACCTGCTTCAACTGCTCGGCGACCGCCCACACGTCCTCGTAACTCGTGTAGAGCGGCGAGGGACAGATTCGGACCACATTCGGCGGCCGGAAGTCCACGACCACACCGCGCTCCTTGAGGGCCTCGCTGACCCGGTAGGCCTCGGGGTGTTCGATTGCGACGTGACCGCCTCGGCGCTCGGGATTTCGGGGCGTGCCGACCTCACAGTCGGGCAGTCGCTCGTCGGCGAGGAACGACAGGTAGTCGGTGAGCGCGAGAGACTTCTCGCGGACCGCTTCGATAGAGGTCTCCTCGAAGATTTCGAGCGACCCCGCCAGCGGCGCAGACGACAGAATCGGAATCGTCCCGATTTGGTAGGCCCCGGCGTCGTCGGCCGACGTGTACGTCGGGTTCATCTCGAACTGGGTGTCCTTGTCGTGGCCCCACCAGCCAGCGAGAGCCGGTCTGGCGTCGAAGTGGTCCTCGTTGACGTAGAGGCCCGCGATGGCTCCCGGCCCGGCGTTGAGGTACTTGTAGCTACACCAGACCGCGAAATCGACGCCGACCGCCGAGAGGTCGTGGGGGACGACGCCGACCGAGTGCGCGAGGTCGAAGCCCGCCAGAATCCCGCGTTCGTGGGCCTCGTCGGTGATTCGCTCGATGTCGAGCAACTGCCCGCTCCGGTAGAGGACCGAGGGCAGGAAGACCAGCGCGGTGTCGTCGTCCATCGCTGAGATGACGTCTTCGGTCTCGATGGTCCGGCCGTCTCTGCTCTCGACCACCGTGAGGGCCTCGTCAGGGTCCACGCCGCGCTGGCGCAACTGGGCGCGGATGGCGTAGTGGTCGGTCGGGAAGTCGAGTTCGTTCACGACGATGTTCGTGCGCTCGGCGTCCCGCTCTCGAACGCGGTCGTAGAAGGTGGCGATGAGCGTGTGGATGTTGACGGTGGTGGAGTTGGCGACGACTACCTCGGACTCGTCGGCACCGACCAGCGGAGCCAATCGGTCGCCCAACTGCTCGCCGTAGTAGAACCACGGCGGGTCGGCGTCGGTCCACCCGCGGATGGCCTGCTCTTTCCACTCGGTGACGGCCCGGTCGAGGGCCTCCTCGGCGTCCTCCGAGAGGAGGCCGAGCGAATTGCCGTCCATGTACCACTCGTCGGCGGGGTCGTAGAACCGGTCGGCGAGGTGACCGAGGGGGTCGGATTCGTCTCGTCGGGTGGCGAAGTCGGCCCCGAGTTCGAAGTCCCGGTCGCGTCCGGACTCGTCGGCGTTCATGTGGTGAGCGAGCGGTGGAATCGGGTTAGTAGTTTGGTCTTCGCAACAGTTTTTTGCGAGTTGAAGGCACGAACCCCAGAATCGCCGTGATAGTGTCTTCTGAAGCCCCTCCCGGTCGCGGTCACGCGAACGAAGTGAGTGTGACCGCGACCGGGCGGCCCCTTCATCCCACCCATGGCAGTTGATTCGCCGAGCGTCTGCCGGTGGTCTGTCGCACCGAGCGCACCGGTGGCGGGCGGCCGTCGGCCGCCCGCCACAGCCATGGATATAGATATATCTATTTTTCATATAGCTATAAGTTATCTAAAGAATGAATTTCGATTCTTTACGTCCGCCAGACTACTCCGTGGGCCAGTATTCCGCGTCGGTAATCGTCGCGCGCCAGTAGGGCAGATTTCCGTCGGGTAGGTTCCACTCGACTTCGCCCTCGGTCGGGACGAGCAGGCCGTCTCTCTCACGATAGTTCCACAGATGGCCGGTCCACGTCGCGCGCTCGAATTCGCCGTCGTCGGTCTCGCGCGGTCGCTCGGCGACGACGCGCTCGACCTCGTTGCGGTCGTTGAAGTGGAACACCGCCGAGACCCGCGTGCCGTCGTGTTCGAGGACCGCCCGAGCGGAGTCGTCGTCTCGGGCCTCCCACTCGACGCCCTCGCCGGGAACCAGCGCGGTCGGGAACCAGACGGCCTCGACCAGATACCGGACGAGTTCGCCCTCGTCCAGTTCCCGACTCGGGTCTGCGTCGGCGACCGGGAACGCCCCGAGGAGCGCGGCCCGAAGCACTCCCTCACCACCGACGTAGGCGTCCACGACTCGGACCGGGACGAACGGGGCCACATCGATGGTCGCGTCCCAGACGAACCCCGGCGGGCGGACGGTGACCTGTTGGGTCGCGCTGAGGGGCTTCCACGCCGATTCCGGGCCGCCGAGGCGGAACTCGCCGCGCTGTTCGAGGCGACCCGCCCGGACGTAGGAGCGACCGTCCCGAATCGCGTTGTCGAGGTAGTCCCGAACCGGGTCGGGCAGGTCGGTCAGGTCGTCGTCCGTGACGGTCCGGTCCGTGTCGGTGACGATTCGACGCTCGCCCCCGACCACGCGGTCCGGCCGGGCGTCGGCCTCCGAGAGGAGTTCCCCCACCAACTCGTCGCTCGCCCGGTCGAACCGACTGCGACCGACAGCGACAGCACCGAGGCCGACCGCGGCGACAGCACCGAGACCCTTCAGAGCGGTTGTGACGCGCATGCTCGACCTTCGCCGCCCGAGGCCAAGAGCGTCGCGGCGGAGGCGGACCTCCTCGTCGGCAGGTCCTACCGAGGAGGTCCGACGAAACCGTGACCGCGGAAAATAGATTCACCGGCAATATTGCAGAATCTAATCCGGACGAGTCGTCGGTCAACCATCCGAAACCGATTCGGCCGTCTGACCACTGCATATTTTCCTGTCGGCCGTGAATGGCACCCATGACCGAACCGCTTCGCACCGACCTCGACCCGGAGGCTGTCGCCGTCGTCGCCGACATCCGGTCGGCGGGCGTCCCCGAGTGGTCGGCCCTCTCCGTCGAATCCGCCCGGCGCGTCGAGGACGAAGCCTTCTCCGGCGACGACCCGCCTGCGGTGGGTTTCGTCCGCGACGTGGCGATTCCCGGCCCGGAACAGGAGATTCCGCTCCGCGTTTACAGGAACGAAGGCCTCGGAGACGCCGACTCCGCGCCGGTCCTCGTCTACTACCACGGCGGCGGGTGGGTGCTGGGCACGCTGGACTCCATCGACGGCGTGTGCCGCAGACTCGCCCGCCGAGGAGACTGCGTGGTCGTCTCGGTGGACTACCGCCTCGCGCCCGAACACCCCTTCCCGTCCGCGGTGGACGACGCGTTCACCGCGCTCCGGTGGGTCGCCGACAACGCCGAGGACTTCGGCGGCGACCCGAATCGCCTCGCCGTCGGCGGGACCAGCGCGGGCGGCAACCTCGCGGCGGTGACCGCGATTCGAGCGCGCAACGCCGCTGAGTCCCGCCAGACGGCGCGCTTGGGCGGCCTCGGCGACGACGCGCCCGAAATCGCCAGACAGGTCCTCTGCTACCCCATCACCGACCACGCTTTCGACACCGACTCCTACGCCGAGAACGCCGATGGGCCGCTCCTGACCGAGGACGACATGCGGTGGTTCTGGGACCACTACCTCCGGAGCGAGGTCGATGGCGCGAATCCCTACGCCTCGCCGCTCCGAGCGCGGGACCTCGCCGGCCTCCCGCCCGCGACGGTCGTGACCTGCGGGCACGACCCCCTCCGCGACGAGGGCGTGGCCTACGCCGAGCGACTGGCCGAGAGCGGCGTCGCGGTCCGCCACGACCACCACCCCGACCAGCCACACGGCTTTCTGAGCATGAGCGAGTCGATTTCGGCGGCGGACAGGGTGTTTGACGAACTCGGCGAGGAGTTACAACACCTCTGAGCCAAATCGGCCGGTGGGTGCTGTATCGGCGATGTGGATGAAAAATCAGCGAGTTTCAGATTCCGGGTCTATTCTAGACGACGAGCGACCAGCAGACCGGCGGCGAGCGCGGCCAGCGTGGCCGAGACGCCGAATCCGGGGATACCGCCGCTACTGCCGGAGTCGCCGTCCGAACCGTCGTCGCCCGACCCGTCGCCGGAGTCGCCGTCGCCGCCTTCCGCGGTCGTTGCGGAGTCACCCGCAACCGAGACCTCGCCCGCAGAGACCCCGTTGACCGCGATTTCGTGGGTTCCGGGGGAATCGAGGGTCACTTCGACCGTGACGGTCTCGGACTCGCCGGGGGAGACAGTCACCTGCTCCTCGGCGACGGTCTCGCCGCCGACGGAAATTTCTGCGGTCGCGGTCCCAGCGCCCTCGCCGACGTTTTCGACGGTCGCAGTCACTTCGACCGTCCCGCCGGCTTGGACCTCCTGCGCGCCGACAGAGGCCTCGGTCACCGAGAGGTCGCCGCCCTGCGCGCCGACCGCGAAGGTGCCGACGCCGGGCGCGTTCGCTCTCAGGACGTACTTGCCACCGCGCTCGGCGACCACGCTGGTCTCGATTTGCGTCCACGACCCGCCGTCGAGTCGGTAGAGCGCGACGTTCTCCGCCACAGCGGCCGATTCGGCGGGCACCGCGAACGTCACGCCGACCTCGGCGAGCGCCGACGACGAGATGTAGGTCGTACTCAGATTCAGGTAGCCCAGTTCGGTCGCGTCGAGCGCGCTGGCACCCTCCGGCAAGGTCTGACTGACTGCGCCGTCAATGAAGAAGCGCGCCTCGGCCTCCTCGCTCTCGGGCGTGACCACGAGGCGCTGGACCGTCACGTCGCCCACGGCGATGCCGCCGTCGAGCGAAACCCGACCGGCCGACCCCGACCGAGCGTTGGCAATCTCGGCGCGGAACCCGGTCTGAGTCAGTTCGACTACCGAGACCTGCACCGCTGGCGGGGGCGCACCGCCCGCGCCGCCTCCGCCACCGCCGCCGCTTCCACCGCTACCGCCACCACTGCCGCCGTTTCCGTCGTCACCGCCCGACGAGCGATTCGCCACGGTGAACGTGATGGCCCGCGACGCGGCGTTGCTCGCGTTGTCCGTCACGGAGAGCGTGGCGTTGTAGGTGCCCGCGGAGAGGTTCCGGGTGAACGCGAGGCCCGAGTCGGTCACGTCGGCCTCGCTCGTCACGTCCTCGGTTCCGCCCGCGTCCTCCAGCGTCAGCGTGACGTTCGCGGGGTCGATACCCGAGTAGCCGTCACCGTAGGACGCCGAGAGCGTCACGTTGCCCGCGACGAGTGAGTCGTTCTGCGGACCGAACGCGGTGATGTTCGGGTCGGCCGACTCGGTGTCGCCAGTCACCGCGTAGGTCGAGAAGTGGGGCGCTTCGATGTCGTAGGTGTAGGTGTCGTCGGTCTGTCCGACTCGCCGAGCGTCCACCTTGGTCCACTCGGATGTCGTCTCGTTCTGGACCCAGAACTTGACCGTGCCGGGCAGAACGTATCGCTGGCGGACCCGCGACTGCTCGACCGTGAGCGTCACCGAGGCGTTCTCGATGTTGTCGTTCGAGACGCTGGTGTTGATTTGCGGGAAGTAGAGCGAGGTCCCGTTTTCGACCGACGAGTTCGTCGGGTTCGACTTCGACGTGCCGACCTTGACGCTGGCGTTTCCGGTCTCGTTCTCGGGGTCGATGGTGACCGCGCCGACGTTGGTGTCGTCGGTCTCGGCCGAGAGCGTCCCGTTGTCGGTCTGGTTCATTTCGACCTCTCGACCGACGCTGTACTCGCCGGCCTCCACGACGCGCTGGTTGCCCGCGAGGTCGGTAATCACGACCTCGAAGGTGTGGTTGCCCAACTTCGGCGAGGCCGGAACCGGCCCCTTCCCGTCCGGCCCGACCGAGACGCCGCCGACGGTCACGTCGGCCACGCCCCGTCCGTCGCGGGCGTCCACGACGACCGAAATCGCGTGTTCGGGCAGAATCTCGTCGGTCCGGTTGAGACCCGGACTCGACCCGAACTCCGGCTTGGTCGTGTCGATGCTGACCGTCCGGGTCCGGTTGGTCTCGACGTTGCCCGCGAGGTCCACGCTGTAGAACTCGACGGTGTGGTTGCCGTCTTCCGTAATCGTGAGGTTGCCCTCGTAGACCGACCAGTTGTCGTCATCGACGCGATAGTACGTCTCGCTCACGCCGCTAGTGGCGTCGTCTGCCGACAGGTTCACCGCCACGTCCGAGTCGTACCACCCGTAGTCGCTCTCGGTCGCGTTGGTGGCGAACTTGGTTTCCGGGTCGGTCGCGTCGATTTCGACCGACGAGGACCCGTTGTCCTCGTGATTCCCGACAGCGTCGATGGCCCGGTACTCGACGGTGTGTCTGCCGTCGTCGGCAATCGTCACGTTCCCGTCGTAGGTGGTCCACTCGCCGTCGTCCACGCGGTACTCGACGCGCTCGACGCCGGTGGTCTCGTCGGTGGCCGTGACGTTGACCGAGACGGCCGAGGTGAACCACCCCGACTCGCCAACGTCGCCCGAGGCCTCGACCGACGAGTTCGGCGCGTGGGTGTCGATGGTGAAGTTCTGGATTGCCCGGCGCTCGGCGTTGCCATCGGCGTCCACGCTGTAGAACTCGACGGTGCGGTTGCCGTCGCCCGAAATCGTGACGTTGCCGTCGTAGGGCACCCAGTCGCCGCTCCCGCCGAGTCGATAGTTGGTCTCGCTGACGCCCGAGAGAGCGTCGCTCACGGTCAGGTTCAGCGTCACGTCGGAGGAGAATCCGGCGTCGGTCTCGGTGCCCGAGAGGGTCGCCGAGGTGTTCGGCGCGCGGGTGTCCACGACCGCCGAAACGGTCCGGTTCCCTGCGCCGTCGTTGCCGTGGGCGTCCACGGCTTCTACGAGTCGCACGGTGTACTCGCCGTCTTCGTCGGCCTCGAGCGTCCACTGATAGGTGTAGTCGCCCGCCGTCTCGTTCTCGGACAGGTCCACCTCGGTCAGTCCCTCGTGAACCAGCGAGATGCCGACCAGCGACTCGTTGCTGTCGAACGTGACGACGACGCTCCGACCGTCTGCGCTCGTCGCCGTGAAGTTCGAGATTTCCGGCGCGTGGGTGTCCACGACAACCGAATCGGTCTGGCCGGTTGCGCCGTCGTTGCCGAACTCGTCCGCGGCGCGCTCGACGGTGACGGTGTACTCGCCGTCAGTAGCAGGCGCGTAGGTCGCGGTGTAGGTTCCGCTGTCGTTGGTGAAGTCGGCCTCCGTCAGGGTCGCACTGTCGGGGCCGGAAACCGAGACTGCGATGTCCCCTAGCGACTCGTTGGCCGAGAAGTTCACCGCAATCGACCCGTCGGCGAGCGAGCGCGCCGAGAAGTCTGCGACTTCGGGGATGGTCGTGTCCACGACGACAGTCCGCGAGAGGTCGGTCCGGTTCAGGGTGCCCGAGTCGTCTGTCACTCGGTCCAGCGTCACGCTGTAGGTCCCGTTTGCGCCGTCTCGGACCGAGTACGTCGCCTCGTAGGTCGTACCCTCGACGTGCGAGAAGCCGATTTGGGACATGAAGATTGGCACGTCGCCGCTCTCGTTGACGATGGAGACGGCGGTGTCGCCCGCCGAGAGTTTCTCGTCCGCCGTGAGCGTCGCCGTGATGGTCCGATTCGCGTAGGCCGCGTCGAAGTCGGTGACGTTCGGCGGAACCGTGTCCACGAACAGGGCTTCGGTCTGGCCGGTCGCACCGTCGTTTCCGTGGGTGTCCTCGGCGAGTCTCAGCCTGACCGTCCAGTTTTCGGTGACGCCCGAATTCACCTCGTAGCGACTCCAGTACTCGTTCTGGCCGGTCTCCTCGAACGACTGGAGGTAATCGACCGCGTGGCCCTCGTCGTTCTCGATGACCACGCTGATTCGGTCGGCGTCCAACGTCTCGTTGGCTGACAATCGAACGTCGATAGTGGTCGCGTCGAGGGTCGCCGAGAAGTTCGAGATTTCCGGCGCGTGGGTGTCCGCCACCGCGGAAGCGGTCTGGCCGGTCGCGCCGTCGTTACCGTAGGCGTCGGAGGCGTTGCCCAACGTTGCCTCGAAAGTCCCGTCGGTCCCGTTCGAGACGTTCGCGCGGTAGGTGTAGGTCCCGCTGTCGTAGGATTCGCCGAAGTCGGCCCGCGAGAGCGTCTCGCTGACCTCGCCGCCGACCGAGGCGTTGATGCCAGTCAAGTCCTCGTCGGCGTCGAGAACGAGGTCAACGTCCTGCCCGTCGGCGACGACCGCGAAGTTCTGGACGGTCGGCGCGAGAGTATCCACTTCGACCGCGACATCGACCGTCGTGTCGTACGTCGCGGGGTTCCCGGCGGGGTCCTCGGCCCGCGTCAACTCGGCCGAGTACCACTGGCGGTGGACCCCCGAGGAGACATCGTAGGTCGCGGTGTAGGTGTCGGTGGACGAGACCGCGAAGGAGTCGAGCGTCACCGCGTTCCCGTCTGCGTCGGCGACTCTCACGGTCGTCGCGCTCTGGTTTAGCTCCTCGTCGGCGTCGAAGGTGACGGTGAGCGTCCCGTTCTCGAACGTCGCGTCGAACGCCGAAATCGTCGGGGCAGTCGCGTCCACGAAGGCCGAGGCCTGCTGGCCCGACGCGCCGTCGAGTCCGTGGTCGTCCTCGGCCCGAACTAGTTCGGCGGTCCACGTCTCGTTGACGCCCGACCCGGCGTCGAAACTCGCAGTGTAGGTTCCACCGGACGCGCTGAACGAGTCGAGCGTCCGAATTTGCGCGCCGGACTCGTTGGTGACGTTTGCGATTACGCTGGAGGAGTTTAGCTCCTCGTCGGCCTCGAACGAGACGGTCACGGTGCCGGCGTCGTTCGCCATCGAGAAGTCGGAGACGTTCGGCGCGTGCGTGTCAACGACGGTTTCGTTGGTCGGTTCGCCCGCGACCCGGTTGCCCGCCGCGTCGGTGGCGTTGACGAGGGTTGCGCGGTAGGTTCCGTCTTTGTTGACGTCGTAATTGACTGTGTACGCGTAGGTTCCGATACGTGTCGCACTGGTCAGATTCGTGAACGTAATAGTATTGCCATTGCTATTATTTAGATTGACTTTACGTGTCTTTAGTTGTTCTTGGGAATGAATTTCAATCTTCAGCGTTGATTCAGAGATACCCGAAGACACGGTAAAGTACGAGATTTCCGGAGGAGCGTTGTCCACTTCTATCGACCCGCTACTGACGTTGGTGTTGCCGGCCGCGTCCGTGGCGGTGACCGGAATCGAGTGAGTGCCGTTGTCGGCGTCGGACACCGTGACCGCGGCGGCGTAGGTGTCGGCGAACCGGTGGGTGAGATTCACGGTGCCAGCGCCGAGTGCGGTCGCGTTGGCGGTCACGTTCGCCACGCTGGTCCGGTTCTCGACGACGGTGGCCTCGATGCGGACCGTCTCGCCGTCCGTGACGAGATTGTCACTGTCGTTTCGGTCGAGTATCGAAGTATACACCGCCGGGGCGTGGGTGTCCACGACCACCGAGGACGACTCTCCGTTCGCGCCGTCGTTACCCGCGAGGTCGCTGGCGTTGACCAGCGTGGCCTCGAAGCGGCCGTCGCGGCCGTCCGAGACGTTCGCGGTGTAGACGAGTTCGGTGTCGTTCCGGACGAGCGTGAAGTTCTCGCGCGTGAGGGTTCCCGAGGCGTCGCCCCCGAGGTCAACCGTGAGGTTGGCTAACTCCTCGTCGGCCCGGACCTCGACGTCGAGATTCTGGCCGGTGGATTCGAGGCCGAACTGGGTGATAGTCGGCGCTGTCTCGTCTCGCTCGGCCAGCGTGACCGAGACTGCGGTGTCGTTCGTCACCGAGAGGACCCGCGAGGAGGTCTCGTTTCGGTAGCCCGTGGCGTTCTCGGGCGGCGTGACCTCGATGGTGACGTTGCCC
The DNA here is from genome assembly GCF_029338375.1 of Halorussus lipolyticus. NCBI lineage: Archaea > Methanobacteriati > Methanobacteriota > Halobacteria > Halobacteriales > Haladaptataceae > Halorussus > Halorussus lipolyticus. The sequence goes on along the minus strand of NZ_CP119804.1, from coordinate 2,599,541 downwards.
CGCACCTCGATACCGGGGTTCACAGACGGGTTCGAGATTCGCATCCGACCCTGCTCGTCGGTGGAGAGGCCCGCAATCGCTGTGGTCGCTTCGTCGTGGGTGTGTCTGACCCTGACGGAAGCGTTCTCGACCGGCAGGTCGCTCTCGTTGACGACCGTGACGTTCAGGACGTTTGCCGGGGGAAGCGACACGTTCCCGAGGTCGGTCGATTGGGAGGCGTTCACCGACGCGACGGAGTAGAGGTCAGGCGACCCGTCGCGGGGCATGAACGTCTCGTCCTTGTCGGTGAAGTTGCCCTGATAGTACTGCACGTCGTAGGTGCCGGAGGACTCGCCGACCGTCAGCGAGAAGCTACCACCGGCGTCGGTGTAGGCGAAGCCCTGTCCGCTCACGTCCTCGGCCGGGACGAAAACGAGGTCGTCAGCGGCCGCCTCGCCGGTCTCCTCGGTGATGTTGCCCGAGATGTCGATGGAGTCCCGAAGGACCATCGTGAGGTTCGTGGCGTTCGTGACCGTCAGCGAGGTTTTGGTGGGTTCGTAGGTAGCGTTCTCCGGCGGCTTGACGATGACGTCCACCTCGCCGGTGACCTCGAATCCCGGTCCGTCGCTGGTCGGCGGTTCCATCATCCCCTCGGCGTTGGTCGGCACGCCGTGCATGGCGATGGCGTCGCCCGCGCCGTGGTGGCGAATCTTGACCTCGGCGTTCTCGATTGGCGCGCCAGCGGCCGTCTCGACCGTGACGTTCAGGTCGTAGGCCTCGGGAAGGGCCGCCGAGAGGTTCCGCGTCTCGCTGGAGTTGTACCGACCGAGCGCGTAGAGGTCGGGCGACCCGTCGTCGGGGAACGCGAGGTCCGCGTCGGTAGCGAGGTCGTCTTGATAGTACTCCAGTTGGTACCGCTCGTCTGGCTCGAGTTCGACCGTGAACTCGCCCGACGAGTTGGTGTAGCCCCGCGTTCCGGGCGAGTCGGGGAGTCGCTTGAACCCAACCGTGTCGCCGCTGGCCGCGGTGCCGTCGGACTCGTCGATTCTGGCGGTGAAGTTGACCCGGCGCTCGGTTAGCGAGACGGTGACGTTCCGGTCGCTCGTAACCGTGACATTTCGGACCGTGGTCTCGTTCACGAAGCGCGTGTTGTTCTCGGAAGGACGAACCTCCACCGTGACGTTACCCGTCATCTCGACGCCCCGGCGGTCGTACACCGTGGCGTAGCCTGCGGAGTCGGTCGTGAATCCAGCGAAGCCAGCGGTAGTGTCTAATCTCCGGTGGACGACGGCGGCGTCAGCGCCTTCCACCGGGTCGCCGTCCTCGTCCACGACCCGGACGTTCAGGACCGAGGCGTTCGGCAAGTCGCGGTGCCCGAGGTCCATGTCCTCGGTGACGTTCACCGTATCGACCACGTACACGTCGGGCGAACCGTCGCGCGGGAAGGTCGCCGAATCACTGCCGTAGCTCTGGTAGTAGTTGATGCTGTACCGCTCGCCGGCCGCGAGACCGGTGAGCGAGAAGTTCCCACCGCTGTCGGAGTTAGCGGTCGGGAAGTCGTCTGCCGTGTCGCTGGTAGCCGCCAGCAGGTCGTCCGACGATGGCGTCCCGTCCGCCTCGTCTATCTGTCCGGAGACGTTGACTCTCTCCTGTAGCGTGATGGTGAGATTCTCGTCGCTCGTCAGGTCGGAGAAGTACTGGGTGTACATGTCGTCCACGAACCGTGACGAATCGGGCGCGTAAACCCGAGCGGTCACGGTGCCGACCACCTCGATGCCAGCGGCGTCACCGGGCGAGAGTTTCCCGTTCGCGTCGGTGGTCGAGAAGAGTCCGATGCCGTGACCGATACTGCCCTCCGTGCGGGAGTCACCGACGTAGACGGTCACGTTCGGCACGGGGTCGCCGCTTTCGTCCACGACGGTCACGTTCAGAACGTGGGCCTGCGGCGGGGTGACGGTGCCGACGTCGGTCGCATTTGTCCCGTTTGCGAGGTCGAACGTGTAGAGGTCCGGCGACCCGTCGCGGGGCATGAAGTCGGGACCGCGCTGGTCGCGGTCACCCTGATAGTAGCCCAGCGCGTAGGCGAGGTCGGCCTGTTCGGCCAGCATCGAGAAGTTCCCGTCCGAACCGGTTTCGGTGACGAACTCGTCTTCTCCGGCTCGCTGTCTGGCCACTACATCGACGTTCGATGCGGGGTCGCCATCGGATTCCTTGAGCGTTCCGTTGAACGTAACGGCGTTGTCTTCGAGAACGACAGTGACGTTCTTGTCACCAGTGATGGTCAGGTTCCGGGTGTAGTTCTTGCCGACGAACAGGTCGCTTTCGGGCGGTGTCACCTCCACAGTGACCTCGCCCGTCACCTCGATGCCGCGACCCTCGCCGGGAGTTATCCACCCCTGCGAGTCCATCGAAACGCGGGAGAGGACCGTCGTCGCGTTCTGCCCGTGGTGAGCGACCGAGACGTTGGCCCCCGGCACGGCCTCGCCGCTCTCGTCCACGACTCGGACGTTCATGACCGAGGCGTTCGGCACCTCGAACCGACCGAGGTCGGTGTCGCCGGTGACGTTCACTCGGTCGAGCGCGTAGAGGTCCGCCACCCCATCGCGCGGGAAAACGGTCATGGCGTTCCAGTCCTGATAGTAGCCGACGGTGTAGGGCGCTCCCGTCTCGACGCCGGTCACGGTGAAGTCGCCGGTCGCGTTCGTGTAGGCGGTTTCGAAGTCGCCAGTCACGTCGCTACTGAGGGACACGAGGTCGTCAGACGAGGCGTTGCCCGCCGCGTCCGTGACCAGTCCCGACACCGAAGCGCCCGCCGAGTCGAGCGTGAGTGTGAGGTTGGTGTCGCTCTGCACGTCGATGACCTCGGTATAATTCGAGCCAGCAAACCGGGTGGTTCCGTCCGGCGGGGCGGCCCTCACTCGCACGTCGCCGACGACTTCGATGCCGGGGCGTCCGGCGACGACGAGTCTACCGTCGGCGTCGGTCTCGGCGGTGAAGGGAACGTATCCGCCCTCGCCGTTCCGGATTTGGAAGTCCATGACATCGACCTCGGCGTTCGAGACGGGCGCACCGCTCTCGTCCACGACGGTCACATTCAGGACGTGCGCCTCCGGCAGGGTCACGTCGCCGAGGTCCGAGGAGTTCGTCGCGTTCACGATGCCGAGCGCCTGCAGGTCCGGCGACCCGTCGCGGGCCATGAACTCGGCGCTCGGTTGGTCGAAGTCGCCCTGATAGTAGCCGAGGAGATAGCTGTCGTTGGCCCCCTCGGCCATCATCGAGAAGTTCCCCGTGGCGTCGGTGGTCGTCTCTGCGCTTCGTGACGAATCGAGCGCGTAGGCCACCACGTCGTCGTCAACGGCGGCGTCACCGTCGGCCTCGGTGAGGTCGGCCGAGTAGGTCACTCGGTCCGGGAAAGGCTCCTCGACCGAGGCAATCGCGCCGTCGGCGTCCACGAGGCCGTACCCCGTCTGGCTGTTGGGTTCGGTGCCTCGCAGGGGGACCGCGGAGGATTCGAGGCGCTCCTCGACTTCGGCAGGGGTGAGGCTCTCGTTCGCGTCGAGCATCAGCGCCGCCACGCCAGCGGTGTGCGGGGCGGCCGCCGACGTACCGTAGAAGCCATCAGGATACGCGGATGTCGGCATGCCGTCGGGCGCGACCACATCGGGTTTGACGCGGCCATCGATGGTCGGACCGCGCGAGGAGAACGATTCCAGTCTGTTGTCCTCGTAGTGGGTCGCACCCACGGTGATGACCTCCGGACCGGTCGCCGGCACGGTGAGACTCCGGGCCTTCGTCCAGTACTCGGGGTCGGAGTTGCCGCGGAAGAACACGTCGAAACTCGATGTTCCGTTAGCGCTCCGATTGTAGATTCGCAGGTAGACCGGTTCGTTGACGTACTCGTAGATGTACTCCGTCGGGTTCTGCGTGCCGTTCTGGTAGGTCGCCGAACCGGCCACGATGTCGCCGCTGGCGTTGTAGAGATACGCGTCGTAGTTCTCGTTGCTTCCACCCCAGTCGTTCCAACTGATGGCGATGCTTACCGCGCCAGCACCGCCGGCCGGCGTGACGTTCATCGCGTCGTCGGTGGCGGTGAAGTTGAGCCAGCGGTCCTCACTGCTCTCCCACGTTCCGTTCCAGTGGCTCTGGTCGGCCTCGTTGCCCGCAGAGGTGAGCCACGTCGTGCCGTTCTGGACGGAGGTGTCGATTTCGCGGTTCATCTGAGCGGTGCCGTCGAGCGGGCCGACGTTGTACCAACCCAGTGACATCGTTACCACGTCGGCCGAGGTGTTGGCCTCTATCCAGTCGATGGCCTCGTAGAGTTCTACCTCGGTTCCGACTTTCACCGCGACGATGGACGCGTTGGGTGCAGTGTCAGCAACGAGTTCGGCAGTTCCGGTCCCGTGGAGTCCGGACTCGTTCTGCATCGTGTTCGGACTCCCCGGCGAACTGAAGTTGCGCCAGTCGGTGAGTTGGTCCGAGATTTCGGGATTCGTCACGTCGAAACCCATGTCGATGACCGCGACGGTGACGTTCTCACCGGTGACGCCCGCGTCGTGGACGTTGCCCACGTCCATGTTGCTCAGGCCCTCACTCCGGATTTCGTCGGTTTCGGGAGTCCGGGGTCGGCGGGCGAACTCGACGGCGGGTGATTCCGCGAGCGAGGTGACCGCGGCGGCGGGGATGCGGGCCTGCACGAGGTTTCCGTGGCGGGCCTGCACCTCGCCGTCGTAGTTACCGACGAGTCCGGCGACCTTCTCGCTCTGGCCGGACGAGGAGCGGACCACGACCTGTACGAACTCCGTGCCGCCGGTGGAGTCGGCGGTCGGGCCGGTGGCGGCCAAGTCCACGCGGTCGAGGAGCGCCGACGAGACTTTGGGGTCCGCGGTTCGCGCCGAGGGTCCCGACCGATTCTCGGTCTCGTCCTCGGTCGTGGTCGTCTCGTTGACTGTCGTGGTTTCGGCGACTGTGGTCGTCGTTTCCGTGATTGTGGTCGTCTCGTCGTTGGCAACCGTCGTGGTCGTCGTCAGCGTGGTCGTGGCATCGTTGCCGCCGGTATTGCCGGCCTCGTTGCCCGCCACGCCGAGGCCGCCGTTCGGCGCGAGCGCCGACGCGGGGACTGCGGCGGTAGCGGCCGAAACCACCAGCAGGATGGAGAAGAAGACCGCCGAGAGGCGCTGGCGGGTCACGCCGGGCCTCCCGCACCGTGCGACAGCGCAACAGCGTCACACTCCGAACGTCTCTCAATCGTCTGCGCGAGCGCCGACCGGACGGCGGACCACCCGGCGGTCGCGTGGATAAATGATAACCAGACTACGTGTCTGAATTCACTCATTACCGACGACTCACATCAATCAGTGATAAAATTTTGTGAATTAACGCGATAGTCTATCGAGCCGTCATCGACTACCGAGGGTCGGGTGCAATCCAGTCACCGCTCGCGGGGGGAGAACGATGTCGCCTTACTCGTCGTCGCTCGTAATCGGTTGGCCTTCCTCGGTCGGCGGGGCGATGTGGTCCACGAACTCCTCGACGGCCGGTTCCTCGACCCGGACCCGGACGTGGATGTCGCCGAGTTCGTCGGGGTTGCCGACCGCGAAGTTGACGACGCCTTGGAAGGCGGCCTGCTTCTTTAGGTCGAACGAGAAGGTGTTTCCGCGGCGACTCCCGAAGAACTCCCCGCGCGCGGTGTCGAGTATCTCTTGGCGGTGGAGGAGTTCCGAGAAGTGGTCCAGCGAGTGAACCTCGGCCGAGACCTCGCCGTGTTGCTCCTCGGGTTCCGCGCCGGGGAAGATGTTGGCGATGGCAGTGGCCACTCGGTCCGCGATTTCGGTATCTTTGACTGGTGCGGTAATCTGAACGTCGATGCTGTGAATCATACTTTCTGCTCCTGCTCGTCCTGTTCGCGTTCGAGACCCTCGACGCCTTCGTTCAGGAAGGTGCGAATCTTCTCGTGGAAGGCCTCCAGCGTGGTGGTGTTCTCGACCGACACGTCGGCCCGCGCGATTGCCTCGTCCATGCCGAAGCCCCGCTCGCGCTCGTCTCGCTCGCGGAGGGCCTCGCCGTCGTCGGTGTTGTCCCGACCGCGGGCCTCGACTCGCTCGGCCCTGACCTCGAAGGGCGCTTCGATGCTGACCAGCGTGAACGCCTCGCCGAAGGCCTCCTCGAAGCGCTCGACCTCGACGCCCGCCCGGATGCCGTCCACGAGGACCGTCTCGGCGTCGGCCAATTCGGCCTCGATAATCGGGAGCGAACGCTGAGCGATGGCGTCCGGACCGTTCTCCTCGCGGAGCGCCCCCGCGATTTCGCCGTGGTGTTCGGCCGGGTCGAGACCGCGGTCCCTGCACTCCTGCCGAATCACGTCGCCCATGGTGACGACGGGAATGCCTAACTCCTCGGCGACGGACGCGGCCTCGCTCTTGCCGCTCCCCGGCAGGCCCACGGTTCCGATTACTCTCATTGGATGCTGGTAGTGGTGAGTCGCGCTTAAACGCTGTGTTCCGGAAAGGGAGAGTGAGGCGGGTCCTCGGTCCGCGAGACGCGGGAAGCGGCGAGGACTGAGGAAGTAGAGAATTGAAATTAATTATTTAGGACACAATCTATTGTCTTTAGATATTGTGTAGTTGTCTTTACTGCTACTGAGACCGGGGACGCGGGCATCGAGAACGCCGACGCTAAAATCCTAAGTTCTTTTGCCGACGGCCGATATACGACAGCACGAGGGCACGTAGCTCAGTCTGGAAAGAGCGTCGGACTTCTATCCCGGTCGGTGCGCTCGCGGTTCCACCGCTCGCATCGTTGAGGCACTTCGCGCCTCGCTACGCCGATTGGGGAAGACATCCGACGGTCGTGGGTTCAAATCCCATCGTGCCCGTGCAACGAGGAGCGCCGGAGGCGCGACGAGTGAACCGGTGCGAAAGGGGATTTGAACCCTGCAAGTCGCAGGCCCGGAAGCACAGCGAAGCGAGCATCCCGGACCGTCTTGCTCCGGTTCAAATCCCATCGTGCCCGTGAACCTTTTCCAGCGGTCAGCGCATGAACGCGCCTCCCTTGCAAAACGTTCATGAAAAGCACGGCGTCACCCCCTCACTCGCGCCGAAGGCGCTCGTTCGAGGGATTCCTTGGCCCGCTCGCTTCGCTCGCGGTAGAATTGCTTACAGGGCCGCCACCGTATCACTACCGCAAAGTCGCCGCACCGCCCGGTTCGACTCTCGGAGCCGTCGCTCCGCATTTCCCACTACCGCAAAGAATAATCGAATCCTCAGAACAGGTCGCCAACGTCGTTGATGTCGGACCGGCAGAACGGACACCGATAGCTGGTCTGGAAGTCGTTGCGCTGGGCGACCGTCCGCGTTTCGAGTTCGTGCATTGCGATACTGCGACCACAGTCGGGACACGCTACCTTCGTCACGAAAGATTCGTCTATGGCCCAAACACTTAAATTGCATTGTAAGATGATTAGAGAAATTTTGTGGCCGACCGTGGAGGCCACTCGGGGGTGAGAGCGAACTTCCGGTGTGTAACTACCTCTCCAGATTACACTTTCTGTTTAAACGTGGCAAAAATTGTTGGAACTCCGTGAGAGAGGTTCTACTACTTCCCGAACCGGAAGATATCACTCCTCGCAAAAGCGTCGATGAAAAAGACCGCAGTTACTCCTCGAAGCCGTCCTCGAACCGGAAGATACCAGTCCGACCTTTTTCCTCGTCGGGTCGCCTCCGGCGACCACTCCTCGCAAAAACGTCGATGAAAAAACCGCAGTTACTCCTCGAAACCGTCCTCGAACCGGAAGATACCAGTTCGACCTTTTTCTCGTCGGGTCGCCTCCGGCGACCACTCCTCGCAAAAACGTCGATGAAAAAACCGCAGTTACTCCTCGAAACCGTCCTCGAACCGGAAGATACCGTTGCGCTGAACCACTTCGCCGTCCACCTCGATGAACGAGTCTTCGTCCATGCTCGTAATCATGTCCACGTGGACCGCGCTCTGGTTGCCCTCCTCGCCCTCGGGCAGACAGGTCTCGTAGGCCCGGCCGACCGCGAGGTGGATGGTGTCGCCCATCTTCTCGTCGAACAGCGTGTTGTAGGTGAACCGGTCGATGTCACGGTTCATCCCGATGCCGAGTTCGCCGAGTCGGCGCGCGCCGTCGTCGGTTTCGAGGATGTCGGTCAGGACCTCCTCATTCTTCTCGGCGCTGTGTTCGACCACTTCGCCGCCCTCGAAGCGGAGGTAGGCGTCCTCGACCACGTTGCCCTCGTGGACCAGTGGTTTGTCGAACAGCACTTCGCCCTCGACCGAATCGGCGACTGGTGCGGTGAACACCTCGCCGCCGGGGAGGTTGTTCTTGGCGTGGTCGTTGATGGTGGTCATCCCCTCGATGCTCATCGTGAGGTCGGTGGTGTCGCCCGAGACGATGTGGACTTGTTCGCCCGCATCCAGAATCTCGACCATCTCCTTCTGGTGTTCGCGCTGGGCGTCCCAGTCCTTGTTGACCGCATCGTAGACGAACTCCTCGTACTCCTCGGTACTCATCTCGGCGTTCTGGGCGTCGGCGTCCGCCGGGTACTGCGTGAGGACCCAGCGCGTGTCGAGAATCTCCTCGCGCACGTCGGACTGGGCCTTTCGGAAGGCCGCCATGGTCTCGCCGGAGACGGCGCTCATGTCGGCGATGTTTTGATTGGCTCGAACGTGAATCCACACGTCTGCGGCCTCGGCCAGCGCGAGTTCGTGGTCCGGCGCGTCGAGGTCCTCGGGGTCCACCGCCTTCAGAAAGGCGGCGCGGGTCTTGTCCTGCCGGAAGGAGACATGGAAAGGCGAGCCACCGCGCTCGCCGACCGCCTCGCAGAGCGCGAGGGTGAGGTCTTCGGCGACCGAGGAGGCGCTGACGACGACGTTGTCGTCCGGTCCGACCTCGGTGGAGTGGTCAACGATGAGTTCCGCGTGCTCTCTGACTCGGGGGTCCATGCGAAAAGGTGATTGCGTGAATTGCAAACCGCTTTCGGTCCGTGGCGGCGGTCGGACACCCCGCCAGCGCAAAACGAGTGTCGCCACCGCGGAGTATTTGACCCTCTGCGAGCAAAGACAGCGTATGATAGACCTGCGGAGCGACACCGTGACGAAACCCGACGAGGAGATGCGCGAGGCCGCCCGAGACGCCGACGTGGGCGACGACGTGTACGGCGAGGACCCCACGGTCAACGAGTTGGAAGCGAAAGCGGCCGACCTCGTGGGGTTCGAGGACGCCCTCTACGTCCCGACGGGCACGATGGGCAATCAGGTCGCGGTCCGGACCCACACAGACCGGGGCCAAGAGGTCATGATTGAGCGCGAGAGCCACGTCTACAAGTGGGAACTCGGCGGCCTCGCCCAGTTGTCGAGCCTACAGGTCCGGACCCTCGACGGCGGCGAGCGCGGGATTCCGACCCCCGAGCAGGTCCGGGAGGGCTACGTCGAGGAGGACGCCCACCGGCCCGGAAGCGGTCTCCTCACGCTCGAAAACACCCACAATAGCAAGGGCGGGGTCGCCATCGACCCGGAGAAAATCGACGCCGCGGCGGAGGCCGCCCACGAACTCGGACTGCCGGTCCACCTCGACGGCGCGCGAGTGATGAACGCCGCGGTGGCCCGCGACGTGCCCCCGGAGCGCATGACCGAGAGCGTCGATTCGGTGATGTTCTGCCTCTCGAAGGGACTGGGCGCGCCGGTCGGGTCGATACTGGCCGGGAGCGAGGAGTTCATCTCCCGCGCTCGCCGGAACCGGAAACTGTTCGGCGGCGGGATGCGCCAAGCCGGAATCGTCGCCGGGCCGGGTCTGCTGTCGCTGGAGAACGTCGCGCGCCTCGAAGACGACCACGAGAACGCCCGGATTCTGGCCGAGCAGTTGGCGGGCGTCGAGGGGCTATCGGTCCAAGACCCCGAGACGAACATCGTCCTCGTGAACACTGAGAACGCTGGGATGCCAGCCGACGAGTTCCTCGACGCCTGCGAGGAGGTCGGCGTCCGCGGGACCCAGTTCGACACCCACGTCGCTCGGTTCTGCACCCACTGGGACGTTGACCGCGAGGACGTGGAAGACGCCGCCGAGAAAGTCGGCGAAGTCGTCGATGAGACGCCGTGAGCGCGGCCGCAGTCGGAGAGCGTCGGGCTGAGACTGCTCTCGAAGGCTAAAATCGACGTTTGACTTTCCTCAAAGCGTTTACCGGTGGCGAATCTACGGGGCGGTATGAGCGCCGTCAGTCGGCGTCGGCGACTACCGCCGACCGTTCTCCACGCCCTCTTTGAAACCCGTGAGGGTCCGCCGGACGAACAGATACATGAAGAAGACGAACCCGAGGAGGATGACGAGGAACCCCAGCACGAGCGGGTCGTTGACGATTGATGCCATGTATCGCCATTTCTGTTCACCCAACAAATTCGTTTCGACGTTTCGTCCGACGAGTAGGACCAACCTTCTTGAGACGGGGGTGACAACGCCGAACCATGGCTGACCTCCTGCCCTCCACGTCCGACGCCACCGCCCCGCAGTCCGGCGAACCGCGGGTCATCGGCGTCGATAGCGACGACGCCGACGACTTGCTCGGGGCGCTCTCGTCTGACACCGCCCGCGAGCTGTTGGCGGCGCTCCACGAGGACCCCGCGACCCCCTCCGACCTCGCCGAGACCATCGACACCTCGCTCCAGAACGCCCAGTACCACCTCGGCAAACTGGAGGACGCCGACGTGATTCAGGTGGTAGACACGGTGTACTCCGAGAAGGGCCGCGAGATGAAGGTGTACGCGCCGTCCGACCAACCGCTCGTCGTCTTCGCCGGGCGAGAGGAGAAGACGACCGGACTCAAGTCTGCGCTGTCCCGACTCCTCGGGGCGTTCGGCGCGCTGGGCTTGCTGTCGGTCGCAATCCAGCAGGCGTTCGGCGACGGGTTTGGCGCGCTGTTCGGAACTTCGGGTAGCGGCCGAGAGAGCGTCGAAACCAGCACCGGCGGCGGCATGTCGGCCCAGTCCACCGACGCAGTTCAGCAGACCGCCGATGCGGCAGGGTCCGCGATTCCGCCCGGCGCGCTGTTCTTCGCCGGGGGTGCGCTGGTCCTCGCGCTGGGGTTCGCGTGGTGGTACTCCTCGAATAGGTAGCCCTGAAGCGGTCTCGGTCGGGATTTCTGATTCACGGTCGATAACTAAAACGCGTTTTTGAGCTTACGGGAGCTATTTGATATAGGGGACTGTACGTAGCAGTGTACCGCCCCGCTTCGGCCCTCCACTCGCTTCGGCCCTCCACTCACTTCGGCCCTCCGCCCTCGCTTCGGCCCTCCACCGTTGTCGAACCCGAACGCCTCGCGCGGGGCTACACTTCGATTTCGAATTTTTCGACCACCGACCCGTCACGGTGCCGTATCTCGCCTTCGAGTCCGTCGTCCGTCGGTCGGAGTTCGGCGTGGGTCGGAATTCCGCCCCGAGGACTGGCGTGGCTTCCGGGGTTGAGCAGAAGCACTTCCTCGGCGTCGGTCGCGGCGTGGCGGTGAGAGTGACCGAACACCACCACGTCGGCGGCCTGCTGGCGGCCCAGCAGGGAGAGGCCGGTCGAACTCCGGTCGTCGCCGTGGGTCAGGACGAACCGGACGCCCTCGGCCTCGAAGGTGCGTTCGGGCGGGAGTCGGTCCCGAACCCCCGGCGTGGCATTGTTGCCGTAGACCGCGTAGAGGAGGTCGCTGGCGTCTTGGAAAGCATCGAGAGCCTCCTCGTTCGTGAAGTCGCCCGCGTGGACGACGACCGAGGAGTCCTCGACGGCCTCCTTCGCACGGCCTTCCAGTTCGTGGCCCGACCTGCTGTGGGTGTCGGAGAGAACGGTTATCATGGCTTCGGGTAGGAATCCGAGGCCCCTGAGCGTTTCCGTCTCCGAGAGCGGTCGGCGCGCGCTTCGCGCCGAAGTGAGCGCCGTTCGAAAGAGCCGTTGGAATCATTTGCATTTCTTACGCAACCATTTCTAATTCTTTAGAGCCAGAGATTAATTTTCTTCCGAATAGATATATTTCCGACGCACCGCGTTCCACGACCGCCGAGCGTGGCGCGCGCTCTGCAACCACTTACTTATCCGACGCCCGAGAAAGTACGCCAATGGCGGAAAGCAAGTCTGTCGTTATCGCCGCACTCATCGCTAACGGCGCAATCGCGGTCCTGAAGTTCGCCGGCTTCCTGCTGACCGGGAGCGCGGCGATGCTCTCGGAGACGTATCACTCGGTTTCCGACACCGGCAATCAGGTGTTCCTGCTCATCGGCATCCGGTACGCTGGCAAGGACGCCAGTCGCGGCCACCCCTTTGGCTACGGGAAAGCCGAGTTCTTCTACAGTTTTCTGGTGAGCGTCCTGCTGTTCGGCATCGCCGGGTGGGAGAGCGCCAAGCACGGCTACAACGCCATCATGCACCCCCATCCGGTCGAACCGGGGTCGGCCACTCTGCTCGGGTTCACCTTCCCCGGAGTCTGGGTCAACTACGGCGTGCTGTTGGGCGCTATCGCCTTCGAGTCCTACGCGCTGAAGAAGGCCTACGCCGGGATGCAGAAGGACATCCGCGAACACGAGTGGAGCGGACTGGTCGAGGCGTTCAAAAAGACCAGCAACGTGACGACGCTGACCGCGTTCACCGAGGACACCATTGCGATGGCAGGGGCCGGAATCGCGCTGTTCGGCGTCTACCTCTCCCGGTTCACTGGAAATCCGCTCTACGACGCGGTGGCCGCCCTCCTCATCGGTCTGATGCTGATGGGCTTCGCCATCGCGCTGGCGTGGGAGAACAAACGGTTGCTCCTCGGCGAGAGCCTTCCGAAAAGCGAGGAGCAGGAACTCCGCCGCATCATCGAGGAGTTCGAGGGCGTGGTCAACATCGTGGACTTCCGGACAGTCATCTTCGGCCCCGACGACGTCCTCCTCACCGCCGACATCGCGTTCGAGAAGGGCATCTCCACCGCGGAGATGGACAAGAAGATTACCGACTTGGAGGACGCGCTGACAGCCGCCAACAAGAGCGTTTTCAAGGTCTACATCGAACCCGAGTCCCGACAACGGAGTCGGAAAGGAGAGGCGACAGAGTAGTTACTCCTCGTCCATCTCGAACAGTCGATTCAGCGTCACGCCTTCTAGTCTGACTAATTCCTCCGCAATCTCATTATTTTCGTTCAATTGGTACATCGGGCTTCCGCCGACATCGCGGGTGTGTTCGACGACGCCGAGTTCCTGTAGGTCATCGAGATTGTCGTAGACGGTGCTTCTGGCGACGCCCGCGAGGTCTGCGACATAGCTCACATTCAGGTCTCGACCTCGCTCGCTGACGAACGCGGCGAGAAGTTTGGTCCGGGCCGGTTGCCCGAGAAGGGAGACGAAAGGACTCTCCTCGGTATAGGAACTGACAATCATAATCGAGTCTATTTCGACTACGGATAAATGCCTTCTGCCTATCCGACACTTCCACTTCCAAGCGAGAGTTTAAACCGCAAGCCGAGCAAACTGCTCCCGTGGCAGAGACGAACGGGTACATGCGGTTCTTCCCCTACGACCAGCCCTACGACAACCAGAAGGAGGCCATGGACCGAATCTACAACTCCTTCACCCGCGAGCAGGACGTGCTGTTCGAGGGGGCCTGCGGAACTGGCAAGACTCTCTCGTCGCTCGTCCCGGCACTGGAGTATGCCCGCGAGGAGAACAAGACGGTGGTCATCACGACCAACGTCCACCAGCAGATGCGCCAGTTCGTGGAAGAAGCGCGGGCCATCACCCGCGAGGAGCCGATTCGGGCGGTCGTCTTCCGAGGGAAAGGGTCGATGTGTCACATCGACGTGGGGTTCGAGGAGTGCCAAGTCCTGCGGGACAACACCTACGAGGTCGTAGACGCCGAGCGGGACCTCGAAGAACTGGAGGACCGACAGGAGGAACTCCTCGAAGCAAGCCAAGAGGGCGACGAGCGCGCCGCCGAGGCCCGGAGCGCGGTCATGGACGAGTTAGAGCAGGTCCAAGAGCGCGTCGAAGGGTTAGACGAGCAGAACACCTGCGAGTACTACTACAACAACCTCGTGGGCGACAACGACGAGTTCTACTCGTGGCTCTACGACGACGTTCGCACCCCCGACGACATCTACGAGTACGCCGAACAGCAGACCCTCTGTGGCTACGAACTCCTCAAGGACGGGATGGAGGGCGTCGATTTGGTGGTCTGCAACTACCACCACCTGCTGGACCCGATGATACGCGAGCAGTTCTTCCGGTGGTTGGACCGCGACCCCGAGGACGTAATCACCATCTTCGACGAGGCCCACAACGTCGAGGACACGGCCCGAGAACACGCCACCCGGACCCTGACCGAGAACACCCTCGACTCGGCGCTGGACGAGTTAGAGGATTCGGACGACGCCAGAGCCGAACCCGCCTACAACGTCATTTCGGCCTTCCGCCGGGCGCTCGAAGCGACCTACGAGGACAATTTCGGCTTCGGCGACCGGGAGCGCGTCGGGGGCGATTGGGAGGACATCTCCATCGCCAACGACGACAAGCGCGACGACCTGACGCTCGAATTCCTCCAGCAGTACACCGGCAAGGGCATCGACACCGAACTCGAACTGGCGGTCCACCTCGGCAAGGAACTGGACGACGAGTACGAGGAGGCCTACAAAAACGGCGAATCGACCACTCGACAGGAGTGCCAGACCCTTCAGTCTGCGACGTTCATCCAGTCGTTCATGGACGAGAGCGCCGAACTGGGCCAGTACCCCGTGGTCTCGGTTCGGCGCGACGAGGCAACCGAGGAGGTGTACGGCCGGGCGGAACTCTACACCTGCATCCCCAGAGAGGTCACCCAAGACCTGTTCGAGGAGGTGTACGCCACGGTCCTGATGAGCGCGACCCTCCGGCCCTTCGACGTGATTTCGGACGTGCTGGGACTGGAAGACCCCGTGGAGATGGCCTACGGTCTCCAGTTCCCGGAGGAGAACCGCCGGACGTTCACCGTCGAGACGCCCGCCCTCTTTTCCAGCGAGCGCGACAACCCCGAGACGCAGGAAGCCATCGCGGGCGTCCTCGAAGATACCGTGGAGTTCACCGCCGGGAACACCCTGCTGTTCTTCCCGAGTTACGCCGAGGCCGAACGCTACTACGACCGCCTCTCGCGCGAACTCGACGCAAACCTCCTGATGGACGAACCCGGCACCTCCGTCGAGGACCTGCGCCAGCGATTCGTCGCCAGCGACGACGCCGCGCTGTTCACCTCGTTGTGGGGCACCCTCGCCGAGGGCGTGAGTTTCGACGGCGACGACGCCCGGACCGTCGTCGTGGTCGGCGTGCCCTACCCCCACCTCAACGACCGGATGGAGGCCGTACAGGAGGCCTACGACCGGACGTTCGCCGACCGGTCGGGCCGGGATTCGGGGTGGGAGTACGCCGTCGAGATTCCGACGATTCGCAAGACGCGCCAAGCCCTCGGTCGGGTGATTCGCGCCCCCGAGGACTTCGGGGTCCGCGTGCTGGTTGACAAGCGATACACCGAGGCCGGCGCGAAGGAGATGGGCAAGTACAGCGTCCGAGACACCTTCCCGGTCGAGGAGCGCAGAGAGATGTTAGACGTGGCGGCGGACAAACTCAAGTTCGCCATGCTCAACTTCTACACCGACAACGGCGCGTGGGACGGCGAACCGCCGACGCCGTAGCGGCGGCGAGGAGCGACGATCAGGGGTGTCGATACAGTCCGCCGACGGCGAACGGTTCCGCAAACGCCCTCAAACAATTAGAGGGGTGTCTTTTAGAACAGTATATATTTCTATAGGACTGCTATTCATTTCCGAAACGAGCAGAAAAGCAGTCGTCGTTGGCGAGGAGTTCGGCCGAACGACCCTACGCCGACGCCACGAGGTCCACGTTTCGGAACTCGAAGCGCGCGCCGCCCGCCTCGCTCTCGGTCACGGACACCGACCATTCGTAGACGTCGGCCAACTCCTCGACGAACGCGAGGCCGAGACCGGTCCCGCCCTCGTTCGCCGCGGTGGTGAATCCGGCCTCGAAGACGGTCTCTCGGTCCTCGGGCGGGATTCCACACCCGTCGTCGGCCACGTAGAACCCCGTGGGGAGGTCGCCGATTTCGACGGTCACGTCGTCGCCGCCGTGCTGGACCGCGTTCTCGAACAGATTTCTGAGGAGGTGCTGGATGTAGGTCTCGTCGGCGGGCGTCACGCCGTCGGCGTTGACCTCGATTTCGGCCTCAGGGGCGTCTATCCCGGCCCACGCGTCCCGCGCCATCTCGGAGAGCGAAACCAGCGTACTCTCGCCGACGGCCTCTCTGCCTCTGGTCAGCACCAGCATGACGTTTATCATGTCCTCGATGCGGTCGAACGCCTCGGTGACGTACTCGACCGCTTCGGACGAGTCGCCCTCGGGGAGTTGCTGGCTGTAGATTTGACCGATGGTGACGGGGTTCCGGAGTTCGTGGGCCAGCATGCTGGCGAAACTTTCGAGACGCTCGTTGGACTCCTCGAGTTTCTCGACGGTCTCCTCGAGTTTCTGCTCGCGTTCGATTTGCTCGGTGATGTCGAGCGCGAAGCTCTGTCCCGCCCGAATCTCGCCGTCCGCGTCACGGAGCGGTGTCGCCCACACCCGGTAGGTCCGACCGCCGAGCGTAGAGACGACGCTTCCCGTCTCGCCGTCGAGCGCGGACCGGAACAGCGGTTCCACGTCGTCCCACGTCCCCGGCGGAAGCACATCTTCGGCGTGGTTGCCCTCGATTTCCTCGGCGTCGGGTTCGATGTCGTCCCACATCGTGCCGGTGACGAGCGTGTACGTCAGATTCCGGTCGTAGACGCCGACGCCCCCGTCCGGGAAGTTCTCGGCGAGCGCGCGGTACCGGCGCTCGGAGGCCTCCAGTTGCCTGCGGTACTCACGCCGGTCGGTGATGTCGGTCTGGGTAACCACTCCGCGGACCACCTCGCCCTTCTCGTCTCGGACCGGCATCCCGTGGACCATGATGGTGCGACTCTCGCCGTCGGCCGTCGCTATCTCGTAGATGTCGGGGTCGCTCACCTCCTCGCCGTCGAGGACGCGGGCCATCGTCCACTCGTCGGCGGCGACCGGTTCGCCGGTGTCGGCCCACCAACCCCGGTAGCGGTCGTAGTCGGTGACGCACTCGGCGTCGAACACGTCGCCGCCCCAAATCTCCTTCGCGGCCTCGTTGGCCTCGACGAGTCGCCCGTCTTCGTCCGCGACCACGACGCCGACCGGCAGGACCTCGAACAGGGTTTCGAGTTGTCGGCGGTGTTCTTCGAGTTCCTGCTCGGCGCGCTTTCGCTTGGTGATGTCGGCGAGCGCACCGGGGAAGGTGACGGGGTTGCCCTCGTCGTCGCACTCGACGGTTCCGCGGGCGACGACCCACCGGAGGTTGCCCTCGGCGTCCGTGACGCGGTACTCCTCCTCGTACTCTCCGCAGGTCTCCAGCACGCGGTCGATTTCCTGTTCGACGCGCTCTCGGTCGTCCTCGTGAATCGCGTCGATGAACCTGTCGAGCGACACGCCGTCGCGGGCCGACTCGGGGTCCACGCCGAACGTTCTGGCGAACGAGGCCCCCGTGACCATCTTGTCGTCCTCGATGTGCCACTCCCACGTGCCGACTGCACCGGCCTCGGTCGCCGCTTCGAGTTGGGACTTGGCCTCGCGGAGTTCGCGCTCCTGTCGTTTCTGCTCGGTGATGTCTTGGGCCATCGTCATCCCGGCGAACACCTCCCCGCGTTCGTCGGTGATGGGGACCGCCCGAACCACCCACTCCCGACCGACGTATTCGAGTTCGACCGACCGCTCCTCGCCGTCGAGCGCCGACTCGAACGCCGGTCGGATGTCTTCTGCGGTGGTCTCGTTCCACACGTCTTGGAAGTGTTCGCCTTCGAGGTCGTCGGGTTCGACCGGTATCTCCTCGAACCCTCTCCCCTCTGCGAGGGTGTATCTGAGGTCGCGGTCGAACAGCGTCACGATGCCGTTCGGGAAGTTCTCGACCAACGTCCGATACCGGCGCTCGGAGGCTTCGAGTCGGTTCCGGTACTTCTCGCGCTCGGTCACGTCTTGGGACATGCCGAGGGCGGCGAACACCTCGCCGTCGGCGTCCCTGACCGGGAGGAAGTAAAACTGGTAAATCTTCCCGTCGATGGTCTCCTCGAATGTCGCGGTTTCGCCGTCGAGGGCGGCCTCGTAGTGAGGGGCGACGACATCCGCGAGTTCCTCGGGCAAGCCTTCTCGAAGATGCCGGCCTTCCAGTTCGTCGCTCGTCACGTCGGCGTCTCCCTCGGGCGTGCCACCGAAGGTGACGTAGCGGAAGTCCTCGTCCACGAGGGCGACTGCGCCGTTCGGGAAATTCTCGATGAGGGTGCGATACCGTCGCTCGGACTCCTCGAGTTCGCGCTCTCTGCGCTTGCGGTCGGTGATGTCCCGGAAGTACACCGACAGGCCGGTCTCGGAGGGGTATGCGTGGACCTCGTACCACGCTTCGAGGGGTTCTGGGTAGTAGAACTCGAAGGAAGTCTGTTCTTGGGTCTCCATCGCGGTCCGGTACTCGTCGCCGAGTTTCGAGTCGGTCGCCCACTCGAACACGTCCCAGAAGTTTCGACCCACGAGGCCCTCGTCCTGATAGTCGATGAGGTCCTCGGCGTGTTCGTTGGCGTGGGTAAACTTCCAATCGTCGTCGAGCGCGTAGAAGGCGTCTGTGACCCGGCCAAACACGTCTTCGAGTTCCCCCTTCAGTCGGCGCTCGCGCTCCTTGAGGTCGGTCACGTCCTCGCCGGTGGTGATAACTCGGTCCACTTCGCCGTCGGCGTCGGTGATGGGGACCGCGTTGACCGAAAGCCAGCGGCGCTCGCCGTCCGGGCGCTCGATTTGGAGCGTCCGGTCGTACACCGCTTCGCCGGTCTCGAACGCTCGGGCGGAGGGATACTCGTCGGGTGGAATCGGTCGGCCCTCCTCGTCGTAGGTCGGCCTGTCGGCGGGGGAGAACCCGTCGCGCTCGTCCTCGGAGATTCCGAGGAGTCGCCTGCCGCGTTCGTTGACCCGGACGACCTCGCGGTCGGAATCGACCACCACAATGCCGACGGGACTGGCTTCGAGGATGCGGTCGTTCAGGTCGCTCTCTCGGGCGAGTTGGCGCTCGCGCTCGGTGAGGGTGCGCTCGGTTCGCTTGCGGTCGCTCACGTCGCGGACGACGCCGATACTCCCCCGAAACTCGCCACCCGAGACCAGCAGGTTGAGTCGTAACTCGCAGGGCACCCGGTCGCCGTCGGCGGTCCGAACCGAGAACTCGAACGTCTCGGGCTTGTCGCTCGCGTCGGAGAGGCGGCGCTCGATTTCGCGCTCGATAGCCGAGACGGCCTCGGCGTCGAGGAGCATCGAGACGTGGGACCCGACTAGCTCCTCGCGGTCGTAGCCCGTCGTCTCGGTTATCACGTCGTTGACCGCGACGAATCGTCCGTCGGGGTCGAGTTGGTAGATACCGTCGTCTATCGCGTTTACCAGCGTTCGATAACGTTCGAGGGCCTCCGCGTCGTCGGCGTCCGCCCAGAACGCCGCGCCGGACCTAGCCCGTTCAGCCATACGTCTCGTAACAAACCGAGGCGGAAAAACCTTCACGTCGCTCAGCATTCGGAGCGGTCCGGGATTCGCGGGGCCAGCGGACCGGCGCGAAGCGAGACCTGCGTGGGCAACAAAGGAACGGGATACATCTCCTAAAGGTAACTATTCATGTCTTTAGGGAATGTTTATATTTGTTGCTCGCCGGGGGTTCGCGTTCCCGGCGATTCCCCGGTCGAACCGACTATCCCGGAAGCGAGAACGTTGCGACTTCCTCGTCGTAGTTGGCATCCCAGAGCGCCACCCGCGAGACGGTCCACGTCACGGGGTCTACGTCCCGGTCCGCGAGTCGGCGTGCGGCGGCGACATCGCCGCCGCGCGCCAGCGTGACGTGGGGCACGTAGTCGTCGCCCTCGAACTCCTCGACCACCGAGAACTCCTCGGCGAGGAGTCCGTGCAGTCGCCGAAGTCCGGGACTCTCCACCGCCAGATAGACCACCGGCCCCTCTCCAAGCGGCGGGCGCTCGAAGTAGTCGATGCCCGAGACGCGGGCCTCGAAGGCCGGCGCGCCCGAGAGCGCGGTCCGGACTTGCTCGCGGAGTCTCGGCGTACCGCCGGCGGGCGCGTCGCCGAGACGCTTGCAGACCAGCGTGTGGCGCTCCCGAATCGTCTCGAAGTCGAGCAGGAGGGGTCGAAGCTCCTCGGCGAGGCGGGAGATTTCGCCGGGAACCGGGACGTTGAGGCTGAACACTATCGAAGCGTCGGACTGGGCGGGCAAAGAGGATGGCGGTTCAAGAAATGGTAAACGGGTCTCTAACTGGATTTCTACGATGGATTTGGACAGCTATCCTCTAAAACGACTATTCATCTACCGGTTCTGCGTTCATCAACTGATTCACTTCGTGATTTGCAAGGTCTTCACTCGTAACCCACTCGCCGTCATGCTCGGAAGTCGTGAACTCGGGATGTGGATGAAGTCCGTCTATTTCCGAGGCGTGTAACCAGAACCCTTCTGATTGCTTCTCGTATTCGGGGTTTGACTCGAATTGGTCTGCAAGATTAGGTGCTACGTCGCGGAGGTTTGTACGCCGCCAAACGTGTTCGAAGTCGTCTCGGTCATCTGAGCGAGGGTCACGAACCCAATGATCCATTTCTTCGAGATGTTGCTCAACTCTCCGCATATAGCCGCGAGCAGTCGAGTTCGTTGACATTGGGAATACCCGGAAAAACGACTCTTTCATGTCGTCTTCTGTGATTTTATAGAGACACGTCGTATCGAGGTCGCGTGCCATTCGTTCTATACGGAGATGCGCTGGTCGAGTCACATCATCTTCGACGTAGACGTTACTACTAAAATCCTTAGATTCCCAATATACTGTGTCATCATCATGGTTTTTGGAGTAGTTAGGATATTGGGGACAACTAAGAAAGTCCATAGCCTTTCTACCTGTTCGTTCGCCGACCGCAAACCTTGCCGCCCCGAAAGGGTTTAAAACCCTCGCCGTGTAACCTACTGGCGATGACAGGGACTCGCGGTCAGGGAGCGCTCGCCGCCTCCGCGAGCCGTGAGTCCGTCCTCGTTCTCGCGCGACGACGACCGGGGTCCCTTTAGACCCCACCTTATCCTTACCCCACGATTTCACCGGTTTTGTCGCTGACGACGCCACGCGTATCGTCTGCGAACTGTTTCGCCATTCAGACACGACACCCGACAACACACCACATCCAAAATGACAGACCAATCGAAAGTCGCGCTCGCCTTCTCGGGCGGCCTCGACACCACCGTTTGCGTACCGCTACTCGAAGAGGAGTACGACCACGACGAAGTAATCGGCGTCACGGTAGACGTCGGCCAACCAGAATCCGAGTTCGAGGAGGCCGCGGAGACCGCCGAGGCCCTCGACCTCGAACACTACGTCGTGGACGCCAAGGACGCCTTCGCCGAGCAGTGCCTCGACGCGGTGAAGGCCAACGCGACCTATCAGGGTTACCCCCTCGGAACCGCACTCGCGCGCCCCGTTATCGCCGAGGCCATCCTCGAAGTCGCCGAGGACGAGGACTGCGATGCCATCACACACGGTTGTACCGGCAAAGGAAACGACCAACTGCGCTTCGAGGCGGTCTGGCGCGACTCCGACTTGGAGGTCATCGCCCCGGTCCGCGAACTCGGCCTGACCCGCGAGTGGGAGATGGAGTACGCCGACCAGAAGGACCTGCCCGTCGAGGGCGGCAACGAGGGCGACTGGTCCATCGACACCAACCTCTGGAGTCGCTCGGTCGAGGGCGACGACCTCGAAAACCCCGGCTACGTGCCCCCCGAGGACATCTACGAGTGGACCGAGACGCCCGGACAGAAAGAAATCGAGACTATCGAAATCACCTTCGAGGAGGGCAAACCGGTCGCCATCGACAGCCAAGAGATGCCCGCGGTCCAACTCATCGAGTACCTCAACGACCTCGCGGGGAGCCACGGGATTGGGCGCACCGACATGATGGAAGACCGCATGCTCGGTCTCAAAGTGCGCGAGAACTACGAGCATCCCGCCGCGACCACGCTCCTCAACGCCCACGAGGCCCTCGAAGGTCTCGTCCTGACCGAGGAGGAACGCGCCTTCAAGAAGCAGGTGGACCAGCAGTGGGCCGAGAAGGCCTACGAAGGCCTGCTGTCAGCGCCCCTCGTGGACGCCCTCGATGGGTTCGTGGACACCACCCAAGAGAAGGTCACGGGCACCGTCACCGTCAAATTCGAGGGCGGGCAGGCCCGCCCGGTCGGCAGAGAGAGCGACTACGCGGTCTACTCGGAGTCTGCGGCGTCGTTCAACACCGAATCGGTGGACGGCATCGCCCAGTCGGACGCGACCGGCGTGGCGAAGTACCACGGCTTCCAGTCGCGTCTGGCCAACGAGGTCACCGCGAACGCCGAGGCCAAGAAGGCCGAACTGCTGACCGACGGAAGCGGCGAGAGTGAGGAGTAACGCATGAGCGAGGAGGAACCTCCTTCGGACGTGGTTCGCCGGGACCGCTTCAGCGGCGGCCCCGCCCGCGGGTTCCTTTCCTCGATGGACGACGACGCTCGCATCTTTACAGCGGACCTCGCGGTTGACCGCGCCCACGTCGTGATGCTGGCCGAGCAGGGAATCGTGGGCGAGCAAGAAGCCGCGACTGTCCTCTCGGCGCTGGACGACGTGGAGTCGGCAGGCTTCTCGGCGCTCCCCGACGGCGAGGACGTTCACGCCGCAATCGAAACCGCGGTCATCGAGCGCGTCGGCGACGTGGGCGGGAAGATGCACACCGCCCGGTCGCGCAACGACGAGGTGGCGACCTGCATCCGGTACCGCCTCCGCGAGGACGTGCTTGAGGCAATCGAGGCCACGCTGGGCCTCCGCGGCGCGCTCGCGGAAGTCGCGTCGGACCGCGCCGAGACCGTGATGCCCGGCTACACCCACCTTCAGCCCGCACAACCGACCACCGTCGGCCACTACCTGCTGTCCTACGAGGAGGCGATTTCGCGGGACACCGCGCGTCTGTTCGACGCCTACGGTCGGGTGAATCAGTCTCCCCTCGGGTCCGCGGCGTTCGCCGGCACGCCCTTCGACGTGGACCGCGAGCGCACCGCCGAACTGCTGGGGTTCGACGGACTGGTGGCGAACTCGATGGACGCGGTTTCGACCCGCGACTTCCTCGTCGAGGTCGTCTCCTCGCTCGCCAATCTGGCGACCACGGTATCAGGGTTGGCCGAAGACCTCGTGGTCTTCTCGAACAAGGGCCTCGTGGAACTCGCCGACGACTACTCGTCCACGTCGTCCATCATGCCCCAGAAGAAGAACCCCGACACGCTCGAACTCGTCCGCGCCACCGCCGGAGACGCCGCTTCCGGGGTGAACGGCCTGCTGACGACGTTGAAGGGACTGCCCAGAGCGTACAACCGCGACTTGCAGAACGCGACTCCTCACGCGTGGGAGACCGTAGACGCCGTATCGGAGGCTGTCGCCGTCGCCGCGGGTGCCGCGGGAACCGCCGACTGGAACGAGGAGGTCCTCGCCGACGCCGCGGGCGAGGGGTTCTCGACGGCCACCGGGGTCGCCGACCTGTTGGCGATGGCCGGCGTGCCCTTCCGGAAGGCACACGAGATGGTGGCTGAGAGCAACCAAATCGTTGCGATAGAAAATGAGAACATTTCTCAGAACGAGGTAAAAGAGGCGTACCTCGATGCACTCGACGCGACGGCCGAGGAGATTCTGGGCGATTCCCTCTCGGCCTACGTCGAACGCGAGGCGGTCGCCGCCGCGCTCGACCCCGAAAAGAGCGTCTCAGCGCGCGATTCGACGGGCGGCCCCGCCGCCGAAGCGGTCGCTCAGAACCTGACAACGACTGAAAAGCGCGTCGCAGACGACGAGGACGCGCTGGCGGCCGAGCGCGAGAAACTGGCCGCGGCCGACGACAGACTCCGGCAGGAGGTGAGTCGCGTTGCCTGAACCGCGACCGGTCCCTTTCGGGACCACACTTATATACTCTCGAAGCAATCCAACTGCTTCGTATTGACGCGGTATTTGCCATCTCACGCCTTTAGAGCTAGCTTTAGGCAATGAAAATATTCTGACACGTTCGACGGATTTAAGTACTACACCGGAGTAGGAGAGAGTGAGCATGACTGAGTGCGTACAATGCGGGGCGGACGTGACCCTGCACGACGACGCCGAAGTGGGAGAGATAGTAGACTGCACGACCTGCGGCGCGGAACTAGAAGTCGTCGAGCGAACCCCGCCAGTCCTCGACCGAGCACCTGAGCTCGAAGAGGACTGGGGGGAGTAAGTTGCAGATTGGACTCCTCTACTCCCGAATCCGCAAAGACGAGAAGCTACTGCTGGCGGAACTCCGCGAGCGCGGCCACGAGGTAGTGAAAATCGACGTGCGCGACCTCCAACTCGCGCTGGACGAGGCCCCCGAAATCCTGTCGGGCCTCGACCTCGTGGTGGACCGGTGTCTCGCCACTAGCCGGAGCCTCTACGCCACCAAGTTCTGCGAGGCCTACGGCGTCCCGGTGGTCAACTCTGCCGAGACGGCCCAGACCTGCGCCGACAAGGTGCAAAACAGCCTCGCGCTGGCCCAATCCGGCGTCCCGACGCCCGCGACGGACGTGGCGTTCACCAAGGAGTCGGCCATGGAGAGCATCGAGAGCTTCGGCTACCCCTGCGTCCTCAAGCCCGTCGTCGGGTCGTGGGGTCGCCTGATGGCCAAAATCGACTCCCGGAGCGCCGCAGAAGCGATTCTGGAACACAAGGCCACGCTGGGCCACTACGAACACAAGGTGTTCTACGTCCAAGAGTTCGTGGACAAGCCCGGCAGAGACATCCGCGTGCTGGCCGCCGACGGCGAACCCCTCTCCGCGATGGTCCGGTCGTCGGACCACTGGCTGACCAACGCCGCGAAGGGCGCGGAAACGGACGCATTCGAACTCGACGCCGAGGCCGAGAAGTTAGTCGAACAGGCCAGCGATGCGGTCGGCGGCGGCCTGCTCGGAATCGACCTGATGGAAGTCGGCGGCGAGAGCGAATCCGACTACACCGTCCACGAGGTCAACCACACCGTCGAGTTCAAGGCGCTGAACGAGACCACCGAGACCGACGTGCCCGCCGAAGTGGTCGATTGGCTCGAAGCCAAGGCAGACGAGGCCGACGAGGAGACGAAACACGAGGTGGTCGCCTGATGCCCATCAGCGATTCGGCGGCCGAGGAGAACGAGACCGGCCAAACCCTCACCGCCACCGTGGTCGGCGGGTCTGGCTTCGCCGGCGGCGAACTCTTGCGGCTTCTCGCGGGCCACCCGAACTTCGACCTGACCAGCGCGACCAGCAGGGAGTACGCCGGCAAGTCGGTCGGGTCGGTCCACCCGAACCTCCGGGGCACCGACCTGCGGTTTTCGGACCCCGAGGACCTCGACTCGGTGGACGTGCTGTTCTCTGCGACTCCCCACGGCGTCTCGATGGCCCAAATCGACGAGTTCTCCGACTCTGCGGACACCGTGGTAGACCTCAGCGCGGATTTCCGCCTGAACACCGAGGCGCAGTACGACGAGTGGTACGACGGCCACGACGCCCCCGAGTACCTCGAAACGGCGGTCTACGCCCTGCCTGAACTCCACCGCGACGAGTTACCCGGCGCTGACCTCATCGCTGGGGGCGGATGCAACGCCACCGCGACGATTCTGGGTCTGTATCCGCTTTTCGAGGGCGACCTCCTCTCGGGCGGCGAGCAAATCGTCGCGGACGTGAAGGTCGGGTCCTCGGAAGGCGGCGCGAGCGCCAGCAAGGCGTCCAGCCACGCCGAACGCTCAGGCGTCGTCAGGCCCTACGCGCCGACCGGCCACCGCCACGAGGCCGAAATCGAGCAGGAACTCGGCACCGGCGTCGCCTTCTCGGCCCACGCTGTGGACATGGTTCGCGGGGCCTCTGCGACCTGCCACGTCTTCCCCGACCAACCCGTCTCGACCGGCGACCTCTGGGGTGCTTTCCGCGAGGCCTACGACGACGAACCTTTCGTCCGGATGACAGCGGGCGGGTCGGGGGTCTACCGCTACCCCGAACCCAAGGCGGTCGCGGGGACCAACTACGCCGAAGTCGGCTTCGAGGTAGACGCCGAGAACCGGCGCGTCGTGGTCTTCAGCGCCATCGATAATCTGGTGAAAGGTACGGCCGGGCAGGCGGTTCATGCCGTCAACGTCGCGCTCGGCTTCGAGGAGACCGCGGGACTCGACTTTCAGGGACTCCACCCGGTGGGAAGCCCATGACCCAAGACACGAAATTCGAACTCGAAGACGCCCACGAGAAGCTAATCGACAACGACCTCGGCGACGACGGTCTCCGGACTGATGGCGGAGTCGCCGGCAACGAGGACCAGAGCGCGCCAATCGTCGTCAAAATCGGCGGCGCGCGAGCAGTCGAACCCGAGGGGGCGCTGGCCGACATCGCCCACCTCATCGCAAACGGCGAGGACGTGGTGGTCGTTCACGGCGGTTCGACCGCAGTGGACGACACCCTCTCACGCCTCGGCGAGGAGCCAGAATACGTCGAGACCCCCGGCGGGGTGGTCGGGCGCTTCACCGACGAAACCACGATGGAGGTCTTCGAGATGGTGCTTCCGGGCAAACTCAACACCGACCTCGTGGCGGACCTCCAGAACGAGGGTGTGAACGCGGTCGGTCTCTCTGGAACCGACGGAAAGCTTCTGACTGGCCCGCGCAAGTCGGCGGTGAAGGTCGTCGAAGACGGTCGGAAGAAAATCCGCAGAGGCGACCACTCCGGCAAAATCGAGGCGGTCAACGCTGACTTGCTCTCGACCCTGCTGGCCGGAAGCTACGTCCCGGTCGTCACAGTGCCGATGCTGGCCGAGGAGCACTCCGACGAGGGGACCGCCAGCGAGTTCACGCCGGTCAACGCCGACGCCGACCGGGCGGCCGCCGCTATCGCCGGCGCGCTCGGGGGCGAGTTGGTCGTGCTGACCGACGTGGCGGGAGTCTACGAAAATCCCGAGAATCCCGACTCGCTCATCGAGAGCGCAGAGACCCCCGACGAGTTTTCAGCAGTCGAGGACGCCGCCGAGGGGTTCATGACCAAGAAAATCATGGCGGCCGAGGAGGCCCTGACCGGCGGCGCAGACTCGGTGACGATTGCGGACGCGAACAACCGCGACCCCATCACCGCGGCCCGGACCGGCCACGGGACCACCATCGAACCGGAGGCAGTCAGATGACCGGCGGGTTCGTCTACTCCGAGAAGCCCATCCGAATCGAGTCGGGCGACGGGGTTCACCTCTACGACGACACCGGGGACGAGTATCTCGATTTCGGCGCGAGTTACGGCGTCTCTGCGGTCGGCCACTGCCACCCCGAGGTCGTCTCGGCGGTCCAGAACCAAGTGGAAAAACTGGCCTTCGTGCAGGCCAGCTATCCCAACTCGGCGCGCGACGGCCTCTACGACAAGTTGGCGGCGGTCGCGCCCGGCGACTTGGAGAACGTCTGGCTCTGCAACTCCGGCACCGAGGCCAACGAGGCGGCCCTGAAGTTCGCCCGGAGCGCGACTGGCAACTCGAAAATCGTCGCGGCCCAGCGCGGGTTCCACGGTCGGACGATGGGGTCGCTCTCTGCGACGTGGAAACCCAAGTACAAGACGCCCTTCGAACCGTTGGCGGGAGATTTCGAGTTCGTGCCCTACGGCGACCAGCAAGCCCTCGCCGAGGCGGTAGACGACCAGACCGCCGGGGTCCTGCTGGAACCGATTCAGGGCGAGGGCGGGGTCAACCCCGCGCCGGAGGGCTACCTCCAGTTCGCCCGCGAGATTACGGACGAGACCGGTTCGGCCCTGATTCTGGACGAGATTCAGACCGGGTTGGGCCGGACCGGGGCGCTCTGGGCCTGTGTGAAGCGCGGCGTCGTACCCGACGTGCTGACCTCGGCGAAGGGTCTGGGCGGCGGCCTTCCCGTCGGCGCGACCCTCTGCGCCGATTGGATAGCCGAGAACGCGGGACCGCACGGTTCGACCTTCTCGGGCGGACCGGTGGTCAGCGCGGCGGCCGAGGCTACCCTCTCGGTCATCGCCGACGAGAACCTGCCCGAAAACGCCGCCGAGATTGGGAGCCATCTCCAGTCGAAACTAAGGGGTAGTGAGTTACCAATTCGCACGATTCGCGGCGAGGGACTGCTCGTCGGCGCGGAGGTCAAACGCGGCGCGAACCGCCTGCTGAAGCGTCTGGCGATGGACCACGGGATTCTGGCGCTCCCGGCGGGCCGGACCGTCGTGCGCCTCCTCCCGCCGCTGACCGTCGAGGAGTCCCACGCGAACGAGGTGGTCGCGGCGCTCGAAAGCGTCCTCGGGGAGGTGTCGGCGTGAGCGTCAGCGCCGACCGGAGCGTGAGTAGCGAGTCCGCCCGCGAACTGCTTGTGGGCCTCGTGGAAACCCCTTCGCCGACAGGCGACGAGCAGGAATGCGCCGAACTCCTCGCAGACTTCTTCGAGGAGCGCGGCCGCGAAGTGTGGATAGACGAAGTGGGCAACGTTCGTGCGCCGGGAGACGATTCGGTCCTCCTCACGTCCCACATCGACACCGTGCCGGGCGACATTCCGGTGCGGGTAGAGAACGACGAAAGCAACCGAGACAATCAGAAAGAAAATGAATACGTTGCTGAAAGCAATTCAAAGGAATCCCAGACGCTCTGGGGCCGCGGGAGCGTGGACGCCAAAGGACCGCTCACGGCGATGGCCGTCTCAGCGGTCGAAACCGGCGCGAGTTTCGTCGGCGTCGTCGGCGAGGAGACCGATTCCCGCGGCGCGCGCCACCTGATTGCGGACCGCGAGGCCCCCGACGCCGTGGTCAACGGCGAACCCTCTGGTTGGAACGGCGTGACGCTGGGCTACCGCGGATTTCTGGCCGGTGAGTACGCAGTCGAGACCGATTCGGCCCACTCGTCTCGGCCCGAGGCCAACGCGATTCAGGCGGCGATGGAGTGGTGGCAGTCCGTCGAATCGGCGCTCGCCGATTCGACCGACGAGAAATCCGTCTTCGAGCAGGTCACGGCCAAACCGGTCGCGTTCTCCGGCGGGTCCGCAGACGACGGCCTCTCGGTCGAGGCCAGCGCAAAAGTCCAGTTCCGGATTCCACCCGGCGAGACCGCCGAGGAGATTCGGGAGACCGTCGAGGCAGAATTGGCGTCGGGCGGCATCGACTGGGACGAACCGATTCCCCCCGTGATGGAGACGCCCCGAAGCGAGGTCGGCCGAGCGTTCCGGCGGGCAATCCGACGAGTCGGGGGCGACCCCCGACTCCTCCGCAAAACCGGAACCAGCGACATGAACCTCTACGCCGGAGCGTGGGACTGCCCGATGGCGACCTACGGTCCCGGCAACTCCGAGTTGGACCACGCGCCGAACGAACACCTCGACCTCGGGGAGTTCGACCGCGCAATCGCGGTCCTCGAAACCGTCTCCGAAATCCTGCAAGAATGAGCAAACACGCGACGCACGCCACGACCGACCCGACTACCGAACCGCCAGTCGAACACCTGCTAGAAATCGACGACCTCTCGGACGACGACCTCGCCGAAATCGTCTCGTCCGCCGAGGACCTAAAGCAGGCCCACCACCGGGGCGAACCCCACGCCGTCTTGCCGAACCAGAGCCTCGCCATGCTGTTCGAGAAGCCGAGTACCCGGACCCGCGTCTCCTTCGAGACCGGAATGACTCAACTCGGCGGCCACGCGGTCTACCTCGGCCCGGACACGACCCACTTGGACCACGGCGAACCGGTCGCCGACACCGCCCGCGCCCTCTCTCGGTACGTGGACGCCGTGATGGCCCGCGTCTTCGACCACGACAAACTGGCCGAGATGGCGGCCCACGCCTCGGTCCCGGTCGTCAACGGTCTCTCCGACGCGGCCCATCCCTGTCAGACCCTCGCCGACCTGTTCACCATCTACGAGGAGTTCGACGGCTTCGAGGACGTGTCGGTCGCGTGGGTCGGCGACGGCAACAACGTCGGCCAGTCGTTCGCCGTCGGGTCTGCGATGGCCGGCCTTGACCTCACGATGGCGACGCCGGACGGGTACGAACCCGACGAGGAGGTCCTCGCCCGTGCCGCAGACCGCGGTCCGGCCCCCAAAGTCACTCACGACCCGGAAACCGCCGTCGCAGACGCCGACGTGGTGTACACCGACGTGTGGGTCAGCATGGGCGAGGAGGACGAACGCGAGACCAAACTCGGCGACTTCGAGGGCTTTCAGGTGAACAGCGACCTGCTGGCAACTGCGCCCGACGCCGACGTGATGCACTGCCTGCCCGCCCACCGCGGCGAGGAGATTACCGGCGAGGTGCTGGAAAGCGACCGCGCGCTGGTCTGGCAACAGGCCGAGAACCGGATGCACACCCAGAAGGCGCTGTTGACGCACCTCCTCGGCGAAGAGTAGCACCCGACTGTTCGAGCGAGAATCCCCCGACTGCCGACGAGGTAGCGATTCGTCCTCGAAACCTCTTCTCCCGGTCGGTACCGAAATGAAACCGGGGTGTATTTCGGGCGCGCAGTTCTGCGTGCCCGAAATAGGGTCATGCCGAGACGACCGTAGAACTACCATTACGCTTTCAACTAGCGCGTTATAAATGTCAACAGCCAAAACAGACTACGTGGTCGTCGTGGTGTGTCCGTCCGGGAAAACCCGTGTTTTACCACGACAACGAACTCCAGTACGAAGTCGAGGTCGAGGACCCGGACCCGTACTTCGCCAAGATGCTCCAGCAGGCCATCGGTGGCGTCGAGGGCGAGATGCGTGTCGCGCTTCAGTACATGTTTCAGGCCTTCGGCGTCCCGAAGCAGAAACAGGAGTACCGCAACCTTCTGATGGAAACCGCGGCCGAGGAGTTAGGCCACATCGAGATGCTCGCCACCGCAGTCTCGAAGAACTTGCAGGGAGCGCCCGAGGAGATGCGCGAGGACGCCCGCGAGAACGACGCCGTTATCGACGCGATGCTGAAAGGCGGGCAACCGAGACAGGCCCTCTCGGCCGGACTCCACGCGATGCCGGTGGACGCCAACGGGAACCCCTTCAGCGGGGACTGCATCGTCGCTACCGGAAACCTCGCGGCGAACATGTACGCCAACGTCATGGCCGAGTCCACTGGGCGACTGCTGGCGTCCAGACTCTACGAGATGACCGACGACGAGGGGATGAAGGACATGCTGGCGTACCTCATCGCCCGCGACACGATGCACCAGAACCAGTGGCACGCCGCCCTCGAAGAACTGGGCGAGACGGTCCCCGTTCCGGCGAGTTTTCCCCAAGAGAAGGAGAATCAGGACTTCGACTACGAGTTCATGTCCACCTTCCGCGAGGAGCGCGAGAACCCCGGCGAGCGGTGGACCGAAGGCGAGTCCTTCGACGGGAAGGGCGAGTTCTCCTTCGGCAACCAACCCGGCGGCGGGAACCCGCAACTCGAAAAGACCATCGAGGAGATGTACAACGAGGCCACCAGCGAGTCCGACGACTGAGCAATCGAGAGAGCGACGAACCGACTCACATCTGCCGGACGGCGGCGAAGACACCGCCCAGCACCACGCCGAAAAGGACGTGCCCGGCGAGACTTCCGAGGCTCACGGTCGGAATCGGGAGAATCCAGACCGTGTTCGCCAGCGCCCAGAACGCGACGGCGACGCCGGTTGCGACCGCCCAGAGGCCGACACCGTAGCCAGCGCCCAGCGCCGTTCCGGTCAGCACGCGGTCAGCGTAGCCAGCGAGGGGCGACCAATTCACGAGTCCGGCGTAGACCAGCGCGAAGACCAGACTGTGAAGCAGGTGGACGAGCCAATCGGTCGCCAGCGCACCCACGTCGCCCGCCGCGCCCGTCGGCGGCAGGACGCCCGCGACGAACTGAAGGTAGAGGCCGAAGACGGCCCCGCCAGCGAGTCCCGCGACTGTCGCGTCGAGCCACCGGTTCTCCTCGGGGCGCTCGCGTCGAACCGTGGTCTCCGTTCGGGACATATCGGAGACTCGGGCGTCCCGAACCAAAAGTCGAGACGTTCGTTCGCTACGATTCAGGCCGTCAGCGTCTGCTTACGCCGACCAGACAACAGGTTACTAACAAGTTCGCCGAGGACGATTTCGAGCGGTCGAGGTCGTCGCTCGGTCGAACTCGGGACAAGCACGCGATTCGCGTCAGAAAAAGTCAGCGCTGTCGTGCGACCGCGAACACCGCGCCGAGAACCACGCCGTAGACGAGGTGGCCGACGAGGCTGTTCGCGTCGAGGTTGGGGATGGCGGGCGCGTCCATGCCGAGCGCGCCGAGCCAGAGCGGCATGACGACGGCCGCGGCGACAAGCCAGACGAGGAGACCGTACCCCGCGCCGAGTGCGGTAATCCGTCCGATGCCGGCGTCGCGGTAATCCGTCTGCGTCACTGCGCCAGCGAAGACCAGCGCGAACGCGACGCTGTGGAACAGGTGGGCGGCCCACCCGAAGGCGACGCTCTCCATCCCGTAGAGCGCGGCGATGACTGGCATCATGCCCATCATTTGGAGGAGGACCCCGAAGGCGAGGCCGCCCGTGAGGCCGCCCAGTACCGCGCTCGACCACGTTCGGCGGACGGTTTCACTGCCGACGATGGTCTCGTTCTCGGTCGTTGCATCGACGATGTTCTCTCGAGTCTCTGAAGCCATGAGAGCGTAGACGCGCCCCGAGGAAATATACGTATCTGCTGGAAACGGACAGGACAGGCTTCAAGAGCGACGTTCTCTGCTTCGAAGCGAGCGACGGAGGAGACCGGAGCAGAGACTGGCCCGCGAAGTGGCCGGTCAGCCGATAGCATTGGTAGCACGGAACATCCAGAATAGAAATATTCTTCGTTCTTTTAGAATTGTTTTTATTTGTCTACCGCGCCCACTGGTCCTCGTCGTGGAGTTCCGCCCAAACCGCGGCGATGGCCTGTTCGGAGTTTGGCGTTCTCGAGGAGTTCCCGGATGAGGTCGGATTGATACTGCACCTTCTGGTTGGGCATAGCCCCGTGTGGATAGCCGTTCGTTACGGGAAGTCTCGGCTATATTCACGGTTGGGAGGGGTTTTGAGAAAACGAGTGAACAGCGACGCCGGTCCATCTCCAAGCGAAACGCGGGGTGCGAACAGGTGCCACGACACGGATTCACCCGCGACGTGATACTCGGCCGGAAGGTCGCACTGGCAGGTCGATTCGTTGACAGTCACCGAGAGGAGACGGAGCGCGCGCCAGCGTATTCAGTCTGTGAACCACCCTCATAGAGTCAACTAAGTGACTAATTTCTGTTTTCAGTCAAGGTACCCTTTATCAACACCCAGTTCCAAGAAGAAATGTCTGCATTTCGTTTTCAGCCGAGGTACCGCTTAACATCCAAACTCGTCTTAGAGCCTCTAAAAACTAATTTTGAGTATTTCAGACATTGGAAAGATATGGCAAAGCTTATGTAAGTAAACACTCACCGACAGAATATGTCAGAACCACACGCCGACATCCAAGCGGTCGTCTCCGAAGTGCCCCCGCTCAACCAACTCTCTATCGAGCAGGCCCGGCGAGGCTACGCCGACTACCTCTCGGTTGAGCGAGACATCGGTTCGCTCGCCGACGTACGCGACAGCGTGGTCCCCGGTCCCGACGGGAACACCATCCCGATTCGGGTCTACACCCCGGAAGGAGACGGACCTTTCCCGGTTCTGGTCTGGATGCACGGCGGCGGCTTCATGCTCGGCGACGTGGAGTCCTACGACCCGGTTTGTCGGGTCCTCGCCGACGAACTCGGCTGTGTGGTCGTCTCGCCCGATTACCGGCTCGCCCCCGAACACGAGTTCCCGGCGGGCCTGCGCGACTGCTACGAAGTCGTCGATTGGGCGTCCTCGCGGATGGAGATTCTAAACGGCGACCCCGACCAACTGCTGGTTGGCGGCGACAGCGCGGGCGGCAACCTCGCGGCGGCGGTCACCCTCATGGCCCGCGACAAGGGCGGCCCCGACATCGACTACCAGATTCTGGTCTACCCGACGACGACCTTCTCCTACGAGTTCGCCGACGAACCGAGCGGCGACGGCAACTACTTCATCACCGAACCCGACCTGCAGTGGTCGTGGGACAACTATCTGGAGAACGAAATCGACGGTATGAGTCCCTACGCCTCGCCCCTGCAGGCCAACGACCTGAGCGACCTCCCGCCCGCGACGCTCATCACGGCCGAGTTCGACCCCCTCAAAGACGAGGGCGTCGAGTACGGCGAGCGACTGGAATCGGCGGGCGTCGAGGTCGAACACTCTCACTACGACGAGATGGTACACTCCTTCTTCACCAACGTCGCCGAACCCCGCGTCGAGCAGGCGTGGGACGCCATCGCGGAAATCGACGCGAATCTCGAAGAGGCCTTCGAGGACGAGCGCGAAGAAAAGGAACTCCTCGTTGCGTGAGCGCACCGTGGTTCTGAACCTACAGACGCAGGAGAGATGGGAACGCGAGTCCGAGGACGAGTCCGTAGACGACGTGTCCGACGAGGCTCAGGGGGTTGAAGTTCGGGAGCGGCGGGTCGGCCAGAGAGCCGACAGCACCGAGCCAGACGGGCATGACGAAGGCGGCCAGCAGGACCCAGAGGCCGACCCCGTAGACCAGACCGAGGAGGGCGCTCCGGCCGACCGAATCGACGCCGGACGCGATACTCGCAATCCCGGCGAAGACGATACCCAAGACGACTGAGTGGAAAAGGTGGACTGCCCACCCGGCTGTGAGACCCGAGAGACCGTACATCGAAGGGATGGCGACTTCTATCACGGGACCCATTTGCATCGTGAGCATCGCGCCCATCACGATACCGGCGACGAGACCGGCGAGCGCGCCGCCGCGCCACGCGACTGGTTCTGAAGACGTTTCGACTGCGGTGGTGGTGGTTTCCGACGCCATAGACGGGGATACGCTCACCCCGCAAATAGCGGTTCGTCGGGCGTGCGCTCCGACTGCACAGCTCCGAAAGCGACCGCCGACTCATGATAATTGTTACCTCTTCTAAGTTAATTTTATATTATTAGGGTGTATTTTGCCAGTTAGACATGCAGAAAAGAACTCGATTCGGACTGCTCATGGTCGTGGCCGCAACGCTAATGCTCGTCGCCGCCTCCTCCGGTGCCGTCGCCGGCGGCATGTGTCAGAGTATCGGTGACTTCGCCATGCAGTGCGTGTGCGAGACGACCTGCTACTGAACAGACTCAGCACGCGGGCCTCCTCGGGACCACTCCCACGAGACTGACCGCGACGGGACCGACCCTGAACCTCGACGGGACCGACCACTGAGGGTCCGTAGAACTACCACTAACCAACGGTTTTTATCCGTCGCTTCCCTCCCACAGAACGATGAGTTTGAGCCTCTCCGGGGAGCGACCCGACCCGCCAGCGGACGCTGACGAGGGCGTCTGGTTGGCCTGCATCGAGTGCGGAGCGACCTACGCGCCGTTCGAGGAGATTCGCTACACCTGCGACTCCTGCGACGGTCTGCTGGAGGTCCGGTACGAAGACCTGCCCACACTCGAGGACTTCGCGGGCGACGACCACGACGAGCGCGGCGTCTGGCGCTACGCCGACGCGCTCCCGGTCGAGTCGGGCGTGAGCATCAGCGAGGGCGACACGCCCCTCTACGAGGTCCCGACGATAGAGGCCGACGTCGGCGTCGCGGACCTCCGAATCAAGCACGAGGGGATGAACCCCACGGGGAGTTTCAAGGACCGCGGCATGACGCTGGGCGTCCGCGTCGCCGAGAAATTGGGCGTGGACCGCCTCGCGTGCGCGTCCACGGGCAACACGAGCGCCGCGCTCGCGTGCTACGGCGCACGCGCAGGCACAGAGGTACTTGTATTATTACCCGCAGGGAAGGTCGCGGCCGGAAAGGTCGCTCAGGCCAGCCTTCACGGCGCGCGGATTCTGGAAGTCGAGGGCAACTTCGACGCCTGTCTCGACATCGTGTCGGAACTGGCCGACAGGGGCGAGGCCTACCTGCTGAACTCGCTCAACCCCTTCCGACTGGAGGGCCAGAAGACCATCGGCCTCGAAATTCTGGAGCAGTTTCGGGACCAGACCGGCGACTTCCCCGACCGCATCGTCCTACCGGTCGGCAACGCGGGCAACACCGCGGCGCTCTACAAGGCCTTCCGCGAGTTGGTCAGGGCGGGGTCGCTGTCCCCCGAGGAGGTCCCGACCTTGACTGGCGTGCAGGCCGAGGGCGCGGCCCCGATGGTCGAGGCCGTCGAGGAGGGCAGAGACGAAGTGCGCAGGTGGGAGGAGGTCGAAACTCGCGCAACCGCCATCCGCATCGGGAATCCGGTCAACGCGCCGAAGGCTCTGCCCGGAATCCGAGAGACCGGCGGGACCGCAGTCGCCGTCTCGGACGACGAGATTACCGACGCCCAGCGCGCCTTGGCCCGCGACGGCGTAGGCGTCGAACCCGCCAGCGCGGCCTCGGTGGCCGGTCTCCGCAAACTGCGCGAGTCGGGCGAAATCGGAAGCGACGAGCAGGTCACGTGCCTGACGACCGGCCACCTGCTGAAGGACCCCGACGCCGCCGCCGAGGCCGGGGCCGAACCTGAGCCTGTGCCGGCCGACACCGAGGGCGTGTTGGACCTCCTCGGCGAGTAGTCACCTCCACCCGAAACGCCGTCGTTCGTCCGTCTGACGTGTCATCTTCCCGTCTGACGCGGCTTTTTGGTACTCGATGACGTGTGTTTGTGCGTGAGCATCAAGACCCCCGAACGCGCTCACGACCACGGCGAGGCCCGCGCCTCGGACGACGAGCGGGGACGAACGACCCGCGAGTCCACCCGGCAACCGCCCGCGAACGAGGAGACAGACGACGCATCGGACTGGAGGCCCGATACCGACGACGAACTGGTGGTGGTGGTCTGCCCGCAACGCATCTATGAACAGCTACAACCCGACCTCGACGAGTCGCGCGAGCGCCTCTGTCGAGAGTACGAACGAGAACACGAGGACCTGCTGGCCGAGCGCGCGCAACTCGCCGACGAGGTGGACGCCCTCGAACGACAGTTGGCGCGCAAGGAGTCGCAACTCGACGCGGTAATCACGCGCAACGAGCAGATTCTGGAGGCCCGGACCGAATCGTACCAGAACCGAATCGAGAGACGAGAAAACGGCGAGGACGACGATTTCGAGTGGACCGGCAGTCGGCAGGAGTCGGGACTGTTGGCGCGACTGAAGAACTGGCTTCGGTAATCTACCTCGTCCGCGCCAGTCGAACCACGATGCCGGCGCTCACGAATAGACAGACCAACAAGCCCGCGAACGCCGCTGTGTAGGAGACTCGGCCCGCGACGAACCCGACGTAACTCGGGCCGAGACTCCCGAGACCGATGTAGACGGTCCGAGTCGCGCCGAGGTCGCCGCCCATGCTTCCGTCCGGAAAGGTGTCCATCAACAGCGCCTGCATCACCGGCGGGTAGGCCATCAGTCCGCTGGCGAAGACGACCACGGCGAGGCCCGCGAGGAGCGTCCCGGAGGCCAGAAGCAAACCGGCGAGCGCCCCGGCGGCGACGACCAGCGCGCCCGCCGCCACTCCGGCGCGGGGGAACCGGTCGCCGAGCGACCCCGCGAGGGGTTTGACCGCCGCGCCGACCAGAAACAGGGCCGCGAACCCGCCGCTGGCGAGGCCCGGCGGGAACCCCTTCGAGACCCGGAGGAAGGTCGGCAGGAACCCGGCCGCGCTCTGCCACGTGAAGGCGTAGAGCGCGTAGGCCAGCAGGAGCCACCGAAACCGAGGATTCTTCCAGAGCCGCCGGGCGGTCCGGCGGGCGTCGGCGAGTCCGGCGACCACGGCCTCGTGGGAGAGGTCCGGTCGGTCGTACTCCTCGCGGCCCCAGACGTGGAGCGCCAGCGCGACACCTGCGAGGACGGCCAGAACTGGCGCGTAGGCCGACCGCCAGCCAGCGACTGCCAGCGCCGCGACTGCGAGTCCGGCCGCGGCCGCACCGCCAACGTCGCCGGAAGCCGTGTGGAGGCCGAACGCCTGTCCTCGGCGCTTCACGAACAGGTCCGAGACGAGCGCCCGAGCCGGGGTCGGGTAGAGGCCCGCCCCGGTACCGACGATGGCCGCGCCGACGAGGAAGAAGGGGTAGTCGGGCGCACTCGCCAAGACGCCGAATCCGGCGACCACGAGCGAGAGGCCAGCGACCAGCAGGGATTTGCGCGTGAGGTTGTCCGAGAGCCGACCGCTCGGATACTGACAGAGCGCGTACAGGCCCCACAGGAGCGTAAACGCCAGTCCCGACTGGAACTCGGTGATGGCGAGGTCGTCCATCACCGCCGGGAGCATCGGCGAGAGGACGAGTCGGCCGCCCTGAATCGCCGCCCACCCGAGCGAGACTGCCAGCAGGAGGCGACCGGAGTAGCCGGTCAGCAGGCGCTCTTGCTCGTCGGGGTCGGCGTCGGACTCCTCGGCGCGGCCGCGGGACACACCGGAGCAAGGTCGGGGAGCTATTTGAGTGCGGGCTTTGCGGCAGGGGCGTGGGGAACCCAACGGTGTGCAGGTAGCGACCGAGTTCAACGGCGCTCAGACGTTCCCGGCGACGACATCCGCGACTCGCTGGCGGTCGAACAGTCGTTCCTCCTCGGGGATTTTCGGGTACGCGCCGCCCTCGTAGTCCGGCCACTCGCCGAACTGCTCGGGATACAGTTGTTTGGCCGTCATCTCCAACTGGAAGAGGTTCATTATCGGTCCTTGGACCGGATGCCCCGACGGGTAGACCCGACCGTTCTCGACGGCCGTTATCTGGCTTGCGACGGGGTGGTCGGCCAACGTCTCCGCGATTTGGGAGACGTCGTAGTACGAGTCGATTCCGTACCGGTGCAGGAGAACGTCCGGGTCGAATTCGAGCATCTGCTCGTAGCTATACGTGGTGTCGTAGGTCACGTCGTCGCCAGCGAACACGTCGGTCGCGCCGAACGGCCGGACGTGCGCGGTGGCGAACCCCTTCGCGTTGATATTCGACGGGTAGAACGTGTCCTGCATGAAGATAACCGACCCGACCGTGGGGCGTTCGTCCTCCGGCGGGAGGTTCGAGCGAATTCGGTCGAGGAGGTCGTCGCGGACCGTCTTGAGGGCCTCGTACCGCTGGCGCTCTCGGAACACGTCGGCGACCTTCTCCGCGATTTCCCAGAGCGTGTAATACTGGTAGCGGTCACGACACGCCTCCGGCGGTTGGCCGCGCCTGCGACTGTAGGAGTTTCCGAACCACGGGGCGACGTTCTCCCGAATCTCCTCGATGTCCGACTGCTTCCACCCGTCGAAGGACGTAAAGAGGCACGGATCGACCAAGTGAAGGTCCGAATCCAGTTCGTAGAGGAGTTCCTTGTCCACGGTGACGTTCCTCGAACCGCTGTTGAGTTGGGTCAGGTCGTCGTGGTCGAACGAGACGCCGTCGAGACGCTCGTAGTAGGCGTCCAGCGTGTTGCCCCCGGCGGCGGCGTCGAACCCCAGCGAGTTTAT
This sequence comes from Halorussus lipolyticus, assembly GCF_029338375.1. Taxonomy (NCBI): domain Archaea; kingdom Methanobacteriati; phylum Methanobacteriota; class Halobacteria; order Halobacteriales; family Haladaptataceae; genus Halorussus; species Halorussus lipolyticus. Next base: position 2,559,971 of record NZ_CP119804.1, on the reverse strand, counting down.
CGAGTCGCCGTACCCGTACGCCACGGTCATGTCGGCGTAGGCCAGTTCGTACACCAGCACGTCCTCGGGGACGCCATCGAACGTGACTTCCCCGACCGGTGCCATCGACACCGAGTAGGAACCGTCTGATTGGGTCGTTCCCGATTCGGTCGCCGTCGATTCGGTCGTCGTCCCCGACTCGGAAGCGGTCGAAGTCGGCGACGAGTTCGACCCACCCGTACACCCGGCCAGCAGTCCACCGCCGACGACCGCCCCACCGTACTTGAGGAACTCGCGGCGCGTCGGTACCGGCTTGCCAGTCTCGTCGTCCATCACGTGTTTTAGGCCCACCTAAAGAATTAAAGCGATTTCGATTCGTGGAATTCCTAAGCGCGTGACAGGCCTTTGGGGCGCTGTCGAACGTCCTCCCGAGAGCGAGTGAAGAAGGGCCGAGCGTAGAAATAATTATAATCCTTTAGAGAGCTTATTTGATTCTTAAAAATACAATATTATTTCTTTCTCGACTGGATGGTCGAAACGCTAGTTAGGCAAGCACCTGCCATCGCATAGTAGCGAACAGCGCGTACTCCGAATCCATTCTTCTCAGAACGCGGTCGTGCCGAAGTACAACCCGACACCGACGAGCGCAATCCCGACGACCTGCACCAGTCGCCGCCAGCGGTCCGCAACCGACTCCTCGCCGTACTCGCCGTCACGGCCGGGCGGCCTTCGACCCGCAGTGTGAATCTGTACGACGGCCTCCGGGGCCGCGAGGAAAAACAGGCCGAGGCCGACGCCGAGGACGCCAGCGAGGAGTGTTCGGATGTCCATACTCGTCGTGGCTCCGTCAGTTACGCAGGCGCTCGATGCGCTTCTCGACCGGCGGGTGGCTGGCGAACAGTCGCGCCAGACCGGTCCCCTCGCCGAAGATGCACAGCGCGCTGACCTCCGAGTCGATTTCGGATTTCTGGGCGCGCTCGCTTCCGCGACTGATTTTCTCCAGCGCGGTAGCGAGGGGTTCGCCGCCGCCGATTTCCGCGGCCGCGTCACGGTCCGCGACGTACTCTCGGTATCGCGAGATGGCGAAGACGAACACCATCACGAGCATCTGGGTGATTTGGCCGACGACCATGGCGAGGAAGAAGTCCGCGAGGTCGTTCTCGCCAGTCAGCAGGACCACCCACTGAGCGACGATGGCGACGATGGAGGCCACGCCCTGCCCGAGGACCATCATCACCACGTCCCGGTTCCGAATGTGAGCGAGTTCGTGAGCGAGGACGCCCTCGACCTCGCGACTGTCGAGCATCTGAAGTAACTCCTCGGAGACGACGACCGTCCCCGCGCCCTTCCGCCCGACTGCGAAGGCGTTGGGCACGCCCATCCGGGCCACCATCAGGCGGGGCTTGTCGATGCCCATGTCCTTCGACAGCGACTCGACCTGTCGGTGGATTTCGGGGAAGCGGTCTTCTGGCATCTCCTCCGCGCCGACGCTCCGGAGCGCGGCCCACTTGCCGATTTTGTACTGGACGCCGACGAAGGCGACGCTCCCGAGCGCGACGAGGACCGGCGAGAAGCCGAAGATTCCCATCGCTACGACCGCCGCGACGGCGTAGAACGCGAACAGCATCGACCCGACGACCGCCATTCGGGCCTTCAATCCGAGATGTCTCATGTTCGGGGGTGGACAGCGACACCACTAATAAGCGGTGGTTGTGCAGAACGTTCGTCGGTGGGTGGAGCGACAGAAACCGACCGGACGGAAGTGCCCGGACTCCTACGAGGAGTCCTCGGGCGAGTCTTCCGCCGACAGGCGCAGGCCGGAAAGCCCGACCTTCAGGTCAACTCGGTCCCAACGCTTCGGCACGAACCGAAGGCTGAGAACGCCGACGATTAGCAACAGAGCTAGTAGTGCCAAGATTTGCCAAACCATAGTTTGCTCCGCGCGGTGTTGTAGCACCGCGCAAAACCAGATTCGAATCTGTTAGGTTTAAATCCCTATACTCCACCTCGTAGACTAAATCGGTGGGTTTATTTTAGCACCGACCTTTGCTGTCGAGTGAAGGCTGGGACGCTCCAGTCAGCAGAGCGAAAAAGATTTGCCAAACCACCGGCCGCGCGGTGTTGTAGCACCGCGCAGGATTTCTATCTTGGAGTAATAGCCTACCGCACCAATCCCAACCAGTAACGGGCAGTTCGAACTGCCGGAACGGAATTTCTGGAAGAAAATCGTCCGGAATCGAGGTAGAGTCCGCGCTACTCCGCGCCGTTCAGTTCGATGTAGCGCGCTTCGATGATTCGGTCGTCGTTCTCCAGCGCCTCCTTGGCCTCGTCGGGGACCTGCGCGTCGAGGGTGTAGACTGTCAGCGCCTCGCCGCCGATGGCCTCGCGGGCGTTGAACATCCCCGCGATGTTGACCTCGTGGTCGCCCAGCACGGTGCCGATGAACCCGATGACGCCCGGCGCGTCCTCGTTGCGGGCAACCAGCATGTGACCGTGGGGGATGGCGTCGATGCGGTAGTCGTCCACCCGGACGATGCGCGGGTCGTCGCCGGCAAACAGAGTGCCTTCGACGCTGATAGACTCGTCGTCGCCCGAGACGGTGACGCGGACGAGGCTCTGGAAGTCCTCGGTCTGGCGGGTCTTGGATTCGGTGACTTCGACGCCGCGGTCCTCGGCGATTTGGGGCGCGTTGACCGCGTTGACCTGCCATTCGAGGGGTTGGAAGACGCCCTTCTGGGCGCTGGCGGTCACGAGTTCAACGTCCTCGTCGGCGATGTCGCCCTCGTAGTGGACCTCGATGGAGGAGATGCGCTCGTCCAGCAGTTGGGTCGCAATCTTGCCCGCGGTCTCGGCCAGTCCGATGTAGGGTTCGACGCGGGGGAAGGCACTCTCGTCGATGGAGGGCGCGTTGAGGGCGTTGACGACCGGTTCTTCGGCGAACGCCGCGACCACTTGGTCGGCGGTACTGGTGGCGACGTTCTCCTGTGCGGCCTCGGTACTCGCGCCGAGGTGGGGCGTGACCACCACGTCGTCCACGCCGAGGAGCGGATTGTCGGGCGAGACGGGTTCGTCGGCGAACACGTCCACCGCGGCACCCGCGAGGACGCCGTCCTCGACTGCGCGGGCAAGGGCGTCTTCGTCCACGACGCCGCCGCGGGCGCAGTTGACCAGATACCCGCCTTCGAGTTCGGCTAGCTCCTCGTCGGAGATGAGGCCCTCGGTTTCGGGGGTCAGGGGCGTGTGGACCGTCAGGAAGTCCGCGCGGTCGAGACACTCGTCTAGGTCCACGAGTTCCGCGCCGAGTTGGTTCGCGCGGTCCTCGCTGATGTAGGGGTCGTAAGCCACGAGGTCCATGCCGAGGGAATTGAGTTTCTTGGCGACCTCTTGGCCGACCCGACCCAGACCCACGATGCCGAGGTTCTTGCCGTTGAGTTCGGTGCCGAGGTAGTCGCCCTTGGCCCACTCGCCGTCGCTGAGTCGGGCGTGGGCCTGCGGGATGGACCGCGCGCTGGCGAACGCCATCGCCACGGTGTGTTCGGCCGCGGCCCGGACGTTGCCCTCCGGCGCGTTGGCGACGATGACGCCGTGTTCGGTCGCGGATTCGATGTCGATGTTGTCCACGCCGATACCCGCCCGCCCGACGATAACGAGGTCTGAGGCGGCCTCGAAGACCTCCTCGGTCACGTCGGTTCCGGAGCGCACGATGAGTCCGTTCGCGTCCGAGACGGCAGACAGTAGCGCGTCCCCTTCTACGTCGTAGGCGGTTTCCACTTCGTGACCGGCCTCACGGAGTCGGTCCAGACCTGCGTCGGCGATGGGGTCCGTTACGAGAACCTTCATGATTGTGGAAAGTCGTGCCGCCGGGATAACCCTTTCTCCGCCTGTACCATTTGCCAGCACTTGATTACCTGATACGCCCTCGTCGCTCTCGGGGAATATTTTTAAATCCGTCAGGGTCGGTTCCCAAAGGTTTAACACGCCATCGTGACACATCTGTTACTATCGGTAGACGACGATACCTCGCTAACCTGAGCCGCGACGGTTATGTGATAATAAAGAGGTTGGTTGGCGAGTTATCCGACTAGCCACATGCCGAAGCCAGCCCCCATCAGGGCCCACCCGACTGGCCTTTCACTTCCAAGCAGGGTGGCACCCCCGATAATGAGGGCGGCTGGCATTTGTGTCATTTCTCGGGCAGACGTTTCTTCAGACGTGACGATGCCCAGCGTCCCGTGCTACGAGAGTAGAAATGTTCCTTCCTGCATAATTTTCACCTTCTATACCGAATGAGACTATATCAACTCTGGAACCCCGATACCTCGGAGACGGTCGGAAGAATGATTCTCGACCACCTCCGAGACCACGAGGTCGATTCGGTGAGCCAACCGGCGGAGAACCCCGCGAAGGTTCACGAACTCGTCGTGGTCGAACCGGGCTACCGAGTGACGGTACCATTTAAATCGGTTTCCGCCGATGTACGTCTCGTGACCAGTCTGCTCCTCGTCGTCGGCATCGCCGTCGCCATCTTCGTCGGCTTCAACATCGGCGGGTCGAACACCGGTGTCGCGTTCGGTCCGGCGGTCGGAAGCGGAACCGTCTCGAAACTCGGCGCGGCCGCGCTGATGAGCGTCTTCTTCTTGCTGGGCGGGTGGACCCTCGGGCGGCGAGTCGTGGACACCCTCCAGCAGGGACTCGTCGCGGGCGACCCCTTCACGATGGAAGTCACTATCTTCGTCCTGCTGTTCATCGGTCTCGCGCTATTTCTCGGGAACGTCTTCGGCGTGCCCGCCTCCACGTCGATGACCGCGGTCGGAGCCATCATCGGACTCGGCCTCGCGCTCGGCCGGCTCAATACCGAGGCAGTCGTGGAAATCGTCGGTTGGTGGCTGGTCGCGCCCATCGTCGGCTTCTGGACGAGCGGGATGATAGGCCGGTACTGGTACGACGACCTCGCCGAGCGCATCGCCATCGACCAGACCGAGGGCCCCTTGCTCGAACTCGACCGGTCCGGTGCAGTCCCCCGGCCAGAACTCGGTCCAAACACGACCCAGCGGGAGTTCGGCGGCACCGCGCTCGTGGTCGGTATCGGCTGTTACATGGCCTTTTCGGCGGGGACGAGCAACGTGGCGAACGCCGTTGCTCCGCTGGTCGGTAACGGTGCGATTTCGATGAATCAGGGTATCCTGCTGGCGTCGGGAGCGACCGCGTTGGGAGCGTTCACTATCGCGCGCCGGACCCTCGACACCGTGGGCAACGATTTGACCGACCTTCCGCTGGTCGCCGCGCTCGTGGTCGCTACCGTGAGTTCGACCATCGTGACCGCGCTGTCGGCGCTCAGCATCCCGGCGAGTTTCGTCGTCATCGCCACGATGAGCGTCGTCGGCCTCGGTTGGGGTCGAGCGACGGTGGCGGATTCGGTCCCCGACGCTCCGGCAGTCCCTGCGTCGAGCGTGGGCGGTGCCGTCGAAACCGAGGACTCGTCTCGGATGGTCGAACCCGATGGCGCACCCGCCGCGGGCGAACTCTACCAACCCGCGACGACGGCGCGAGTCATCCTCCTCCAGAATCTCGTGCCCGGAATTGCGACGGTAGCCGCGTATCTGGTCTTCCGATACGCGCCCATCGGGTGAGAGCGATAGTGACCGATTCTAAGAAACGTTTTTAATTCTAATAGCAATTAAAGATTGTTCTAAAGGCATATATTTATTTCTCCACCGGCGATACCGAGGCGAGGACACGCCGAGCGCACCGTGTGAACCGCCCCATTTAAACGGGTTTCGTGTGTTGTAGATACTGTGATTAGCGTACTCCTACTCGTTGGTCTCGCAGTAGCGGTCTTCGTCGGTTTCAACATCGGTGGGTCGTCTACCGGTGTCGCGTTCGGTCCTGCGGTCGGAAGTGGCGTCCTGTCGAAACTGGGTGCGGCCGCGCTGATGGCGAGTTTCGCGCTGTTGGGCGGTTGGACGGTCGGCCGGAACGTCGTGGAGACGATGGGCGGTAAAATCGTGCCCTCGGTGCTGTTCACGCTCCCCGCGAGCGTCGGGGTCCTGTTCTTCGTCGGCTTAGCCCTGCTGGTCTCGAACCTGTTCGGCGTCCCCGCCTCGACATCCATGACTGCGGTGGGAGCCATCGCCGGCCTCGGCGTCGCGGCGGGCGACATCGACTGGGGCGTGATGGGCCAAATCGTCTCGTGGTGGCTGGTCGCGCCCATCGTCGCCTTCTGGGTCTGCGCGGTCATCGGTCGGTATCTCTACCCCTATCTGGACGTGTGGTTCCGCATCGACCGGTCGGACGGACCGTTATTCGAGTACAACCGCGTGGCCTCGATTCCCTACCCGGTCCCGAGCGCGACGACCAACCGCCGGGAGTTGGTCAGCAGTGTCCTCGTCGTCGTCATCGCCTGTTACATGGCTTTCTCGGCGGGCGCGAGCAACGTGGCGAACGCCGTCGCTCCGCTCGTGGGAAGTGGCGAGTTGGGAATCAATCAGGGCATCCTCCTCGCCGCGGGTGCAATCGGACTCGGAGCGTTCACCATCGCGCGCCGGACCCTCGACACGGTGGGCAACGACCTCACCGACCTGCCGCTGTTGGCGGCGCTCATCGTCGAGGTGGTCTCGGCGTCGCTCATCACCTTCCTGTCGGTGCTGGGTATCCCCGCGAGTCTCGCGGTCAGCGCGACGATGTGTATCATCGGTCTCGGGTGGGGCCGGGCGACTCGGGCCGTCAGAGTCCGGGACGCCGCGGCCGCCGCAGTCCGAGGAGAGGACGAACAGAGAGACGCAAGCAAAGGCGAGTCGAAGATGTCGGTGGACGCGCTGACGGCAGAACCCGACGACGAGGTGCAGAAAATCGGCGAGGAGGACCCCGACGAACTCCAGACCAAGGACCTGTTCGACCCGGCCTCGACCGGTCGCGTCATCATGCTCTGGATTCTGACGCCGAGTATCTCCGCGGTGGCCTCGTTTCTCCTGTTCGAGTTCTTCCCGATTTATCAGTAAGATTGGGGCCGCTCGGGGTGAAACAATAACTACTAACCATGTCGCGGCCGAACCTCCGGGTGATGCCTACCGTAGAATACCTCAACTACGAAGTACTGGACGATCAGGGCTGGGACATGGACGACGACGACCTGTTCGAGAAGGCCGAAGACGCCGGCCTCGGTGACGAGGATTACGGCAGTCTCGACGTCGCCGAAGGCGAATACATCCTCGAAGCCGCCGAGGCGCAGGGCTACGACTGGCCCTTCTCGTGCCGCGCCGGTGCCTGTGCGAACTGCGCCGCCATCGTCAAAGAGGGCGAAATCGACATGGACATGCAGCAAATCCTCAGCGACGAGGAGGTCGAGGACAAGAACGTCCGCCTGACCTGTATCGGTAGCGCGGCGACGGACGAGGTCAAAATCGTCTACAACGCCAAGCACCTCGACTACCTCCAGAACCGCGTCATTTAAGCGCGCTCTCGGACCTCGATTTTTTACGACGACAGTTTCGGTAGTAGCTACTAGCTACATTACGACACGGCGAACTCTCCAGCGAAAGCTACTCGATCTATAACTAACGAGCGAGAAGTTCGACGAAATCAGTCGAGTAGCCGCTTGATAAACCGATAGAGTGATGGAGCGTTCCATTCGCGGACGCCGTTCGATTGGACGTGAGCGTCCTCTGTCTCCGGCGTCGGTTGTTCAGTCGCGGCCATAGGGTATCGAAATATTTCGACATCCAGCGATATAAATGTTTAGTGTACTCTTAGGTCACGAGGAGGACTCAGAGGCCCGACCGCGGACGAAATCATACACCACGTAGGTCGCCAGCGAAGTCCCAACTAGTCCACCGACGTGCCCTAACAAACCGAGGTTGGCGATGGGTCCGACGAAGGCAGTTCCGACCAGAAGATACCCGAGACTAAAGAATATACACATCTTGCAGTTGAAAAGTCTCGTGTGGTCTTTCTCAATCTCCGTCTCGTTGTTCGAGACCCAATTGGGAACTTTTCGATTTACAACTCTTTTCGCTTCTTCGGTATCTTCGGCATCAAGTTCGTCACGGAGGTACCGAGCACTTGGCCCGCTCGCAATTTCGGTCTTGTGGTACGCTAGCACTGCATAGAGAAACCCCGCCGCTAAAAAAAGGATGCTCGAAACGACGTATTCGTTGATAAAGAAGCCAAAATCGACACTAGAAGTCGGACTGAGACTCTGCTTCGCAACGACAAGGAACGCACCGGAGTATACGCTCAAAATGACGCCCAAAAGACGAATCAGATGGGCAGATTTTTGGTTCAAGTCTCGGGATTGCTCTTTTTGTCGGTCAAGGATGTCCTCGTTCGCTCCGTAAACAAAATCGACGACCGTCTCCTCGGAGTCGTCGTCCGAATGCTGGTCACGTCGCTCTCGCCGCCATTTACACTATATATCGTTTCTCGACTACATAGTTAAAATAGCTTGCCGTCTATGACCGAACTTCCTTGCGAGTCTCCTCCTACATTTATATAGAAAGCCGGAACAAACCTCGCTCACGGAGAACTACTCGCCGTGGCTACACCCATCGACGCCTCGATACCCGACCTCCTCAGACTGCTCGTCGTCCCCGTATTCGGCTGGGCCGCGTGGCGCGACGTGAAGACCCGCCGGGTCCCGAACCAGACGTGGTACCCCCTCACCGTGCTGGCGGTGGTCCTGCTGGCAGTCGAGGGCTGGCAGGCGTGGACCGGCACGCCCTACGAGACCCGCGCGTTCGCCATCCGGACCGCGGTTAGCCTCGGGTTCGTCGGCCCGCTGGTCATCGCGTTCTGGTGGTTCCGAGCGTTCGGCGGTGCGGACGCGAAGGCGTTTCTGGTCGTGGCCGCACTGTTTCCGACGTATCCGACCTACGAGGCCCTGAACTGGGCGCTCCCCCACCAACAGACCGCGGTTGGCGTGTTCTCGCTGACCATCCTGACGAACACCGTGCTTCTGGGCGCGCTCTACCCACTGGGAGTTCTGCTCCGAAACGCGGCTACCGGACGGTTCTCCTCGGTTATGTTCGTCGGTAAACCCGTCCAGTGGGACGCGGTGCCCGACGAACACGGCCGACTGCTGGAGACACCTGAGGGCGTGACCCGCAACGGCGTGGACTTGGACGCCCTCCGGATGTACCTCCGGTGGCGCGGTCTGACGCTGGCCGAACTGCGCGAGGAGGCCGACCGATTCCGAAATCCCGCCACTCTGCCCACCGACCCGAACCCGCCGGGTGACGGTTCGACCGTCGAAGTGCAAGCCGACGGCGGAACGGTAGAGACGATTTCGGAGGCCGACGCCCCCGAAGACGACCCGTGGGGCGCGGCGGCCTTCTTGGACGACATCGACCACGGGGCCTACGGCACGACGCCGGAGGGCCTGCGCGACGGACTGGACGTGCTGGCCGAGAAAGACGAGGTGTGGATTTCGCCGGGCATCCCGTTCGTCGTACCGCTGTTCGTCGGGACCGTGATTGCGCTGACCTACGGGGATTTGCTGTTTGGCGCGATGGGACTGCTCTGATTGGGGTAGGTAAAACCGTCTCTTATGGACCGACCCGACAAGTTTCGGAGTAGACGACGAAAGCCACACGTGAGGACAACCACAGACCGAATCCGAGACGTTGCGAAAGGCGAGAACTAGCGAATTACCGCCAGCATCTCTCCGAACCGGACCGTCCTCCAAGCAAACAATGCTGATTTCCTTAGAATTCTCTAGAAATGCTTGACGATTGAGAATCTTTCTTTCGGGTCCCAGAAAAGAACGATATGCAGTGGTCGCTACTCCTCGTCGTTGCCCTCCGTTCCGGCGACCATCCCCGAGACGTTGCCGACGTTCATCGCCACCGCGAGGACGATGGCGATGACGAAGACGATAAACGACGAAATGGCGTTCATCTTCGGCGCGGTCCCGTACTTTATCATCGAGAACATCGAGGTCGTCAGCACGTCCATCGTCCCGCGGACGAAGAACGCACGGATGAAGTCCTCGAACGACCGAATCCACGCGAACAGGAAACCAGCGCCGATGGCTGGCGCGACGATGGGCATCGTGATGTCTCGGAACACCGTCAACGGGTCGGCCCCGAGGTCACGCGCGGCCTCCTCCAGCGACTCGTCGAAGGTGTAGAGACGGGAGGTCACGATGAGCAAGACGAAGGGGTAGCCGTAGACGCTGTGAGTGAGGACGACGGTCCAGAATCCCGGCACGATTTGGATACCGAACAACTGGGGCAGGAGCGTCCGGAAGTAGATGAGCAGGGCGATGCCCAGCACGACCCCCGGAATCACCATCGGGAGGATGCCGAAGGTGCGGTAGAGTTCCTTGAACGGGAAGGAAAACCGGGCCAGTGCAAAGCTCGACAGCACGCCCAGCACCGTGGCGACGCTCGCCGCGATGGTAGCGACTTGGACGCTGTGCCACAGCGAGGTCATCAGCGCGCCGTCGGCGAACGTCGCGGTGTAGTGGGCCAGCGTGAACCCCCGGAAGGGGAAGAACGTGCTGGCGTTGACCGCGAACGAGAGGATAACCATCACCGCGAGCGGAATCCACAGGAACACCAACAGCGCGCCCGCGACGACGTAGAAACCTCTGCTGAGCAACCACTCTTTGGTCTCGTGGTCGAGGACGCGGGTTCCCGTCCCGCGTTCGGTCACGGTGCCGGTTCCGGATTCGGTCTCGCCGGTCTCTGTCGCCATCTCAGACACCTCCGAGGTCTTCGATGCTGACGTATCTGAACGCCACCGCGAACGCGATGACGATGCTCAGGACGATGAACATCGACGCGGCGCTCCCGTAGCCGATGGCGTACAGCGAGTTGATTCGCTCCTCGATGAGTTGGCCTATCATGAGTACCTTCCCCTGCCCGAGGAATCGGGGCGTGATGAACGCGCCCAGACTCGGCACGAACACGAACAGACTCCCGCTGATGATGCCCGGCAGGACCAGCGGCAGGATGATGTCTTTCAGCGTCTCGGTCCGACTCGCTCCGAGGTCACGGGCCGCTTCGGTGAGCGAGAAGTCCAGTCCGTCGAGGCTGGCGTACAGCGACAACAGCATGTACGGGAAGTAGGCGTGAGTCAACCCGATGATGATGGCCGGCACCCCGTAGTTGAACAGGTTGAGCGGACCGTTGACGATACCCAGTCGCATCAGCGTGCTGTTGATGACGCCGCTCGGGCCGAACATCAGGAACCACGAGTAGGCCCGCACGAGGTACATCGTGAAGAACGGCAACAGCACGAGGAAGATGACGACCTTAAAGGTGGTTCCTCCTCGGCGTGCCAGCAGGTACGCCAGCGGAAACGCCAGCACCAGACACAGCACCGTCGTCACCGCCGCGATGAAGTACGACAGCGCCAGCGACTGGAAGAACGCGGTCTGCCAGAACGGTCCCTGCCCGGCGAACAGGCTATCGTAGTTCTCCAGCGTCGGTTCCCAGATAATCTGGTACGTGAACGTATCGACGCTGGTGAAACTCACCGCGACCATGAAAGTCAGGGGCGTGAGCAGGAGGAGGAACAACCAAATCAGCGCCGGACCGGTGGTTATCCCCAGCCTGCTCGCCCGCGAGGTGAACGCGCCGACGAACCGCTCGCGCGCAGACCGACTGCGCTCGGACGTTTCGGTAGCCACGGCTTACGCGACCTTGATTTCTTCCCAAGCCTCTATCCACGAGCGCTCGTTTTCGACCGCTTTGAATGGGATAAAGCTCTCCAGTTTCGCGGGGTCAACCGCGCCGTAGAGTTCGTTTTGCTCGTCGGTCAGGAACTCTTGGGTCGCCGGGTTGACGCTGGGCGAGTAGCCGACTTTCGCCAGCGTCGCGCCCCGCTTGGGCGAGATGTACTCGTTGATGACCTCCCACGCTTTCTCCTTGTTGCTGGAGGCCTTCGAGACGACGGCGGACTCAAACCACGCCAGCGCGCCCTCTTTGGGCACGGCCATCTCGGGCCAATCGTCGCCGTTGTCCCACATCTCCACGATTTCGTTCCGCCCCGACTGACCGACGAGGAAGTTGCCCTGCCGGAAGGACTTGATGTAGGTCGGGTCGGCGGCGATGTACCCCTGAAGCAGGGGTTTCTGGTCTATCATCGTCTGCTTGACCTCCTGAATCTGGTCCTCAGAGAGCGTCACCCGCTGGCCCTCGAAAGCGTCGCGCATCCCGAGGTGGAGCGCCGCACCACTCATCGCCTTGAAGTGGTTGTCGTACATGATGATTTCGCCGCTGAGGTCTACCCCCTCGAACTCGTCGCCGAACAGGATTTCGTAGGTCGGTTCGTGTTCGGGAATCTCCCGCGAGTCGTAGGAGTAACCGTACCAACCGAACCGAATCGGGACGCCGTAGCGCTGGCCGTTCTTGGTGAACTGGCTGTCGGCGAAGCCTTGGAAGGTGTCGTAGATGTTGCTCTGGTTGGTCACTACGTCCTCGTTGACCGGGGCCAACAGGTCGGCGTTCATCATCTTCGGGACGTAGTTGTTGTTCGGAATCGCAATGTCGTACTGCTGATACTGTCCCGCGTTCCACGACGAGAACATCTTGGCCGACGACGTGGACTTCGTGATTTTGAGATTGACGCCGGTCTCGTCCTGAATCGGACCCAGAAGTTGCTCGTCGCCGTACTCCTCCCACGTCAGGACGTTCAGCGTCGGGTTCTGGGCCGTGACTTCGCCGACGTAGCCCGTCAGACCGACGAGGCTGGCGGCCCCCGCCGCGCCGCCGGCCTTGAGGAAGGTCCGACGGGAGTTTCCGCTCGTTTCGGTGCGACTGCCGTCCGAGTTTCGTGTCATTTGGTGTCCCCCACCACATCGAGAGTCGAGATAATCAATCATAAACGTTCGTGTCTTTTGCCAACTCTGCCCGACGAAATTAGGCGAATGCGGCGCGTGCGACCGCTCAACCAAAGGGTCAAAAATCCAACTATATGGCGGAGGAGCCGACGAGGACCCGCCCGCGAGGGAAATAATTACAACATCTAAAGACAACTGTAGATATGTCTAAGGGAGAGTTAGTCGCTTGGGTCGTCCGATTGAACGGCCCCGAGGGGTTTTATATTGTGATGCAGTACCATGCGGTATGGGTGTGGACGGGGAACTGATACGGCTAGACGACGTGCGGAAAGAGTTCGGGGACGTGACCGCAGTAGACGGCATCGACTTCCGCATCGAACGAGGAGAGTTCTTCTCGCTGGTCGGGCCATCGGGATGCGGAAAGACGACGACGCTGAGGATGATTAGCGGGTTCGAGACGCCGACTGACGGTGACGTGGTTATCGACGGCCGGAACATGCAGGGCGTGCCGCCGGACGACCGGGACACGAATCTGGTGTTTCAGCACCTCTCGCTGTTCCCGCACATGAGCGTCGGCGACAACGTTGCCTACGGACTGAAGAAAATCGGCATCGACGACGACGAGATTCCAGACGGCCAGTCGGAGTCGGAGTACCGCCAGCAGAAAGTCGAGCGCTACCTCGAACTCGTGGACTTGGGCGGCTACGAGGACCGCGACCCGACCGAACTCTCGGGCGGCCAGCAACAGCGGGTGGCGCTGGCACGGGCGCTGGTCAACGAACCGAGCGTCCTCTTGCTGGACGAACCGCTGTCCTCGCTCGACCGGAAACTCCGCAAGCAGATGCAGGTCGAACTGCGCAAGATTCACGAGAAGACCCAAGGGGCGTTCTTCTACGTGACTCACGACCAAGAGGTTGCCATGACCCTCTCGGACCGCCTCGCGGTGATGAACGAGGGGAAACTGGAGCAAGTCGGAGCGCCCGAGGAGATTTACCGGAACCCGGCGAGTCCCTTCGTGGCGGACTTCATCGGCGACACGAATCTGCTGGACGGTCAAGCGCGTGCCGAGAACGGCCGGACCGTCGTGGAGGTCGGCGGTCGGGACGGTATCCAGTTCTCACCGAAGAACAGCATCGGGGAAGGCGACGTGACAGTCTCGCTCCGCCCCGAGGACCTCTCGCTTGTAAACGGCGCGAGTGGCACAAGTGCCGGAAGCAACGGTAACACCTTCGAGGGCGACATCGTGGAGCGGTATTTCCAAGGCGACCAGACCAACTACGTGGTCGAGACCGGCGACGACCTCGAACTGGAGGTGGTGATGCAGGGCCGGAGTACGCCGGTCGAGCGGGGCAAACGCGCCGCCTTCCGATTCGAGGACGACGCGCCCGTGGTGTTCGACTGAGGTTCGAAGCCGAGGTCGAACTCGGCTGTTTCTGGCTCCACCGTAATGTAACTTATCTAATTATACTGAAATAAATACTATACGTATGGAGTAATTATTTTGTTATGTGACTAGTGAAAGAAATCGTAGCAGACGAGACGTTCTCAAGCAGTTCGGAACCACGGCCGTCGCCGGTAGCGTCCTCGCAAATGCCGCCGTCGATAACGCGAGCGCCGCCGACCGCCGATACATGTCGATCACCGAGACGAACGGCGTGGAAGTAACGTACACGTTCGAGTTGACGACGTTCCGGACGCCGTACTTCGACAAGGACCTCCAAGGCGAGGGGGACCTCGAAAGCGGCGACCAACTCAACACGCCGAGCGGCGACGCGCTCGGGACGGTCCAGAACGGAACCGACACGTACAGTTTCACGGGGCAGTTAAACTCCTTCGAGTTGGCCGCCGGTCCGGGTGCCGAAGTGAACGTTGACCTGTGGGGCTGGGAAGGCTACTCCGATGTGAACGGCGTCAAGATAAGTAGCGACGGCGAGGATCTTTACTCGAACACCGGAGAACGGTCCAGAACGCAGTTCGACGCGACCGGAAACGTCTCGTGGGGCGGCGACGGAACCACCGAACAGAACGACGAGGTCGGTGACCAGTACGCTATCAGTTACACGCAAGACGGTGGTCAGGACCACTTCAACTTCGACGGGATGCCCTCGTACATCAACATCAAGTCGAGGGGCGACTTCACCATGTTCAACCGCTACATCGGCAGTACGTGGTGAGCCGCCGGATAGCGTAGTTTCGAATCGGAATAATATTGAGCGTTCGTTCGTAGTCGAACCGTATGGAAACGGTTCGTGCGAGCGATTATCACGACATCGCGCAGGTCGAAGAGCCCCGAATCTCGCCGGACGGCGACGAGGTTGCCTTCGTCAGGAAAGTCCCCAAGTCCGACGACGAGTACGAGGAGGTCATCTACGTCGTCCCGGTCGGCGGCGACAAACCCCGGCAGTTCACCGTCGCCGAGGGCGTCGATAGCCAACCCCGGTGGAGTCCGAGCGGCGACCGACTGGCGTTCGTCAGCACTCGCGGCGCGGACGACGACCGACCCCAGTTGTGGGTCATGCCGACCGACGGCGGCGAGGCCCGGCAAGTGACCGACGTGGTGGGCGGCGTCTCCCAAATCGCGTGGTCGCCCGACGGGACCAAGATAGCCTTCGCCCAGCAGGTCACCGACGAGGACCGCCAACAGGAGCGTGACCTCGGCCTCGACGGCGACGAGTACGAACCAGAAGACCCCGACCCGAGAGTCATCGACCGGATGGTCTACCGGGCGGACCAGCAGTACTTCGACGGGCGGCGCTCGCACGTCTACGTCGCGGATTTGGAGGGAGACGACGCCGAAATCGAGAGACTCACCGACGGCGACTACGACCACGCCGAACCCGAGTGGGCCGACGATTCGACGCTCTACTACAGCGCGCGCCGGACCGGCGACCCCGACGACAACATCGTCATCGACATCGCCGAGTACGACCTCGACGCCGATGAGGAGACCGAAGTCGTCACCCAAACCACCGGATGGGCCGCCAGCATGGCGGCGACGAGCGACGGGCGACTGGCCTACGCCTACACCCCCGAGGAGAACGCCACGCTCCGCCAGACCGAAATCGAGGTCTTGGACCGCGAGACTGGCGAAGTCGTGACGCCGACAGAATCGCTCGACCGAACGCTCAGCGTCGATATTTCCTTCCAGTGGGGTCCCGACGAGGACCTCCTCTACTTCGTGACGCCCGACGAGGGCGAGTACGCGGTCTGGCGAGCGCCGGGCGATGCCAGCGACGACCCCGAGCGCGTGGTCGGCGACGGGCAGGTCGATGGCATGTCGGTCGGCGACGACGCCATCGCGTTCACCCGGTCGGAGTGGGACCACCCCGGCGACGTGTTCGTCTCGACGCTCGGCGGTGCCGAGAGTCGGCGACTCACCCGACTCAACAGCGACTATCTGGACGACCGAGCAGTCTGTCAGCCGGAGGAAATCCGGTTCGAGAACGATTCGGGCGACGAGATTCAGGGCTGGGTGCTGACCCCGCCGGACTTCGATGGCGCGGCGTGGAACGCCGCGGAACAGTCGAGCGGCGATGGGCCGCGAGGCACGGACGGCGAGTACCCCCTCGCGGTCGAAATCCACGGCGGACCCCACTCGATGTGGACCACCAGCGGGACGATGTGGCACGAGTTCCAACTGCTGGCGGCGCAGGGCTACGTCGTCTTCTGGTCGAATCCCCGCGGTTCGACCGGGTACGGCGAGGAGTTCATGGCCGAACTCCGCGAGGGCCAGTGGGGACCGCCCGCCTACGAGGACATCATGGCCGGTGTGGACGAGGTGGCGAGTCGGGACTACGTGGACGAAGACAGCATGTTCGTCACGGGCGGGAGTTACGGTGGCTACATGACCACGTGGGTCGTCGGCCACACCGACCGGTTCGAGGGCGCGGTCAGCCAGCGCGGCGTCTACGACCTCAACAGCTTCTACGGTTCGACTGACGCGTTCAAACTCATCGAGTGGGACTTCGACACGACGCCGTGGGAGGATTCGGAATTCCTCTGGGACCAGTCGCCCACCGCCTACGCAGACCAAGTAGAGACCCCGACGCTCCTGATTCACGCCGACGAGGACTACCGCGTCCCGGTGAACAACGCCGAGATGCTCTACCTGATGCTGAAGAAAAACGACGTGGAGACCCGACTGGTCCGGTACCCCCGCGAGGGCCACGAACTCTCCCGGAGCGGCGAACCGGCACACGTCGTGGACCGACTGGAACGCATCGTACGCTGGTTCGACGGCTACTCGGACCACCACGACGCCCCGAAGGCTCTCGAACGCGGCGACGAAGGACTGTCGGCAGACGAAGACGACGAAGCGGACGAGGAAGACGGCGACGGAGACGAATAACCCTCCCGGCGCGCGCGGTTCCTCGCGCGCGAGGTCTTCGTGAGCGAAGCGAACGAAGGCTCGGCAGACGCGGTTTGTCTGCCGGTGGAGTCGGCCGCCTCGCGCGGCCGACGAGGTTGGGGAGGCGTGAGGGCGGTGCTGTGCGGGGCGGTAGACGGCTTCGTTCAAGCCCGAAGCTAGTTCCCTGAATAATCCCGCCACGAAATAATCGACTATCCGCCTCGACACGACTCCCGTGGTCACTTTTCGCACACAAAGGTCGGCTTCGGTAGCGATGCTCACGGCCCACACCCCGGAGCCGTCTTGCGTTCTTGTACCCGAAACGAGGGGGTCGAGTCCGGGTCGATACGGACCGATACGGACCGCTACGGCCGACTCCCCGAACTATTGACCGCGATAGGGGTCGTCTTCGTCAGCAGATATGGTGTGGATAATCGCCAGCAAGCCCGGCGTTCTCCAGTCGAGACGGAGGGGTTCAGTCCGTGACGATTCGAGTCAGTCCACGATGATTTCGGACTCGCCGTCGTCGATGACCTCCGGGCCGTCGTCCACGGGTTGCATCTCGTCCTCGTAGCGGTCTATCCAGTCGGCGAAGCACTCGGGACAGAGCCGCTGGCTGTCGATTTGCGAGCGGTCCACGGTCAACCGAATCGTGCGGGCCAGCGCGTCCGACACGGGATTTCGGCAGTCGTCGCAGGGGTCGGACTCCTCGGCGTCGGTCATGGTTCGGGATGTGTAGCGGGGCTACATAGATTTTGGTTGTCGGTCTGGGTTCGGGGAGATACTGTTTGAGAGCCGAGATTGGAGGAATCTAGAACAGATATAATTATATTTAGGGAATATTTTTCCATATGTAGGTTGTTTAATTCTGTCTTCGTTCGGCGAGTGTGATTTCGGGGGGTCCTCGAATCCGGTCTCCGACGACCGAAGATTACTGCCCGAGGCGGCCGAACGCTTTTGCTCGCGGACGGTGTGTAATCGCTAATGGCGACCGAGGAGTCCTGCATCGCGGTCGCGGTCGGGAACCCGGACAACGCCGAGCAGTTGGTCCGGACCGCGGTGGACGTGGCCCGCGACCGAGGAGCCTCGGTCTTCGTGGTCGGCGTGATTGTGACGCCCCAAGAGTCCCCGCTGGCGCTGTTCACCGACGAGGTTATCACCCGCGAGTTCGGCGGCGAGCGCCGGGCCGTCCTCGACCGGGCCATCGAAGTCGCCTCCGGTACCGGCGTGCCCGTGTCGGGCCGGCTATTCGTGGCTTCGACGCCAGCGCGGGGCGTCCTCCACGCGGTCCGCGAGCGAGGGTGCGACGGACTGGTCGTCGGATGGCAGGACCGGTCCCGCGAGAGCGCGATTCTGGGGACCAACGTGGACCGAATCGTGCGCCGGGCCGACTGCGACGTGCTGGTCGAGAAAATCGGCGCGCTCGCAAACGGCGTCGAAGCGGTCCTCCTGCCGGTTGCTCGGAGTCGAAACGCCGACCTCGCGGCGTCGGTGGCGCGGGCGATTGCAGTCAGCAACGACGCTCGGGTTGATTTGCTTCGAGTAGTGGATTCGCCGAGCGCGGAGGCCGAGTCGTCAGCGCGCGATTTACTGGCCGAGACCGCCGACCACCTCGCGGGCGTGCCGGTCGAGACCGAACTCCGGTCGGGCGAGGTCGCAGACGAAATCGTCACTGCGTCGCAGACCCGAGACGTGACGGTCCTCGGTGCGACTCGGACCGGCGCGATTCGGCGGCGCGTGGTCGGGTCTACTCCTCGGAAAGTGGGGAAGCGTGCGGAGGGAACCGTGATTATGGCGAAGAAGGGCGACGGGTCGCTGTTGTCGCGGGTGTTCAGACTCTAAAGGGGTACGCGAGAGTTACTGGGTCCGGAACGCCCGGTCGCCGGCGTCGCCGAGGCCGGGCACGATGAAGCCCTCGTCGTTGAGTTCGTCGTCGATGGCGACCGTCAGCAGGTCTGCCTCGTCGAACTCGTCGCCGACGCGGAGCAGGCCTTCGGGCGCGCTGACCGCCGAGAGGACGAACAGGTCTTCGGGATTGGATTGCTCCTCCAGCACCTCATCGAGGACCGCGCACATGGTCGAACCGGTGGCGAGCATGGGGTCGGCCACGATAACCGTGTCTTTCTCTCGAATTTCGGGAAGTTTCACGTAGTCGATGGTGATGGGGAAGCTCCCGTCCTCGCCGCGACCGGCCTCCTCGTCTCTGCCAGCGCTGATGACGCCCTGCTTGGCGCGGGGGAAGGCCTTGAGCAGGCCCTCCACGAAGGGGGTCGCGGCCCGGAGGACGTTGATGATTACCACGTCGTCCAGTCCTTTGACGCGCTGGCCGGTCGTCTCGGTCAGCGGCGTCTCGATGGAAACGTACTCCGTCTCCATCGCGCCGTCGATGATTTCGTAGCCGCAGATGCGGCCGAGTTTGACGAGGCCCTTCCGGAATCCGACCTGCTCGGTCTCTACGTCTCGGAGTTTCGAGAGGGTGTCCTGTGCCAAGGCGTGCGTGAGGAGTTTGGCGTCCCCGCGGTCCTCAATGGTCATGTCTATCCCTACTCGGGGCGTGCGGGGGCTTATCTTTTAATATGACCAGCGAGGCCGAGAGTCAGTCCCACGGGCCAACGCGCCAGTTTGACCCCAACGAACCCTCCGAACCGGGTGCGGTGTCGAGTTACCTCGCCGACCGACGGACCGCCGAAGTTTTACTGTTCATCGGTACCAACTACCGCGTGAACCAAAAGCATGGAACGGAACGCGAGTGATACACGGTCGCTAACCGCAAAACGAATAGCACCCGACAAGCGTATATCGGAGCCGAACTAGGTGATTCATCAATGGAAGAGAGCGTTTCGGGCTTCAAGCTCCGCGGCACGTGGGGCGACATCGTCGAACACGGCGAACGCATCACCGAGGCCCTCCGCGAGGCTGGAGCGTCCGGCGACGCCTACGAGGAGTGGGAGGAGTGGCGACCGAAACACCACGAGCGACTCGGCGAGGACGTTTCGGAGAAGACGGCCGAGCAGGCCTCCGTGGACGAGGGCAAGGGCGAACAGAAGGGCAAGGCACCCGACGACGACCTCAAAACCGCGGGCGAGAAAATCAGCGAGTCCTACGAGAAGTTGGAAGACGAGGAGACCGACGAGGCGCTGGACAAGTGGCAGGACTCGGTGAGCTACGTCGCCCGCGCGGCGGACTCGGCGAGTCGGAAGGCGCTCCGAAAAGTCGAGGACACGGTGTACCAGAAAGTGATGACTCGGCTCGCGCCCTACTACTTCGACAACGACCTCATCAGCGCCAACGTCCAGCAGGTCGGCCGCGGAGACGGCGAGGAGCAATTCGTCTTCGAGGTCAACATCAACGACGACGACCTCAAGGACCAAGTGAGCCGGAAACTCGCCGACTACGAGGACGAGGTGAATCGCTGGCACGTCGCCACCGAGAAGCGCACCGACACCGCCGAGGCCGCCGAGGGCGTCGAAGCGCCCCGCGAACCCGAGGAGCCACACTCGAAGACGACCTGACCGGGCGCGAGCGAACCCCGGAAAACGGCCAGCACGAAGCCGGTAGACTATTTTGTCGTCGGCGATAGGTTCCGCTATGGTCGGGACTGGTGTCGTGACGTTGGTAATCGCAGCTATCGCCAGTCTGTTCATGGCGTGGGCCATCGGTGCGGGGTCCTCGGGTTCGACGCCCTACGCGCCCGCCGTCGGCGCGAACGCTATTTCGGTGATGCGGGCCGGGTTCTTCGTCGGTCTGCTCGGATTTCTCGGGGCGGTGATGCAGGGCGCGAACGTCTCGGAAGCAGTTGGCAAGGAACTCATCGTCGGCGTCGAGTTGACAGCAATCGCGGCGACGACCGGACTCATCGTCGCCGCCCTGTTGGTCGCAATCGGCGTGTTCACGGGCTATCCCATCGCCACGGCGTTCACCGTCACCGGGGCCATCGTCGGCGTCGGACTGGCGCTGGGCGGCGATCCGGCGTGGGCGAAGTACCAGCAGATTTCGGCGCTCTGGGTACTGACGCCCTTCGTCGGGAGTTCCATCGCCTACACCACCGCGAAACTCTTGCGCTCGGAGCGCACCGCCGAGGAGAACGTCATTCCCCTGCTGGGCGCGCTCGTCGGCCTCATCATCGCCAACGTCAAGTTCGTCCTGCTGGGGCCGCCGGACGTGAGTCAGTCGGTCGCCGAAGCCGCTGGCGAGGCGCTGGCGCTCCCCGCCTTCGCCGGGTTCGAGACCGGACGGATAGTGGTCTCGCTGGGCATCGCTGTCTTCATCGCCGGACTGCTGGCGTGGGACGTGCGCCGGGACTTGGCCGGCGGACAGCGCCACTTCCTCATCGCGCTGGGAAGCCTCGTCGCCTTCTCGGCCGGCGGGTCGCAGGTCGGCCTCGCCATCGGCCCGCTGGTCCCCTTGCTCGACCCCTTCGAGATTCCGCTCGTGCCCGTCCTCGTCGGCGGGGGTATCGGCTTGCTGGCCGGGTCGTGGACCGGCGCTCCGCGGATGATAAAAGCACTCGCGCAGGACTACTCGGCGCTCGGCCCCCGCAGGTCCATCGCCGCGCTCATCCCCTCGTTCGCCATCGCCCAGACCGCCGTCTTCTTCGGCATCCCGGTCTCGTTCAACGAAATCATCGTGAGCGCAATCGTGGGGAGCGGGTACGCCGCGGAGGGCGGCGGCGTGAGCAGAAAGAAGATGGGCTACACCGTGCTGGCGTGGCTCGGGTCGCTCGTGCTGGCGACTGGCATCGCCTACGGCGTGTTCACGCTCATCGAGATAGTCGGGTAGTCGGACTGTTCGGCTACCGGACCGTCGGCGATGGGACACGGACACCTCTAAACGGTTTAGAGAAACAATATTATTTCTAAAGGAATTATAAAGGTTGTTTGGAGGTTAGGAATCGTTCGAACGACGGGAATTGGTAGCTACCGGTCTACCCTTCGGTCTCGACGCCTTCCTCTAACTCCGTACCCGACTCGCCCGCGCTCTCGGCCAGTTCCTCCTCGTCCAGTTTCGTCACGCGGGCCTTCATGATGCGAGTGTTCTCGACCTGTTCGACGTGGAGGCGCACGCCGTCGTAGGTGATGGTCTCGCCTTCTTCCACGAGACGGCCGGCGCGGTTGAAGATGAACCCGGCGACCGTCTCGAACTCCTCGCCTTCCGGCAGGTCGATGTCGAGGACCTCGTTCACCTCGTCAATGTTGAGTTCGCCCTTGACGATGACCGTATCGTCGTCCACGTACTCGACGGGTTCTTCCTCCTCGCCTTCGAGGATGTCGCCGACGATTTCCTCCACCATGTCCTCCATCGTCACGAGGCCCTCGGTGGTCCCGAACTCGTCGATGACGATGACCATCTGCATCCGGTTCTCGCGCATCTCGGTGAGGAGTTCGTCCACGTTCTTGCTCTCGGGGACGTGGAGGGTCGGTTGAATCACGTCGTCCAGTTCGAGGTCGGGGTTCTCGCCGTAGGTCTGTTCGCGGACCAAATCGCGGATGTGGATGACGCCGATAACGTTGTCGAGGCTTCCCTCGTAGACCGGGACGCGCTCGTGGCCGCTCTGGACCAGCGTCTCGATGGCCTCGTCGATGGTCGCGGTCTTGGCCACCGCGGTCATGTCGAGTCGAGGAGTCATGACCTCCTTGGCGATAGTGTTGTTGAACCGGAAGATGCGCTGGAGCATCTCGCGCTCGTCCTCCTCGATGACGCCCTCGCGCTCGCCGGTCTCTATCATGTTCTGAATCTCGTCGCGGGTCACGTACGAGGTCTCGATGGCCGACCGACCGCCAGTGACCTTGTTGACGACACGCGTCAGGTAGTCGAACAGGACGACAAGCGGGAGGAGCGTGTACTCGGAGTACTTCAGCGGGCGAGCGATGCGGAGCGCCCACGACTCGGTGTTTTCGACCGCGTAGGACTTGGGCGCGCTCTCGCCGAACAGCAAAACGAGTGCCGTAATCCCGAACGTCGCCACGGCCACCGCCTGTCCCTGCGTGAGGTGGAGCGCAAGGACACCAGTGGCAATCGAGGACATCGCAATGTTGACGATGTTGTTGCCGACCAGAATCGTGACGAGCAGACGATGGGGGTCGGATTTGAGTTCGTCCACCGTGTCCGCACCGGGGATGTTATCTTCGACCAACGCATCGACGCGATGGTTGGCCAGCGAGAACATCGCAATCTCCGAGGACGAGAAGAATCCCGAGAGTGCGATGAGAAGGACGATGACGAGCGCACCGCCCCACGTCAGAAGCGACTCGGAGAGTTGAATACCCAGCACTTCCGCGGCGGGCGTTGCCCCTACGGACGCGACGGTAAACATCGGGAATGACACCATTCGACAACCCAACTTGAAAGTGGACGGGATTAACTCTTTATTCTTTTCCTAGTGACCGAGGTGAGACTGCCGCGAGCGAAGACCTTACCATCGTTTCCTTCGAATAACTCACCATGAGCCAGTCAGCGAGCGCCGAATCGGGGATTACGCTGTATCGCTTGCAGGCTTGTCCCTTCTGCGAGCGCGTGGTTCGCAAACTCCACGAGTACGACCTCGACTACAGTTCGCGGTTCGTGGAACCGATGCACAGCGACCGAAACGTCGTCAAGCGAATCTCGGGCAAGCGGACCGTGCCCGCCATCGTGGACGAAAACACCGGCGTCACGATGAGCGAGAGCGCCAACATCGTGGAGTACCTCGAAAACACCTACGGCGACGGCGGCGCGCGAGCAAACGGCGGCGAGGAGCAAGCCGACGACGAGGAGGGAGGTGCCTGAGATGGTAGACTTCGAAGTCGTGGACCTCCCCGAGACCGACCACCTCGAAGCGGGCGACACCGCGCCCGACTTCACCCGGCCGCTGGTCACCGACGAGTACTGGGAGGACACCGCCCTCTCGGAGTTGACCGACGAAGGGCCGGTCCTGCTGGTCTTCTTCACGATGGACGGGGCGTTCCCCGCGACCTACATGTGGAACGAGATTCGGGACCGCAAGTGGGGGAGCGAGGAGGCCGACGACCTCACCGTGGTCGGCCTCTCCATCTCGGACCCCTACGCCCACAAGCAACTGATAGAGGAGCGCGGCATCGACTACCGACTGTTCAGCGACCCCCAGAACGGCGTCGCCGACGAGTACGGCATCGTCAACGACCTCGACGGGATGGCAGGTGTGAGCGAACCCCGTCCCGCCGTCTTCCTGCTGGACGAGGACCGAACCGTCGAGTACGGGTGGGTCGCCGAGGAATGGCCCGACTTCCCGGACTACGACGAAGTGGAGAACGCCATCGCCGACCGCTAGCTGTGTGAAATTTCCTAATTTCTAGAGTTAATTTTTAGTCACTCGCGCAAAGTTATTTTCACGCATGAAATTCGATAGACGAAGTTTCCTGAAGGCGAGTAGTTCGGCAATCGTCGGCGGTGTGGCCCTGAGCGGAACGGCCGCCGCGGGCCACCTGTCGGTCAGCGACCCCGTACTTACCTCGACGGACCTCAACATCCGCGAGAATCCCACGACCAGCGCGAGCGTGAAGGCCACGGCCGACCAGTGGACTGGCGGCCACATCGTAGACGGGCCGACCAGCGCCGACGGCTACACGTGGTGGAAAGTCTCGTTCAACCAAGACAGCGACAACGGCCGCATCACTGGCTGGGTCGCGGAGGGCGATGCGTGGCTCGACGGCCCGACCGACTTCTCGTACCCCTGCTGGGGCTTCATCACTCAGACCTCAGCAGAGGACGGCGGAGCCATCGACATCGGGAACGACTACGGCACGCCGCTAGTCGCCGCGCGCGACGGCACGGCCTACACCGGGTACGGCGACCGATGTGGCTACTACGTCTCCATCGACCATGGCGGCGGATGGACCAGTATCTACTGCCACATGCAGGAGCGATACGTTTCGGACGGCGAGGCCGTGACCGAGGGCCAGCAAATCGGCGAGATGGGTAGCACAGGTAACTCGACCGGCCCGCACGTCCACTTCGCCATCCGGTACAACGGCGCGAATCAGGACATCCCCGGTTTCGATGGACAGGACCTCATCGCCGGGTCCGGCATCCCGAAAAGTTACCTGTAGGTCGATTTCGACTGCCGATAGCCGTCGAGACTGCATCCCGAGACGTTCAAAATTATTTTCTTTATAGTTAATTTTAATACTTAGTATCTTTACTTATGAATAGAAGTAAGATGACTCACGACGAAACTAGCAGACGGGACTTCCTGAAAGCGAGTGGCGTAGCAATTGCGGGCACGGCGGCCCTCTCCGGGACCGCGGCCGCGGCGAAAAACTACAGTTACCTGACGCCGGTGTTCACGACTTCGGACCTCAGCGTCCGAGAGAACCCGACGACGAGCGCGGCGCGAAAGGCGGTCGCCGCCAAGCGAACCGGCGGGCGCGTCTTCGAGGGTCCCGAGTCGGCCGACGGCTACAACTGGTGGAAGGTCCAGTTCTCGGGCGACGGGAACAACGGTCCGGTCACTGGCTGGGTCGCCGAGGACTGGCTATCGGAGGCGAACTTCGCCTGCCCGATGACCGGGACCGTCACCTCGACGTACTGGGACACCCGCGACGGCGGTACCCGCTACCACCGCGCGGTGGACTTCGCGGACGGCGGCGGCACGCCAATCCACGCGGCCGCTGGCGGTACCACCGAACACCGATACGACGACGGTGGCTACGGTAACTGGCTCCTCATCTACCACGGCAACGGGTGGAAGACCGGCTACGGCCACCTCAGTTCGTTCGAGGTCGGCGACGGCGTGTCCGTCTCGCGCGGCGACGTGGTTGCCTACGAGGGCGACACCGGCGCAGGCACCGGCCCGCACCTCGACTTCCAAGTGTGGGACCCCAACTGGGAGAAGAAACGCTCGTACTACGACACGTACGACGAGGCCGTGCAGGGCACCGGCGTCCCGCGCGCCTTCTTCTGACCAGCGATAGACGCTACGCTTTTTTCGACGGCTTCCCGAGGTAGCCCCATGACCGAGGAGTCGATAGCGGCGGCGGCAAACGCGATTCGAGACGGGAACCTCGTGGTCTACCCGACCGAAACGGTGTACGGTCTCGGCGCGGACGCCCTGAACGAGGAGGCCGTAGAGCGCGTTTTCGAGGCCAAGGGCCGGTCGCGCGACAAACCGATTTCGCTGGCGGTGCCCGACGCCGACGCCGCGCTGGAGTACGTTCGAGCGACTGACCGGGAACGGCGGTTCATGCGCGAGTTCCTGCCCGGCCCGGTGACGCTCCTCTGCGAGAAGCGCGAGGAGGTCCCGGACATCCTGACTGCCGGGCGCGAGCGCGTCGGGATTCGAATCCCCGACCACCCAGTCGCGCTGGACCTTCTGAGCGAGTTCGCCCCTGTCACCGCCACCAGCGCGAACGTGAGCGGGAGACCGAGCGCAACCAGAGTCGCGGACTTGGACGAGGAGATTCGGGACGCCGCAGAGGTGGTCCTCGACGGCGGCGAGACCGGCAGTACCGGAAGCACGGTCGTGAACGTCGAGACCGGCGAAATCGTGCGCGAGGGACCGAACGCCGACGAGATTCGGGACTGGTTAGACGCCGAGTCGGCCGAGTAGCTTTCGAGTTCCGACCGCCGAGACCGGCCGACCCGACCACCGAGACCGGCCGACCCGACCACCGAGACTGGCCGACCCGACCACCGGCAGACGCTCGGTGCGACAGACTTTCGGGTGGGCTTTCTACACCTTCTTCCCGGACTTCTCGGCCGTTTCTCGAACGTTTTGACAGATGGTCTCGTTGGTACCGGGGCCTCTCGCTTCGGCTACCGCTACAACCCCAACAGCGACTTCAGCGACCGCGTTTTCACGCCGCACTCGGTCCGGTAGTCGCAGGCCTCGCACTTCGCGTCGTTCGTGAGTCTCGGCGGCGGGCCGTCCAGCGACCGCACCGCTTCCATGGCCCGCCGATACGCCCCCTTCCGGCGGACGTTCAGGCGAATCTCCCGAATCACGCCGTGGGTCGGGTACTCCACGAACGCGCGTTCGACTTGCTCCTCGGTCTCCCACGAGAGGGCCTTCGCCGCCGCGACGGCCCGGACCGATTGGGGTTCCCAGACGCCCTCCTCGGGCGGGGTGCCCGTGAAAACCATCGCGGGCGTGGGCACGCCGAGGTCCAGCACCTTGTGGACGATGCCCCGGCAGTCTTTGCCCTCGGTCAGACGCTTGCGCTCGCTCGGGTCCCGGATGGCGGGCCACTCGTCAGCGAATCGACCGCGAGCGCGGTCGAGGTTCGCGCGAAACTCGTCGGGAGCGACCGCCAGCGGGCGGTCGGAAAGGCCGTCGCGCGAGGACGCCAACAGGTCGCCGTACCGAAAGGCCAACTCCCGGCGCTCGGCCACTTCGTCCGGGATTTCGAGGTCCTCCTCTCGACGCCGGTAGTACAACTTCCGCGGGCAGTACGCCGCGGTCGAGAGGTCGCTGAAAGCTATCTTCGACACGCGATTGGTTCGTCCCGTCCTCGGATATAAACTTAAGCAACCTCTACAATTCCTAAAGCATTCAGAACAATCGTCTCTCGAACGCACGGCCAGCGAGCGACCGAGCGGAGTGAGGGAGCGAGCGCATTAGCAGTCGGCGAACGACTCTCTGAACTGGCGACCGCAGACGCTCGACTGAATCAGCAACGGCGAACACTCGGCGGAACCAACAACCGCAGACGCTCGGCCGAACAAGGAGAGAGAACTAGCATCCGCGCGAGTGAAACGAGCGCGGTTCACCGCGAGCGAACGAAGAGAGCGAGCGGCCCTTTTTTGGTCCAGATTTTTTCGAGGAGCGGTGCCGCAGGGCGAGCGGCTTGCCGCTCGACCGAGGACACCCGACGAAGAAAAAAGGTGGTTTAGAATGAGACGTTCGTCTCCATCCCTTCGGTCGCGTCGTCCAGACCGTCCTCTTGGACGCTCTCGGTCATGCGGTCGGAGAGTTCCCGGTCCCGGAGGACGTTCTCGAACTCGTCGCGGAACTGGTCGTTGACGGTGCGCCGTTCTTGCTGGGTCTCCACGACCCGGCGATAGCGCCGGACGGTCGATTCGCTCACGCCGAGTTCGTCGGCGCACTCGACGGTGGTCGCGTCGCGGTCAAGCAGGTCCCTGAGTTCGTCCATGTCGAACGGTGCATCGGTGTCACTGTCTCGGATGAGGTGGAGGTCGATGCGAGCGCGCGAGACCGTCTTGCCGAGCGAGGCGTCGCCGAGGTTGCGGGCGATTTCGGCGTCGGAGTCGCCGGCGTAGAAGCCCCGGACCACGGTGACGAGTTCGTCGTCGGAGAGCGTCGTACCGAAGTCGTAGCGGTCCCGCATCCGAGCAACCGCGTCTTCGAGACGCTCGTCCACCTCCGTCTCCGAACTCAGCGAGCCGTGAGTCTCCGCTTGCTGTTCGGTGACGGTGGATTCGTCGGTGACATCCATGAAGATGTCACGGAGTTCCTCTGTCTTCTCGTCCATAGGCGATGATGTTGGCGGGACGTGACGGCATTATAAAAATTTGTCGGTAGCGGAAAGCAGAGCGACCTCGGCCGTCAACCGAAGCTATAATCTCGGTTGACGAGCCACGGTGAAACATGAGTACAGATACGGCGTCAGTCGAACTCGTCGGCGAGGAGGCCGCCGGGAACATCGCCCGCGCGGCCCTGCTGGCCGCCATGACCGGCGCGTTCGCTTACGTATCGTTCCCAAATCCTTTCTCGCCCGCACCGGTGAGTCTGCAAGTCCTCGGCGTATTTCTGGCCGGAATCCTGCTGGGTCCGGTCTGGGGCGGCGTCTCGATGGCGCTGTACCTGCTGACCGGCGCGGTCGGTGCCCCCGTCTTCGCCGGTGGGTCGGCCGGAATCGGCGCGCTGTTCGGCCCGACCGGAGGCTACCTCTGGTCGTACCCCGTCTCAGCGTTCGTCATCGGCGCAATCGTCCACGGCGGTTTGGGACTCAAAAACCCCATCCCGCGGGGGATTCCGCGACTCGTCGGCGCGATGGTCGTCGGCACCGTCGTCATCTACGCCTTCGGCGTGGTCGGTTTCGCAGTCGTCCTCGACATGACGCTCACGAAGGCGTTCCTCACCGCCGCGGCGGCGTTCATCCCCGCCGAGGCCTTCAAGATGGTCGCCGCAATCGGCGTCGTCCGGAGCGACCAGATTACCGCCGAGTAGGGTCCCAAATTCGATGATAGAGACCCGCGAACTGGTTCACCGGTACGGCGACACCCCCGCCGTAGACGGCATCTCGCTCTCGATTCCGGACGGCGAGTTCGTCCTGCTGGCCGGTCCCAACGGTTCGGGCAAGTCCACGCTCGTCCGGCACTTCAACGGCCTGCTGGAACCCGACGAGGGCGAGGTGCTGGTCGATGGCACCCCGGTTACGGACGACCTCGTGGCCGCCAGAACTCGCGTCGGGATGGTGTTCCAGCAACCCCGCGACGGGTTCGTCTCGGCCACGGTCGGTGCGGACGTTGCCTTCGGCCCGGAGAATCTGGGTCTCGACCACGACGAAATCGACCGTCGCGTCGAGACGGCCCTCCGAGCGGTGAACATGGAGAAGCGCCGCGACGAGCGCATCGACGAACTCTCCGGCGGCGAGCGCGAGCGAGTGGCGATTGCGGGGGCCTTGGCGATGGAACCCGACCACCTTGTGCTGGACGAACCGTTCACCGGCCTCGACGCCCCGGCCCGCGAGTCGGTGGTCGAACAGCTCCGGAATCTCAAGGAATCGGGCACCGGGGTCGTCCTCGTGACCCACGACCTGCGGGACACGTTCGGCCTCGCGGACCGAATCGTCGCGCTCGCTGACGGAGGGGTCGCCGTGGACGCCGCCCCCGAGGACGCCCGCGACAGACTCCCGGACCTCGGAATTCGGGTACCCCCGCGAGAGGAGACCACTCCCAGATGACGCTGAGCTATCGCCCCGGCGATTCGCTGGCCCACCGACTCGACCCCCGGACCAAACTCGCCTTTCAGGTCGCGTTCGCGCTGGCGGCGTTCGCCCACACCACGCCGAAAGGCCTGTTCGCGCTGACGGGAGTCGCCGGGGTCGTCCTCGGCTTTTCGGACGTGTCGGCCCGCGAGGCCCTCGTGGAGTACCGATTCGTCTTCCCCTTCCTGCTAGCCGGGCCACTGCTCTCGGCCGCGACTCTCGGCCCGCCGTGGATTCGCTGGCAGGCGGGATTCGACACGCTCCTCGCCAGTTACCGGGTCGTCCTCGTGCTATTCGTGAGCGCGGCCTATCTTCGGACCACCCCGGTCAGGGACTCGCGGGCCGCGATTCAGCACCTCGTGCCGGGGAAGACCGGTCGACTGCTGGGAACCGGCGTCGGGTTCGTCTTCCGGTTTCTGCCGGTCTTGCAGTCCGACCTGCGCCGGATTCGGGACGCCTCCTCGGCCCGGTTGGGCGACGAGCGAGGACTGGTCGAGCGGATGAAACTCGTCTCCATCTCGGGGCTGTCTCGGGCGCTCTCGCGGGCCGACAGGTTCGCGCTTGCCCTCCGCGCCCGGTGTTTCGCGTGGAATCCGACGCTCCCCCGACTCGCGTTCTCTCGGGCCGACGTTCCGGCACTCGGAGTGAGCGTCGTCCTCCTCGGGTGGGCACTCCTCGGATGGCTGACCACCGTGACGGTCTTCTAAACTGTAAACTCGAAGTCCGTTTTCGGCCGGGGGAGCGGCTCAAGTCGGTAAAACTTAAGCGAATCCTGTTCCCCGTGTAAAACATGGCAAAATTTGTGTTGGCGCAGGCGGGGAGCGAGGCCACCCGCCCGACCTTCTGGAAGATCGGCCACTTCGGCGAGGCCATCTTCTACTACCTCGCGGCGGTGGCGGTAGCCATCTTCGCGTTCGGGGTCTACGACCGGTTCTCGACCTACGCGGAGGGGTCCGAATCGTGGTTCGACCGCCTCGACAACCTGTCGAGTCGAATCGTCTCAGCGACTAAAATCGTCTTCTCGAACCAGAAACAGTTCGACCGCGACCTCTACGCGGGCCTGATGCACGCCTTCGTCTTCTGGGGCTTTTTGACCCTGTTCATCGGGACCACCATCCTGATGATAGACATGGACATCTGGACGAAGCTCCTCGGACAGGAGTCGTTCTTCGACGGGGCATTCTACCTGTCGTACTCGCTGGTCATGGATGCGATGGGCCTGCTGTTCGTGGTCGGCATCGGCATGGCCATCTACCGGCGCTACTGGGTCCGAGAGGGTCGCCTCTGGGGCAAGCACACCTCAACCGAGGACGACCTGTTCGTCTGGACCCTGTTCCTGCTGGGCGTCGGCGGGTACGTCACCGAGGGCGTCCGCATCCTCGGCACGAGCGCGACCCGAGACGTCTCCTTCGAGACGGTCAGTTTCGTCGGGTGGTTCGTCTACGACGTGCTGGCAGTCGCCGGCGTGACCCCTGAGATGGCGGCCGCGGCTTACCCCGTCATCTGGTGGTCTCATGCGCTCTTGGCGCTGGCGTTCGTCGCCGCAATTCCCTACGCCAAGCCCTTCCACATGATTTCGAGTTTCGCCAACGTCGTCACCCGCGACGAGAAGGCCGGCAAGCGTCTCCCCGGCGTCCCGGACGACGCCAGTCCCGAGGAGATCGGCCACGGTTCAATCGAGGACTTCACGTGGAAGGAACTGCTGGACCACGACGCCTGTACCAAGTGCGGTCGGTGTTCGTCGGTCTGTCCCGCGAAGGCGTCGGGCCGACCGCTCGACCCCCGCGACGTGATTCTCGACCTGAAGCAGTACCGCGAGGACCTCGAAGCGGGCCGAACCGAGGAGAAGGACATCATCGCCGACGGCGGCGCGTCGGTCATCAACAGCGAGACGATGGAGTCGTGCATGTCCTGCATGGCCTGCATGGACGCCTGCCCGGTCGAAATCGAACACGTCGAGCAGTTCACCCAGATGAACCGCCGACTCACCGAATCGGGCCAGATGGACCCCAACGTCCAAGACACGATGATGAACGTGTTCCAGAACGGCAACACGTTCGGCGAACCTCAGCGCAAGCGCCCCGACTGGGCCGACGAACTCGACTTCGAGATTCCCGACGCCCGCGAGGAGTCCGTCGAGTATCTCTGGTACGTCGGCGACTACCCGAGTTTCGACGAGCGGAATCGGTTGGTGGCTCGCTCGCTGGCGACCATCCTCGAGGAGTCCGGCGTCGATTACGGCATCCTCTACGACGACGAGCAGGCCGACGGTAACGACGTGCGCCGGGTCGGCGAGGAGGGCCTCTACGAGATGCTGGTCGAGGACAACGCCGAGGCCATCCAGAACTGCGACTACGACAAAATCGTCTGTACCGACCCGCACAGCTACAACACCTTCAAGAACGAGTATCCGGAGTTCGAGGAGTGTTCGTGGACCGAGGACGACGTGTTCCACTACACGCAGGTCGTCGAAGACCTGTTCCGGGACCTCGGCCTCACCGGGTCGGAACTCGACTACACCGTCACCTACCACGACCCGTGCCACCTCGGCCGGTACAACGACGAGTACGAGGCCCCCCGCGAAATCGTGAAAGCCACGGGCTGTGAACTGGACGAGATGCCCCGCAACCGGGACGACTCGTTCTGTTGCGGCGGTGGCGGCGGCGGCCTCTGGATGGACTTCGAGGAGGACCCCAAGCCGAGCGAGGAGCGCCTGCGCGAAGCCCTCAACGACACCGATGCCGGAAGCCGCGTCGAGAAGTTCGTCGTGGCCTGCCCGATGTGCATGACGATGTACGAGGACGGGCGGAAGACCGGCGGCTACGAGGACGACATCGAAATCGTGGACGTGTCGGAACTGCTGGTGGAAGCCATCGGCGAGAAGGAGCGCGTCGAAGTCGCCGCGGACTAAATCACTTCTAGTCCGGACTTCACTAAATAACCTCAATTGAATCTATGAACTCTTTTCTTATTAGATAGAATAAAATAGAGAGTCCGAGAATCCCGAGGATTAGGCTCGCTATAGATAGTAGAACTAACGGAGAATTCCCAACCCAGAGGAGAAGTCGGATTCCCGCTAGAAGGGCTGAGAATCCAAACAATCCTGCAATTAAGAGGCCCCCCTTTTATAATTCTTGGAGCATTATCCGAAACCCATTCTTCTGTTTCTGTGTCCATGGTATCACGCTCCGATGAACGACCGATTGATACGCGAGTATTTTGGACGGCTTCTTTGGCAAAAGGTTCGTAATACGGTTGAAGTGCTATAAACAAAATCGGTAATAAAAGACCGACTACTTGTAAAATTGAAAATGCAACCGTTACGTCTTTTGGTTGAACTGCCATCAACCGTATCTCATATACGTAGTCCATTTAGAAGTATGGAATTCACCCTATAGAGAGTTTAGAAAATACCAGAGTTGTACTTGAGAAGTACGAAAAACGGCGACTGCCACACCCGGTGTGACAGAGGCACGCCATTCAGAGGTGCGCTCGCGTGGACTTCATAGCATGGCACGCGATGAACTCGGCACGCGAGCGCAGTTTTGGCTACGTTCTGGAACCTGTTAGGTCTGACGCCTACCGGCGCGAAAACCGCTGACGATAGCGAATCGAGTTGTGTCAGCTCACAGGAACCCGAGGAGACCTTGGTCGGCCAGATAGAGCGCGGCCACCGCGAGCCACGTCTGGAAGACGAGCGTTCCCAGTGCCGAGAGGACCACGAACTCCCAGTCGCGCATCTCGGCGAACCCGGCAGGGACCGTGAGCATCCCGCGGGTGAACAGCAGGGCGTTGCTGACCGGGACGACCACTCGGCCCCACCGCTGGAACCACCCGTCGAAGCGGTCGAGTTGCTCCTCGTCGATGCGGAACCACCGCTTTTCGAGCAGGTACTCCCGACCCCCGCGCTTGGCCAGCAGGAACAGGGCGTACTGGCCGATAGTCGCGCCGACGACGGCGACGAGGATGACCGCCGTGATGGTGGCGTAATCGGTCGCGGAGTCGGCCAGCAGGGTCACGCCGAGGGGGACTAGACTCTCGCTCGGCGCGAAGTATAACAGCATCGCGCCCTCCAGAATCAGGATGAGAAAGAGCGCCAGCAGGCCGTACTGGTCGAGCCACGACTTCGCCAGTTGCTTGTTCCCGACGAAAAAGAGGCCGACGCCGACCACCGCCGCGAGGACGATGCCGACCGTCAGCATCAACAGTCCGTTGTCGGCGAAGAACTCCCGAATCTTCCCGGTTCCGACAGCGTTCGACAGCAACACGCCTGCGACGAGTACCGCGGCTCCGAGCGCGAGTGGCGCGTCGGGACCGACGAGCGCGAGCGGGGACAGCATTCGTGACTGTCGTATCGATTGGGTGTGGTAAAGGCGTTATGACCCCGGACCGAGCGCACGCCCTCCCACCGAGTAGATGACCGCGAGCGACGCGGTTTTGGCGGGCGGACTACAAGTGCGGGACATGAACCTCACCGACCGCCCTCGGCGACTCCGACGCGACGGCATCCGCGAGATGGTCAGCGAGACCGACGTGGAGGCCTCGGACCTCATCGCGCCGGTGTTCGTGGACGCGACGACCGACGAGCGAGTCCCCATCGAGACGATGCCGGGCCACGAGCGCGTGCCGATTTCCGACGCGGTGGCCCGCGTCGAGGAGGTCCTCGAAACCGGCGTCGAGGCCGTCATGCTGTTCGGCATCCCCGAATCGAAGGACGAGCGCGGAAGTCGGGCGTGGGCCGAGGACGGCGTGGTACAGGAGGCTACTCGCCGCGTCACGGCCGAAACCGACGCCTACGTGATTACCGACGTGTGCCTCTGCGAGTACACCGACCACGGCCACTGCGGGGTGCTGGAAAATCACGCCGAAGAAGACGCTCGCCTGACTGTGAAGAACGACGAGACGCTCGACTTGCTCGGCAAAATCGCCGTCTCGCACGCTGAAGCCGGTGCCGACATGGTTGCGCCCTCGGGCATGATGGACGGGATGGTCGGCGCGATTCGGGAGTCGCTGGACGACGCGGCGTTTTCCGACGTGCCAATCATGAGCTACGCCGCTAAGTACGAATCGGCCTTCTACGGTCCCTTCCGAGACGCGGCGGACGGCGCACCGGCGTTCGGTGACCGGCGGCACTACCAGATGGACCCCGCGAACCGCCGCGAGGCGATTCGAGAGGTCGAACTCGACGCGGAGCAGGGCGCGGACGTGCTGATGGTCAAGCCCGCGCTCCCCTACCTCGACATCGTGGCCGACCTCCGCGACGAGTTCGACCACCCTATCGCGGCCTACAACGTCTCGGGCGAGTATGCGATGCTCCACGCCGCCAGCGAGAAGGGATGGCTCGACTTGGAGGAGGTCGCACTTGAGTCGTTGGTTTCCATCAAGCGGGCGGGTGCGGACCTGATTCTGACGTACTTCGCCGAGGACATCGCGGACGTGCTTTGAGTCGAAAGTAGATTCTCAGCCGCAGTAGGAAATAATATTCTGTCTTTAATAATTCTATTCCTATTCCTAACGTGCGTGCTTTTGTTTTTTCTCACGCGCACCACCGATTAGGGTGCTTGACAACGACTCACGAATCCCGGTTGACGAACGTCCGAAAACCGGCCAGCCGAACGTCCGGTTTCTGGACGGAATACAACCTTAAATACGTATTATCCGATTGTAAACCGGACGAGCGTCTACCCCAGACAGTATATTTTGAAAATATTCAACGCTTAGCCTTATGTATTGGTTTGCCGTCACAGTAAACCGTGAA
Organism: Halorussus lipolyticus; assembly: GCF_029338375.1. Classification (NCBI taxonomy): domain Archaea; kingdom Methanobacteriati; phylum Methanobacteriota; class Halobacteria; order Halobacteriales; family Haladaptataceae; genus Halorussus; species Halorussus lipolyticus. The sequence goes on along the minus strand of NZ_CP119804.1, from coordinate 2,524,203 downwards.
ACGCAGTACGAACCAAAAAGAATTCGAGGTTTTCCTGAACAGCCGTCCAGATGATTTGGTGGAGGTTCCGAACGACGCCGCAGAGACGCCGACGGAGGAGTCCGAATGATAGAGGCACCCCTCCAAGTAGACCCCAGTTCGTTGGCCAGCGGGGTCAACCACGTCTGGGTCCTGACCGTGACCTTCCTCATCTTCTTCATGCACGCCGGCTTCGCCATGCTCGAAGCGGGGCAGGTCCGGTCGAAGAACGTCGCCAACCAGTTGACCAAGAACATGCTGACGTGGAGCGTCGGCGTCCTCGTTTTCTTCCTCGTCGGCGCGGGCATCTCGTCGCTCGTCGGCGGCGCAGGCGACCCCTTCGGCTACATCTCGGGTGGCTCCGACTCGTGGATTGGCTGGCTGTTCGGCGCGGTGTTCGCCATGACCGCCGCAACCATCGTCTCCGGGGCGGTGGCGGGCCGGGCGAAGCTTCGGGCCTACGTGTCTTACACCGTCCTGCTGGCGGCGGTCATCTACCCGGTCGTGGTCGGGTTCACGTGGGCCGGGGGCTTCCTCAACGACATCGGGCCGGGCTTTCAGGACTTCGCGGGCGGCGTCATCGTCCACGGCATGGGCGGCATCGCAGGCCTGACAGCGGCGTGGATTCTCGGCCCGCGGATGGACCGCTACGACGACGACGGGTCGGTCAACGTCATCCCCGGTCACTCCATCACCTTCGCCGTGTTGGGGACTCTCATCCTCTGTTTCGGCTGGTACGGCTTCAACGTCGGCACCGCCGCGAGCGTCTTCGTGGTCGAGAACGGCGAGTTGGCGCTCGGCGCGTTCGCAGACACGGTGGGCCGGGTCGCGCTGACCACGACGCTGGGCATGGCCGCCGGAGCAATCGGCGCGAGCATGGTCTCGCTGGTCAAGACCAAAAAGGTCGATACCCTCTACGTCGCTAACGGAATGTTGGCCGGACTGGTCGGCATCACCAGCAACACCAACGCCATCACGTGGGTCGGTGCGCTGGTCGTCGGCCTGCTCGCTGGCGGGCAGTTGCCGGTCGTCTTCGAGTTCGTGGAGAAGCGCCTCAAAATCGACGACGTGTGCGCGGTCTTCCCGGTTCACGGCTCGGCGGGCGTCCTCGGTGCGCTGGCCTTCCCCTTCTTCGCCATTCCGGGCTACGAGGTCAGCTTCCTCGCGCAGGCGGCCGGCGTCGGCGTCATCGCAATCTGGACCGTCGGCGCGACCGGTCTCGTCTTCGGCGTGTTGAAGCTCCTCGGGCAGGCCCGCGTCAGCACCGAACACGAGCGCGAGGGCCTCGACATCGCCGAACACGGCGTGGACACCTACCCCGAGTTCGGCGGTCCCGAAGTCGGTGACGGAAGCGCAGTTCGGCCCGATGGCGGCGTTCGCACAGACGGCGCTGGCGACCTGCCCAACGCGGGCCAAATCAAGATGGTCACGGCCGTCGTCCGCCCCGACCGCCTCAGCAACGTCAAGACCGCGCTGGCACAGGTCGGCGCGCCGAGTCTCACGGTCACGAACGTCTCGGGTCGGGGGAGCCAACCGGCCAAGACGGGCCAGTGGCGCGGCGAGGAGTACACCGTTGACCTCCACCAGAAAGTCAAAGTCGAGTGCGTCGTCGCCGACGTGCCCGCCGACGAGGTGGTCGAAGCGATTCGGGAGGCCGCCGACACGGGCGAACCGGGCGACGGGAAAATCTTCGTCCTCCCGGTCGAGGACGCCTGTCAGGTCCGAACCGGCGTCCGCGGCCCGGAGGCGGTGTGACCTCGGGAGAAGCGGATAGCAGACAGAACCACCGGGCGCGCTCGGTGGAACAAACCACCGGAACGGCCGACCAACCGCCAGCAGACGCCCCGCGGACCAACCGCCGGGACGCGCTCAACTGACCGAACCACCGTGGGTGGGGTGAAGGGACGGGGCTTCAGAGGCGTTCTTCCCCTCTCGAACCGGTTCACTACTCGAAGCGACTCAGTTTCTCCGAACTCCTAGCGACCAAAGTATATGCACCTCCCTCGGCAAGCAGAGCGTATGAGCCGCGACAGGACGACTACGACAACGGAGCGACCGCCCGCCACCGAGGAGTACCCCGACGACGACCCGAACACGCTCATGAACGCCCTCGTCGGCGCGGTGGCGACTGTGCTAACTGCGCCGCTCCTCCCGCTGGCGGCCATCTTCGGCGGCGGGGTCGCGGGCTACCTCCAGCGCGGGGACCTCGCCGAGGGCGCGAAAGTCGGGGCGATTTCCGGCGCGATTGCGGCGATTCCGGCCTCGCTACTGGCGTGGGTCGTCGTCGGTCTCGTCCTCCTCGGCGGCGACCCGTTCTTCGCGCTGACGAGTATCTTCGCAGTGTTTATTTTCGTCTTTCTGGTCGGCTACCTCGTCGGTGCCGGGGCGCTCGGCGGCGCGCTCGGGGCGTACCTCCGACGAGAGCTGTGACACGTTCGCAATTGTAGCAGTTTCTTTGAGCAAGATTATAATTCACGTAGAGTGTATATTTGTTTCCGCCACCGCGCTCCGACGCCGGGCGGCCCTCGTCCGGCCCGGACGTGACACCTTTATAAACGAGTGCCGAGACCCTTCTGACAATCGTGCCCGACGCCGAGGACGGTCGAGCGGTGCCCCTGTCCGCCGAGTCGCTCGACCACGGAACGAACGTACTCGTCGCCGGAGAGCCGTTTACCGGGAAGCGCGAGGTCATGCTCGAACTGCTGGACACGCCCGACAGAGGAGCTATCCTCGCCACGACCAAGCGGAGCGCGGCCCGGTTACAGCAGTCGTTCGACCGGCGCTACGACGCCAGCGAGTGGGACCTCCGGTTCGTGGACTGCGTGAGCAAGGGCCGGTCGGTCGAGGACGTGCGAGAAACCGAGACGGTCCGGTACGTGAGCGACCCCGGCGACCTCACCGGCATCGGCATCGAACTCTCGGGGTTCATGCAGGACTTCTACCACCGCGACGACCTCGAACGCGCCAGACTCGGCTTCGACTCGCTGTCGCCGGTGCTGATGTACGCCGACCTGCGCCGGGTCTACCAGTTCCTCCACGTCATCACCGGGCGCATCGCCAGTTCCGGCTTCTCGGGCGTGTTCACCCTCGATACGGTCCGGGGAAACAGAGAATCCGCCCAGCAACTGATGCAGGTGTTCGACGCGCTCGTAGAAGTCAGGGAGACCGACGACGCCGAGGAGCTACGGGTTCGCGGCGGCGACTTCGGGCCGAAGTCGTGGACCGAGTTCTGAGCTACTCGTCCTGAAGGTGCCGTTTCGCCAAGTCCACGATGGGCGACTCCCGGCGGTCGAAGACGAACGCGAGGCCGGACCACTCCCGGTAGGGGAAGTGGGCGACCTGCACGTTCTCGTACCAGCGAATCGTGGCGTCGAGGGTCCCGAAGTCGAACAGGGGTTGCTCGCGGGGCGGGTCGCCCAGCCCCTTCATCACGATGGTCTCGATGCGGTCTTCGAGTTCGGCGTCGGTGTACTGCTCTCGCACGTCCTCCCGGATGAACAGCACGTCCGACTCGTCGCCGCTGAACCGGACCGCGAGGCGGAGCGGCGCGTCGGTCTCGTCGCGGAGTTGGTCGATGAGACCGCGAACGTCCGTCTTCACGTCCTCCAAGTCGTCCGAGATGTCGTCTAGCTCCTCGTCCAGATTCTCCTGTGGCTCCTGTGGCGCATCGACCATCTTGAACCAACCGAGGTGGGGTCACGATATAACAGTTGTTGAAACCGTGGTGGCACTCGCCGAGAGAAAGCCACGCAGACAGAAATCGACTTTACCCACGAACCAGAAGTTGTCGGTATGCACGACGAGAACTCCCGCGAGTTGTACGACCGCGCACTCTCGGTCCTTCCGGGCGGCGTCAACTCTCCGGTCAGAGCCGTCAGACCCTACCCCTTCTTCGTGGAACGGGGCGACGGCGCGCACGTCATCGACGCCGACGGCAACAAGTACGTAGACTACGTGATGGGCTACGGTCCCCTGCTTCTGGGCCACGACCTGCCCCAAGAAGTCGAATCCCGGATTCAGTCCCAACTCGCCGACGGCCCGATGTACGGCGCGCCCGCCGAGGTAGAGGTCGAACTCGCGGAGTTCATCGCCCGTCACGTCCAGAGCGTCGAGATGCTCCGGTTCGTCAACTCCGGCACCGAGGCTACCACCTCCGCGGTCCGACTGGCGCGAGGCTACACCGGTCGGGACAAAATCGTCGTCACGCAGGGCGGCTACCACGGCGCGCAGGAATCGACCCTCGTGGAGGGCAAGACCGGGGGCACCGGGTCGCCCAGTTCCGCGGGGATTCCCGACGCCTTCGCCGAGGAGACCATCACGGTCCCGTTCAACGACGAGCAGGCGGTCCGCGAGGTGTTCGAGGACCGCGGCGACGAAATCGCGGGCGTCCTCACCGAGCCAATTCTCGGTAACTGCGCCTCGATTGGACCGGTCGAGGGCTACCTCGACACCCTCCGAGAGATTACGGAAGACCACGGCGCGCTCCTCATCTTCGACGAGGTGATGACCGGATTCCGCGTCGGCGGCCTCCAGTGCGCGCAAGGCAAGTTCGGCGTCACGCCCGACCTGACGACCTTCGCCAAGGTCATCGGCGGCGGGTTCCCGGTTGGCGCAGTCGGCGGTCCCGCCGAAATCATGGAGTCGTTCACCCCGACCGGCGACGTGTTCCAAGCCGGGACCTACTCGGGCCATCCCCTCTCGCTCACCGCGGGCCTCGAAATGTTGCGCTACGCCGCGGACAACGACGTGTACGACCGCCTCGCCGACCTCGGCGACCAGATGCGCTCAGGGTTGACCGACCTCCTCGAGGACCGCGCGCCGGAGTACACCGTCACGGGCTACGACAGCATGTTCAAGGTCGTGTTCACCCGCGACGGTCCTCGGGACCGAGACGGCCACTGCGAGGCCGGGTGCCGACAGAATCCCGACTGCCCGCGATTCGACTACTGCCCCAAGAACAAGGCCGACGTGAACGCCGCCGAGACCGAGCGATGGGAACGGCTGTTCTGGCCCGCGATGAAAGAACAGGGCGTCTTCCTGACCGCCAACCAGTACGAATCCCAGTTCATCAGCCACGCCCACACCGAGGAGGACGTAGCGGAGACGCTGGAAGCCTACAAGGAAGTGCTGTAGGTCCGTCTCGAAGACCTCCCGCACCGTGACGACACCGGTTTAGGCCCTCGCTCCTAACGAGGCGACATGAGCAGTGAACGAGCGAACAGCGGCCGAATCCGACGCCGACGCTCGCACCACTGGTACTGGGTGGCCGCCATCCCGTCAGCCTTCGTCCTCTGGGTGACGGCGCTGGCGTGGTTAGCGGTGGCCTCCTCGTGGGAGGCGTTCGGGTTCACCGCGAACGTGGTCAACCTCTCGCTGGTCGCGCTCGGCGTGCCCTTCCTCTTTCTGACCGCCTACTTCCCGTTCGCGGTCTACAAGGACGCCGACTACGTGAACCGCACCAGCGGGAACTGGGCACCCAACCCGATGCGACAGGCGCTGAAGGCGGCGTTCGGCGTCGTCGTCCTGCTGGTCGTCGGCGTGCTGGCGGTGTTGCTCGACCTCCCACCGTCGCTTCCGGTGATTCTGGGCTTCGTCGTTAGCGTCCCCTTCGCGGTGTACTACCTCTGGAAGCGCCGCGAGAAGGTCGGGGTTCCCGACGTGCCGTGGTGACTCTTTAAGTTGGCCGCAAAAACGAACAAGTGTTTCAACCCCCGACGCCGACTCTCTCACATGAGCAAACACGGGACCGAAATACGCCTCGCCACGCGGGGGTCGGACCTCGCGCTCCGGCAGGCGGCCGAGGTCAAGGCCGCCCTCGAGGACCGACGCTTCGCGGTCGAACTCGCAGAAGTAGCGACGACGGGCGACGAGATTCAGGACGAACTCATCCACCGCCTCGGCAAGACCGGGGCGTTCGTCCGGAGCCTCGACCAGAAGGTGCTGGACGGCGAGTTAGACGGCGCGATTCACTCGATGAAGGACATGCCGACCGACAGCCCCGACGAGTTGGTCGTCGCGGCCATCCCGGAGCGCGCCAGCGCCAACGACGTGCTGGTGACGCCCGACGGAAAGGAGTTGGACGACCTTCCCGAAGGCGCGACGGTGGGGACCTCTAGCCTCCGGCGGAAGGCCCAACTGCTGAACTACCGCGAGGACCTGAACGTCGAACCCCTTCGCGGGAACGTCGATACGCGGGCCGAGAAGTTGCTGGCTCCCGCCCTCCAGCAGGAACACGAGCGACGCACCGAGGCCGAGAAGGAAAAGCAGTCGGACAAGGCGATGGCCCAGAAGGGCCACAAGAAGGAGTACGAAGGCGAGTTCGACCAGAGCGTCGAGGAGTGGTTTAACGGCCTCGCAGAGGTCGAACGCCGGGCGCTGGAGCGAGAGGTCGAGACCGAATACGACGCCATCGTGCTGGCGCAGGCCGGACTCGAACGCAGTGGTTTGGCGCACAACCTCGAATACGTCGAACTGCCGAGTAGCCAGTTCGTCCCCGCGCCGGGGCAGGGCGCGCTCGCGGTGACGGCGCTGGACAGCGAACTCGCCGAGGACCTGAACACGGTGCTGGACCACCCCCGGACGCGGGTCGAGACCACAGTCGAGCGCACGGTGCTGGCGGAACTCGGCGGCGGGTGCGTCGCGCCCATCGGGGTCCACGGCCTGATTCAGGGCGAGAACGTCCACGTTGACGTGCAGGTCTTCTCGCAGGACGGGTCGGAGGTCATCGAGGCTAGCAGAGACGTGCCAGTCGAAAACCACGTCTCGGCCGCCAAGACCCTCGCAGACGACCTCGCGTCGAAGGGCGCTGACGACCTCATCGAGGCCGCGAAGGCAGATAGCTCCGAGCGAGGAGCCAAGCGCGAACAGGGGGCCTCGGGCGGGAAATGAGCCGAGACGTTCGCGTCGCGATTTTCCGCCCGGACGACGAGCGCCTCGCGGAAGCCGAGGAGCTATTGGATTCGCTCGGTGCCGAGGCCGTCGCCGACCCGATGCTGGAAGTCCGACCGACCGGGGACGCGCCCGACGACGGCGAGTACGTGATTCTGACGAGCAAGACCGGCGTGGAACTGGCCGCCGACGCCGGGTGGGACCCCGAAGGGGCCACCGTCTGCGCCATCGGCGAGAGTACCGCCGACGCGCTTCGGGACGCGGGGTACGAGGTCGATGTCGTGCCGGACGAGTACACGTCGTCCGGACTGGTCGAAGTCCTCGCCGACGAGGTGGCGGGTGCGCGCGTCGAAGTCGCCCGGAGCGACCACGGGAGCGCCGTCCTGACCGACGGCCTCGCCGAGGCCGGCGCAGACGTTCACGAAACGGTGCTGTACGAACTGGTCCGGCCCGAGGGGTCGGGCGAGTCGGCCGTCCTCGCCGCCGAGGGCGAACTGGCGGCCGCGACGTTCACCTCCTCGCTGACGGTGGCCCACTTCCTCGACGCCGCAGAGGAGCGCGGTATCCGCGAGGACGCCATCGCTGGCCTGAACGAGGCCGTCGTGGGCGCAATCGGCGAGCCAACCCGCGAGACGGCCGAATCCGAGGGAATCGAGGTTGACGTGGTTCCGGAGGTCGCGGACTTCGAGAAACTGGCCTGCGAGGTCGTGGAGACCGCCGCGCCGACGTATCACGACTGATTCGGGCGAGAGCGAGTCGATTTCGATTCGTCGCGTTTCGCGCCCGTTCGCCGACCACCGGAAGGTTCGTGAATTTTCACCGACCACGGGACGCGCCGAGCGGTCGCCAGCGGCGACCGCGACGGCGGGGAGGCACGGGGCGCGGTGCTGTGCGGTGGCGGGACGGTGCGGTTACGAGTCGCGCAAGCAGTAGCTAGTTCGACTGTGGTTGTAGTTCCATCGTAGTTGTTTCTACAATTTCTAAACGAAGGATATAGTTTCTTAAAGACAGAAAGAAGCGTGCCTAGAAACGCAGATTATCCCTCTCAGACATCCAGATACTCCGACGGAACTGCCTCGCAGGTGTACGTCGATTCGCCGCGCTTCACAATCGCCACTCCGTCGGCCAGCATCGCGGCGGCGTCGATTTCGAGGACGACCGGGTTCTGGGCGTGTCGGCGGCCGACCTCGCGGGCCTCCTCGGGCGTCCCGGAGAGGTGGACCTGCTGGCGGCCCATCGGTTTCAGACCCTCGGTGCGAATCGAGGCCAGATTCGCCGGGTCGGTGCCGTGGTAGAGTCGGTCCGGGAGTTCGTCGGCAGTGGACGTAACGCCGAGATTCACGTCCACCGAGTGACCGTAAGCCGCGCGGATTCGGTCGGCATCGTCCCCGAATTCGAATCGTCCCTTCGGGTCCGTCTCGGCCACCGCGCCGAGGAGTTCGCGGTCGGCCCAGTCGTATTTATTCGTCACCACGCGCGCGAGGCCGTCGTAGTCGGTCCACCCGCCGCGGTCGAGTTCGAGGCCGGCGTCGTCGGGAAAGTGTCGGAGCACGCCGCTGACGAACTTCGAGAGGCGGCGTCTCCGGTCACCCGAGACGACTTTTCGGGCGTCTGCGCCGCACTCGGGGCACTTCGCGTTCGGTTTCTCGGGTGCGGTCGTGAAGCCGTGGTCTGGACACCGAAAGACGGGTTCTGTCACGCTTTCGGCGGTTGTACGTTGGTTCGCGGGAAAGGTCTCTCGACGGAACTAGACGATAGTGCAACTCGAAAAGCTACAGATATTGAGAGGGTGAAAGACGAGAGGAAGCTAGCTTCAGGCTTGAGCAACGGTGTCTGCCCCACCGCCCTGCGACCGCGGGCCTCACGCCTCCCCAACCTCGTGGCCGCGCAAGGCGGCCACGTCCCTCGCGCGAAATGGCGCGGCCACTTCGGGCCGCGCCAGCGCGCGCCACGATTCTCCCAAATCTACTGGACCCTATCCGAGGCTATTCGTTTCCGCATTTCCGGAGAGCCAGAGGTTTATAAACCATACCGACCTACCTCCGGCCGAATGGCTTCCGCTGGTCCCGTTCCCGCCCTCGCAGAGCGCGCTGATGCGTGCGCCGACCGACTCCGCGACGCCGAGGAGGTTCTCCTCGCCTCGCACATCGACGCCGACGGACTGACGAGCGCCGCGGTCGCCGCCCAAGCCCTCGAACGCGCCGGCATCCCCTTCGAGACCGTCTTCGCCAAGCAGTTAGACGCCGAGGAGGTCTCAGCCATCGCAGAGACCGACTACGAGACGGTCCTGTTCACCGACTTCGGGAGCGGCCAGTTGGACATCATCAGCGAGTACGAGCAGGCGGACGAGTTCACGCCGGTCATCGCCGACCACCACCAGCCGGCGGACCCCGACACCGAGTTCCACCTGAATCCCCTGCTGTTCGACATCGACGGCTCCTCGGAGTTGTCGGGCGCTGGCGCGGCCTACGTCCTCGCTCGGGCGCTGGAACCCGACGGGACCGACAACCGGGACTTGGCGGGCCTCGCCATCGTCGGCGCGGTCGGTGACATGCAGACCACCGACGGCGAACTCGTCGGCGCGAACCAGTCCATCGTCGAGGAGGGCGTCGCCGCGGGCGTGGTCGAGACCACCACCGACCTCTCGATGTACGGCAAGCAGACCCGACCGCTCCCCAAGATGCTCGAATACGCCAGCGACGCCCACATCCCCGGCATCACGAATAACGAGAACGGTACCCTCCGATTTTTGGACGGTCTCGACGTGGACTTGCAGGACGACGAGGGCGAGTGGCGCTGTTGGGTGGACCTGACCGAGGACGAGCGAAGCACCGTCTCGAACGCGCTGTTCCAGCACGCGGTCTCTCGCGGGGTCAGTTCCGACCGCATCGACAGCCTGTTCGGCACGGCCTACACCCTGACCGACGAACCCGAGGGCACCGAACTCCGAGACGTGAGCGAGTTCTCGACCCTGCTGAACGCCACCGCCCGGTACGAGCGCGCCGACGTGGGACTCGCGGTCTGTCTGGGCTACCGCGACGAGGCGCTGGAGGAAGCCCGGAATCTCCTGTCGAACCACCGCCAGAACCTCTCACAGGGCCTCCAATACGTCAAGCGCGAGGGCGTCACCAAAGAGGAGAACGTCCAGTGGTTCCACGCGGGCGACGAAATCCGCGAGACCATCGTAGGCATCATCGCCGGGATGGCGGTCGGCGCGGACGGTATCGACCGGGGGACGCCCATCCTCGCCTTCGCCGACAAGACGGACGACGACGCCAGCGCCGACGCCGGCAAAGATGGCGACGGAGACGACGACAAAGAGGTCAAAGTCTCGGCGCGCGGCACGCCCGGTCTCACCCGGCAGGGACTGGACCTCTCGGTGGTGATGCGCGAGGCCTCCCAAGCGGTCGGCGGCGACGGCGGCGGCCACAACGTCGCGGCGGGTGCGACCGTTCCGAAGGGCGCCGAAGCCGAGTTCGTGGAACTCGCCGACGAACTCGTGGGCGAGCAGTTGGGGTAAGCAGAACGAGCGGTTCCAGTGAGGTGCCGAGAAAACGGGGAAAGGATCGAGTTCGTCAGTTACCGAGCCCGTGGACCAACTTCCCCGAGGGGCCAGCGGGCAGGGAAATCCTACCGTGACCCCGTGGTCAGTCGAGTGCAGCGCGCAGTTGAACTATCGCAACGGCCACACCGATGATGGCCGTAGCCAGTTTGAGTAGGGCCGCTACGAGCCCGATGAAGGCCGCAATCAGCCCTACAATGGCTGTCACGAATTTTACGAAGGCAGTCATCGACGCGAATGCTGACGCCTTCGTAACTGCACTGCAACCGATGATGCTTGGTCCAGAAGCGAGCATCGGTGCGTCACCGAGAAATCGGTGACAGTACTTCGTTTGAGAGACGATAATTTAAAAATTCTTATTCTACAAGTTCAACTTTTCGGCGGAAGGTGTGGTTCATGAAATTATGTTCAGCATCGCCTTTCGATAAGAAAGTGAGCAATTCGATGCATACGACTACGAGATAGTTCGATAGAGAAGGGCATAACGCGCGTCGGATGACGCATCGATGCCCGCTTCTGGACCAGTTAACCCTGCATCGGCCAAGAATAAAAATATTTCGACCTGTAAACCGGTCTCTCCAGTGAATAGGGACCGATATATCGATTTATAAGTCGATTTCCGACTATCGCATTAAGGGAAGACTATGAATGTCGGAACTCGTCATCCCGGATTTTTCATATCGCCATATGTGGTTTATACCCTTTGGGAGTAGATGGTCTACGAATCGCCGGCCGTCACCGCCTGACTTTTATTTACCCTCGCCCAACTCCGGCGTATGGCCGATTTCGACCCCGAGAAGTTCGAGGACAAGTACGTCCACTACTTCAACGAGCTTCAGCGAGCCTACAAGAACGTCTTCAACCGACTCAACGAGGAGTACGACTCGGAACTCATCCACGCAATCGACCAGCAGGTCCTCAACGAGAGCGAACCCTTCTACGAGAGCGACGGCGAGTTCCGCGTCGAACTCCCCGAAAACCCGAGCGACCGAATCAAGGGCGTCCTCGTGAAAGACGAGAAAGTCGAGGAGGTCCTCGACATCTACGTCGAAGAACTCGAAGAAGAGCTAAGTCGGTTGTTCGGCTTCCGAAGCTAAAGCAAGTCGGCCGCGCCCCGATGCGGTTCGAGTGAGTCACGTCTTCGGAGGGTTCGACCATCGATTCGCGGTCCGGCGCTCGGCGCAAAAAATTAACTAGATGTGTTTTAGAGTTTCACATATTGTCTTAGAACATAATATTCGTTCTATTATCGTTGTATGAGTGTCTTCATCTGTTCGTGACGCGGAGACGTTCGGAACGGTGTCCGCGTAGTTCGAAATCTGCGCCCGCAGAGTAATGGTAAATCCCATGCCGCTATACGGAATTGGAGGGTGCGTGGGAAAAGCGACATCGATTGCTCTGCAACGAGACGAGGACTGAGTTAGCGGGAAAGAGAACAGCCAGAGTCCGAGGGCTTAGTCGGCGCGGAACAGCGTCTTCGCGGTGGTCGGCGGACGCGGTTCGAAGTCGTCGTCGGCCCACTCGCAGTCGGCGAGCGAGTCCACGACCGACACGTCGATGTGGTCGATGATGCCGAAGTCGTCCACCGTCGAGACGGCGGAACTCTGCTCGACGAGGGCGGTCCGGAACTCGTCGGAGCGGTTCTCGATGCCGTCGCCGGTCACGTAGACGGTGACGCCGGGTTCGCCTACGTCGTTCACGTCCACGACGGCCCGCCAGTTTTCGACCGATTCACCGTAGGCGGCGTCGAGCGCGCTGACGACTTCGCCCTCGTAGAGGACGATGGCCCCGAACTGGACCGCGTTGTCCGTCCTGCCGAGGATTTCGAGTCGCGGGCCGTCGTCGGTCGGCACGACGCGGGCACCATCGCCGATTTCGTACCGGTCGAAGGAGTAGGCCTCCCGGTTGCCGGTCGAGATGACGAGCGACCCCGTGGTGGGTTCTTCGATGTCCTCGATGGCGACCAGCGACTCGGGGCCGTCGGCGTCGCTCGGCAGGAGTTCGAACTCGTGGTAGTCGCTCATCGGGACGTAGCGGTCGTCCATGTCGGGCCGGACGGCGATACAGCCGAATTCGGTGGAGGCGTAGGCCTCCTGAATCGTGTCGGCACCCCAGAGGCGTCGGAGTTCGGCCTCGACCGGGGGCAGGAGGTTCGCGCCGGTCGAGATGACCTTCTCGACGTTCGGAAAGAGGTCTTTCGCGGAGCGCTCGTCGGTAGTGAGTTCGTCTGCGAGCGACCGAACGAACAACGGTTGGCCGATGACGGTCGTGATTTTCTCGGCGTGGCCCCCTTCGAGGACCTGCTCGTAGTCGGCCAGACTCCGGTTGTAGGTCGAGACGCCGGTCTCCATCGCGGCGATTTCCAGCAGGAGGCCCGAGATGTGGGGTTCGGGCGCGCCGAGGTTGAGAATCGCGTCGTCAGGGCCGAGACCGAGCAGTTCGAAGGCGTCCTCGCCGAGTTGGGCCTGTCGCACCAAGTCGCGGCTGGTGTAGGGCACGCGCTTGGCCTCGCCGGTCGTCCCCGACGTCTCGAAGACGACCGAGCGGTCGAACGTCGCGTCCGCCGTGTCGGCTTCGAGGTCGGAAGGTGTCATGAGTCCGTCGTCGCGGAAACGCTGTTCTCCGTCCATATTCCTAACTCATATCTTTTATATTAATATCTTCTGTTGCACGAGATGTCGGAATTTTAAATGATACGCCCGAAGTTCGCTATCGAGCAGAACTGCGGTCGCCGAGCGAATTCGTTTCAGATATTTTTAACTATTGGAAGATGCAAATGCGTTCGACGGCGAAAAATCGCAATAAGACGAAAGAAAACGACCTCGCGCGACTCATCCACGATTCTATTTTTAAATGAGTATATAAAAACTAATGTAGTGTTAGATGAAATCTCCCCACGATGTCTTCAATCGACACACAAAAAGTCAAGGCTTTTCCCGAAGAACTCAAAGACCCGGAAGCGTGGCTGGAACCGTTCGACTGGTACCGGGAGATGCGCGACGAGAACCCGGTCCGGTACGACGAGGACCGCCAATCGTGGGACGTGTTTCGGTACGACGACGTGAAGGCAATTCTGGACGACGACGGCAACTTCTCGGTGGACCCGAGTAACGCCGACTACTACGATGCCTCGGCCTCGCAGGGACCGGAACTCTTGCAGAGTACGATGCTGTTTCAGGACCCGCCGCGACACGACGAACTCCGGTCGGTCGTGGACGACGCGTTCAAGCCCCAGAACGTCCGGGAGTTGGAACCCCGACTGAACGAACTGGCCGACGACCTCCTCGACCAGATTCTGGCGGAGTCCGACGGCGAGATGGACATCGTGACCTCGCTGGCGTACCCCTACCCGGTCATCACCATCGCGGAACACCTCGGGATTCCGTCCGACGAGCGCGCGCAGTTCAAGCAGTGGTCGAACACCATCGTCGAGACGGCCCGGACCGACGACGAGCAGAGCGAAATCGCCGAGAACCAGCAACAGAAGAACCAAGAGATGGCCCAGTACTTCCTGCGACTCATCAACCAGCGCCGGGAGAATCCGCAGGACGACCTCCTCTCGACCATCGCCACCGCCGAGAGCGACGACGGGACCCGGCTCTCCGACGAGGAGGCCCTCGGGATGTGCGTCCTGCTCCTCGTCGCCGGGAACGTCACGACGACGAATCTCATCACCAACGCCATCCGGTGTTTCGGAAACCATGACCTGTTCGGCGAACTGCGTGGCGACGACGACGCTCTCATGTCGGCCATCGACGAGGCCCTGCGCTACCGGTCGCCGGTCCAGACCATGGCGCGGTTCGCCACCGACGACGTGACCATGCACGGGAAGACCATCGAGGAGGGCGACCGAGTGCAGTTGTGGCTCGGGTCGGCCAACCGCGACGAGCGCAAATTCGAGGACGCCGACACGTTCAAGCCGGACCGGACGCCCAACCAGCACCTCGGATTCGGCTCTGGCACGCACTACTGTCTGGGGTCGTCGCTCGCTCGCTTGGAAGCCAAGACGGTCCTCTCGAAGCTCCTCGACCGACTCGAATCGGTCGAACTGGTCGAGACCGACCTGACCCCGACTCGAAGCACGTTCGTCTACGGCGTCGAATCGCTCCCGGTTCGGTTCGAGCAGGCCTGAAATCGGGTTTCGGTCCGCCTCAGTTGGTATTTTGCTGTCCCGGCGAACACCTACTGCAAAAGGTTGAAGACTGCACGAACCCTACTCGGGCGCATGAGCACCGACACTCAGAACGAGGGCGACGACCTCGAAGAGCGAGTCAGTAACTTCCTGCGACGCAACTTCCCCCAGATTCAGATGCACGGCGGGAGCGCCGCGATTCAGGACATCGACCGAGAGACCGGCGAGGTCCACATCCAACTCGGCGGCGCGTGCAGTGGGTGTGGCATCTCCCCGATGACGATTCAGGCCATCAAGAGCCGGATGGTCAAGGAGATTCCCGAAATCGAGACGGTCCACGCCGACACGGGCATGGACGGCGGCGGCGGCGGTGGCGGCGGCATGAGTCCCTCGTTCCCCGGCGAGACCAGTGACGACGGCGAGGACGACGAAGGTCCGCAGGCCCCCTTCTAAGCCCGTATTTCCGCCCTCGAAACCTCGTAATTCTTCCCTTAGAACGCGGCTAACATCAGGATATTTATCCCGTCGGGGATTGGACGGTACTGGTATGACCAACGACGACGAACCGGGGAACGTCGTGTTCGTGGTCATGGACACGGTTCGAAAGAGCCACCTCTCCGTCTATGGCTACGACCGACCGACGACCCCCGGTCTGGAGCGGTTCGCCGACGAGGCGGCCGTCTTCGAGCAGGCGGTCTCCCCCGCTCCGTGGACGCTCCCGGTTCACGCCTCGCTGTTTACGGGAATGTACCCGAGCCAACACGGCGCGAGCCAAGAGAACCCCTATCTGGAAGGCGCGACCACGCTGGCCGAGACGCTCTCGGGTGCTGGCTACGACACCGCGTGTTACTCCTCGAACGCGTGGATTACGCCCTACACCCACCTGACCGACGGGTTCGACGACCAAGACAACTTCTTCGAGGTCATGCCCGGCGACTTCCTCTCGGGGCCGCTGGCGAAGGCGTGGAAGACGATGAACGACAACGAGACCCTGCGGAAGGTCGCCGACTACCTCGTCAGCGTCGGCAACAAAATTCACGAGTACACGGCCTCCGGAGAGGGTGCCGACTCGAAGACCCCGCAGGTCATCGACCGGACGATGGAGTTCATCGACGACGCCGACGACGACTACTTCGCGTTCATCAACCTGATGGACGCCCACCTGCCCTACCATCCCCCGGAGGAGTACAAACAGGAGTTCGCCCCCGGCGTCGATTCCACGAAAGTCTGTCAGAACTCCAAAGAGTACAACTGCGGCGCGCGGGACATCTCCGACGACGAGTGGGAGGCCATCGAAGGACTCTACGACGCCGAGATTCGCCACATCGACGCCGAACTCCAGCGTCTCTTTTCGTGGATGCAGGAGAACGACGAGTGGGACGACACCATGGTCGTCGTCTGCGCCGACCACGGCGAACTCCACGGCGAACACGACCTGTACGGCCACGAGTTCTGTATCTATGACCCCCTCGTGAACGTCCCGCTGATGGTCAAACACCCCGAGATGGAGTCGGGCAAGCGCGAGGACCAGCAGGTCGAACTCGTGGACCTCTACCACACCGTGCTGGACCACGCGGGCGTCGAGGCCGCAGAGCCGAGCGACCCGACGGAGACGGCCGTCTCGCTCGACCGGACGCGCTCGCTTCTGGACGCCGACTACCGTGACTTCGCGGAAGGCGACTACGCGTTCGTGGAGTACTACCGCCCGGTCGTGGAACTCAAGCAGTTGGAGCAGAAGGCCGCCGACGCCGGTATCGAGTTGGACACGGATTCGCGGTTCTACTCCCGGATGCGCGCTGTGCGCCGCCCCGACGCCAAGTACATCCGCAACGAGCGAATCGGAGACGAGTTCTACCACCTCGATTCGGACCCCGGCGAGACCGAGGACGCCCGCGGCGAGGGAACCGACGAGGAGGTCGAACTCGAAGGCGCGCTGTCGGAGTTCGAGGAGAGCGTCGGCGGCGAGTGGAAGGAAGTCGAGGACGACGACGTGCTGGACGACATGAGTGACGACGCGAAGGACCGACTGCAGGACCTCGGCTACATCGACTGACTCCGCAATCCTTCGGAGTCGTTAGAGAAACAATATTGTTTTCGAAAGCAATACGGAGTTGTCCGAGAGGGTGATGTAGTTCGGAGAGAAGGCGACGGTCTCCTCATACTGTCGGCTGTAATTCTTTGAATGGGCAATTGCGGAAGTGAGAACGGACAGCTACTGAGACGGGTGCTTTTGACCGAAAATCTTCACGTACTTACAGCCGACAGTATCAGACGGAATCCACGCCGACCACGCTCACGACGCCGCCGCCGATGGCGATGGGAACCCAGTAGATAGCGCCGCGGAAGATGATGACCGCGGCGAGCGCGGTTCCCGAGGTGACGCCGGCGCTGGGGAGACTGGACAGGAGCGCGACCAGCACGGCTTCGATACCGCCCGCACCGCCGGGAAGCGGCGTGACCCCCGCAATCGCGCCCACGGGGACGACGAACAGGAGGACCGAGAACGGCACCGGGGAGCCGATAGCGACGAACGCCAGCCACAGCGCGACCATCTGGCAGACCCATCCCGCTGTCGAGGCCGCGAGCGCGAGCGTCAGTCCGCGTCGGTTCGTCGCCACGCGCTCTATCGACTCGAAGAACTCGCCGACTCGGGTTTCCAGTGTCTCACGGCTGAGCGCCACATCGACCGGCGCGACGCGCGTGACGAGTCGGAGGAGAGGCGCGAGGACTCGCGCGATGGCGCGCCGGAGGGCGTTCCGGTTCCGCCAACCGAAGATGCCCGCGATGGGGACGGCCACAGAGAGAACGACGATGGCCGCCGTCGCAAGTCGGAGTCTGCGGCCGAACGAGGTCTGGGTGGCGTAGAACGCCGCGCCGCTCAGTGCGAGGACGATGGACGGGATGAAGTTGAGCGAGTCCACGCTGGCAATCGCCGCCAGTCCGCGTTCGTACTCCGTATCGGCGACTTTCGAGATGAGGAGCGCCGTCACGGGTTCACCGCCTGCCTGCCCGAAGGGCGTGATGTTGTTCGAGAACATCGCGCCGTTCAGCACGAAGAACGATTTGGCGAACGACACGTCAACGCCGAGAACGTCGAGGACGGTCCGGAGACCGAACCCCCACGACGCCAACCATCCGAGCGTGACCACGACGATGAGTGCGACTATCTCGGTGTCGGCCTGCCGGAGTTCCGCGACGAACCCCTCGAAGCCGACGAAATACAACAGGAGTCCGAGAATCGCAAACGTCCCGAGAAATCCCAGAACTGTAGTGCGCAACTGCGCGCCGTTCATGGGCGAAGGTCACTTTCTGCACTAATCAGTATGTCGAAATCCCCACTTCGCGGACGCCCGCCCCCGAGATACGTCGGCATAGCTACGTGTCTACGGCGACGCCGACGCAGTTCAATCCTGTGGGCGATCCGCCTCCCACGCCCGGAGGAGATTCGCCATCGTCCGGTTGACCGGGACCGAGACACCGGATTCTCGCGCACGCGAGGCGACGAATCCGTTGATGGCCTCGACCTCTGTCCGGCGGTCGGCCAGCACGTCCTGTTGCATCGAGGAGGTGTTTGCCGCGGTGGCCTCGGCGACTCGTTCGACCGCCCTGACGGCGGCCTCGTCGCTCAGTTCGACGCCTTCGGTGCGGGCCACGCGAGCAGTCTCGCGGCCAGCATCTGTAGCGACTTCGTGCGCGGGACCGTCGAGGACCGCGCCGTTCTCGACCCGAGCGAGCGCCGTGGTGGCGTTGATGCCCGCGTTGACCGCCAACTTCTCCCAGAGTCTGCGGGGCATGTCGTCGGCGACGGTGGTCCGGAGGCCCGCCGCGTCGAACGCTCGGCCCACGCGGTCGGCAGTCGCGGAGGTCCCCCCGCCACGAGGACCGAGGACGACCTCGCCCTCGCCGGTACAGGCGACCACGCCCGGTTCCCGCAACACCGCGCCGTAGGTCACGGTCCCCGCGAGGACCGGACAGTCGAGGCGGTCGGCCAGCACCTCCTCGTTGCCCATCCCGTTCTGGAGCGAGAGCGCGGCGTCGATTCGGCCGGTGGCGAGGTCCTCGGCAGACTCCTCGGTGTCGAAGGCTTTGACCGTCACCACCGCGAGGTCCGCAGAGAGGCCGGTCCCGTCGGTGGTGGCCTCGGGGTGGGCCTCGAAGTCGAACTGGTTGGCCTCGTTTCCAGTCGCGTCAGCGACGCGGAGGTTCTCCTCGCGGACCGCCGAGACGTGGGGATTGCGCCCGACCAGCGTGACCTCGTGTTCGCTGGCCAGCAGACCGCCGACGAGGGTACCGAGGCTTCCCGCGCCGAACACGACGATTTCCATGTCGAGGCCTTGGAACCGGGGGTAGAAAAGTCGGGGCGTCTCGGCGGCCGGGCCGGCCGAATGGCCGGGTCCGGTCAGACCTCCTCGGGGTGATACTCCGCGACGATGGCGTCGTTATTGGAGAACACGACGACGAAGGCGTCGGACTCCTCGACCGACCGAATTTTCCCGGCGGGTTGGCCGTCAGTGTGGAGGTAGAAGTAGTCCGGCGAGACGCTGGCCTCGGTCATCCGGTCGGTGAGACAGGCCGCGTCGTCGCAGGCGTTGAGCGAGAAGTACAGCGACTTCTGTCGTTGCCACTCGTCGGCACCCTCCCACTCGACGCCCCAGTAGCCCACGAGAAGGTTCCGGTCGGAGAGCAGAGGAAGCCACTCGGCGGTTCGTTCACCGGCGGAGACGAACGTCGCGTCGGGGCGCGTCTCCTGCTGAATCCATTCCATCGCCTCGACGTCGCCGTCGCTGAGATGGCTCGGCATTCGATTGCTCGCGTCGAAGACGGTCTGGTACTGGCTGACCGGGTAGTTCGTCACGAACAGCGCGCCAGCGCCGACGCTGTAGGACAGGAGCAGTCCGACCACCGCGAACGAGACGGCCCGGTCGGGAAGGCTGAACTCCAGATTCTGCCGGACGAGGGGGACGAACGCCTCCATCAACAGTTTCGCGCAGACCAGCGCCACGACGACGAACAGGAACTGGGACTTGTGCGTGACGAACGCCAGCAGGACGAACCACGCCGGGAGGAGCCATTCGCGGCGCGCGACCAGTAGCATCATCCCGAGAAGGAACAGCACGTGCCAGAGCGAGAGCAGTTCGGTCCGGGGCGGCACGACCATCAGGAGTCGCGCCGCAGTCGGGGCGATGGCGGCCAGACCGCCGTGGGTCCCCGAGGCGTTGACGAACGGTTCGAGGCCGAAGCGCGAAATCACGGTCACAAGCCACGGGGAGGCGACCACAATCCCGCCGCCAGCGACCGACGCGCCGAGGACGAGTCCGCGCCGACTCCGGTCCACGAGCGCCCAGAAGATGACGTAACTCGCGCCAAAAAAGAGCGCGTAGCGGACGTGACTCAGGAGCGTGAGACCGAACAGCACGGCACCGGCGAGGACGTAGCGCCGACGATGCTCTCGAAAGAGGCGGACGCCGACGTAGAGGCCGGCGAGCGCGAAGAAGTACGCGCCGCCGCGGACCACGCCGCCTGACGAGAGGTGCCACTTGAAGATTTCCGGCGAAGTTGCGCCGATGACCGCCGCGATGCCGGCCTGCCGGCGCGAACCGAGGAGTTCGTAGGCGAGCAGGTAGAACGGGACGAGATAGCAGACGGCGTAGACCTGCGGGAGGACCCGACTCGCCGTCAGCGGACCCATCCCGAACGTCTCGCGGACCGCCGCCAGCACGTAGAACATCAGCGGCGGGTAGGTGAAGGGAAGGCCGCCTTCGGTGTAGCCCGGAATCGTCCGCGGGAGCGAGTAGTCGTTTACAGCGACTTGATTCGCCATCTCGTTGAACAGACCGGCCGTCAGCGTCGGGTACTCGTAGACCGCGAGGTGCCCGCCGGAGAGAAGCGCCGACGCGAGAATAGCCGGGGCAAGAAAGGGGAGATGCCGTCGAAACGGTTTCATTCAGTTTCTACCCAGATTCTAAAATTACATCTACATAATTGTGGTGATACAAAAAGCGTCTCGGCGGGTCGCTTCGACTCGGCGCTATCCGGGCGTCGGCGTCAGTCCTCGGTCCAGTACATCAGGGCCTCTTTGGGTTCGCCGCAGTTCGGGCACTCGTCCGGGATGCCGTCGTCGATTTGGCCCATCTCGCCGCACTCGGTACACCGCCACATCAGTTCGCCCTCGCCGAACTCGTGGCCCGCGCGAGAGTGTTCGACGCTCATGCTCTCGACGCCCTCGCGGGTCGAGACGAAGAATCCACCCTTCTCCAACCCCCGGACGTTCCCGATTTCGTTGCCGTCCTCGTCGTAGACGGTCTGTCCGAAGCTAACTTCGAGCATTCTCTCCTCTGCTTCCGCGTCGCCGTCCTCGGCGGGTTGCTCCCCGTGTCCACTCATGAGACGAAGTACGGCGTCGTCACTCATAAAGTCCGTCGCCGATTTGAACGAGGAGCGAATCGCGGGAACGGTCACGGTGCGCCAGCGACTCTCCGTAGAGCAAGCGTGAGAGACGACGACGAAAGAGTCCAGTTGCCCGGCGAATCACACTAAAGACGCCAAAATATTGTTTTAACACAGATTTAGAAAACTCAAGTATTTGGGGATAATTCCTAAGCGCCACGATGAACGACAAACCGCCGCGGTTGCGGTGCGGTACGCACCAGTAACTCTACCGCGAGCGAACGAACGTGAGCGAGCGGACCAAGGAATCCCTCGAAGAAGCGCCTCTGGCGCTTCTAAGGGGGTGACGCCGTGTCGTCGGGAGCGTAGCGACCGACTGCTCGGAACGCGCGGTTTGCCTTCCGGTGTTCTTCATGAAAGTTTTACCAGCGAGAAATCGCGGCTCTGCCGCGATTTCTCGCGCAGTAAAAGTTTCACATGAAGTCAGCAATACTGCCTTGTTTATTTTTGTCGTTCTCGAAGATGCTTTCGAGCGACCGGTCGAGGATGTCGAGGCGCTGTTTGGTGTACTCCCGGCAGTCGTACTTCTCGGCCACCTGAATCGCCGTCTCCATGTACTTGTTCACCGACCCTTGGTGGACCGTGAGGTTGACCTGCCCGCCGCACTCCCGGCACTCCTTGGTCAGGGGCATCCGGCGGTACTTCTCGCCGCAGTCGAGACACCGCGTCTCTTGGCGCGAGAACGCCCGGAGGTTCCCGATGAGGTCCGGCAGGAAGTGATACTCGATGACGCGCTCGGCCACGTCGGTTTCGTCCACCGACCGAAGCTTTCGGGAGAGTTCGAGTTGGGCGTCCATCTTGTCCATCATCGACCCGAGGGTCTTGTACGCCGAGAGGTCCGGCCCGAGCGCGATGTTCGAGGTGTCGTGACTGTGGTCAAAGCCGGTGTACTCGCGGTCCGTTCCGAGGGTCTCCTCGGCGATGGTCATGATGTCCTCGACGTCCTCGGGGTCGGCCATCTCGCGGGTCTCCTCGTAGAACTCGCGGGGGTACTGCCGCACGATGTCCATGTTGTGGGCCTCGTCGTCGATTTCCGAGGGGTCGATGCGCGAGGACATGACGAGGGGCGCGTCCATCGAGTTGTGGGCGTAGAGCCAGTTCGCAGTGAATATCGGTTCGCCACCGACTTGAAGGTCGTAGAGGTATCCATCGTAATCGACGCGTTCGATACTTTTCACTCGGAGATACGAGAGGTCTCCATCGACGAGCGGTCGAATCTCTTCGAGTTTTTCTTCGGCTTTGTCGGTAAGTCCCCAACTGTCGAGTTTGGAGATGAGTTCTCGGAGTTTCTCTAGCGAGATGTTGTCCCTTCGCTTGAGATACTTCGGAATAAGTTGTTTGACGCCAGTAATATCCATTCGACGGAGTTCCATCAGCGCGTCCGGAACCGTTACGATGAGACTTTTCGGGAGATACGGGTCGTCTCCTTCGAGAATTTGCTCTAGTGGATTATCTTCGGCACCACCCGAAACGACGACAGTATAGATTGGCTGGCGCGTCTCGTCCCGTTCCCGACGAGAGACGTTCGCAACGAGGCCAAGTCGGTGGAGGAGGAAGACAAACCCGTCCTTGACTGCTTCGCTCGTCGTGTGAAATCGAATGCTACTGTAGTTGTCGTCGCTCGAGTGGCTACCATCGCCTGCAAGGAATCCCTCGATGAACGACAGTACCGTCTCATGTGGAGCCTGAAGAATCTCGTCGGGGATGACCTTCTCGCTCGCATCGTACGAGCTACCGTTTTTGAACCCGAGTTCGTAGAGAATGTCCCGAAATACGGCAGGGAAGGCCACTTCGTAGGCTTTGTTCGACCACCGAACACTTGGTTCACAGTCGAAGACGGCAGTAGCGGTTTCGACTACTTCGTCTACGATAGCTTCTTCCGAATTGTGAATGGTTGGTCTCGTTCCAGAGAGTGAGCCCTCGGCGACAAATAGTCCAAGTAGCCACGCGAAGTCCTCGTCTACTTCGATTGTTCGCGTGATTCCGTCAGAGGACCCTTTGAGGCCAATTTTGGCATCGGACGGAACCTCTTCTGGACGGCCTCGAACGATGTCTTCGAATGTTTCGAGGGACAGCTTCGACTTCGACAATCGATACGACAGACCACCATCGAACGCGGCGCGACGCTCGCTACCCCACTCGGCGTCTTCCCAAATATTTCGAAGTGTCTGTTCGACTTCCTCATCAATGAAGACGTACGGGTTTTCCACGCAGTTTGCTACGTCTATCTCGGTTTCCTCGGGTTCGACACCGAGTTCTCGGGGCGCTAGGATAAGGTCTCCCTCTTCGAGATTCTCTCCTGCGACTTCTTCGATTCCATCGTCATATCTGAACAGGCTGTGATTCTCTGTGATTTCGATATGACGACCAAATTGGGACTCTACCTTGAGAAGTTCCTCGTCTTCGTCTGCTTGGTATCGGATCGCCCTCTCGATGGGTTTCGGGGACGCGCTATGCTCGTCATCGAAGGCGTACGTTGTCCAACCTTCCTGAAGACACGTCTTCTTTCGGAACTTACCATCGTGTTCGACATCGCTTTCGAGTTCGTTCCAGAACTCATCGAACGTCATAAACCGGAGATTTCCATCAGGGTCAAACGCGACGAGACGCGAGTCCTCGGCCACGCTTCCACCCCGCTTGTCCGGCAAGTATTCCTTGCTGAAGTTGAGGAGACCGTCCATGAGGAGCATCACGCAATCTTCATCCCCATCGCAGTTGCGGCGCTTCGAGGCGTGGAAATACGGATGAGCGTAACCCACGGCCGCCGAGGTGAACCCGACGATTCGGCCCACGACCGCCGCGGAGGTGTGAGGAGCCATGCCGA
Source organism: Halorussus lipolyticus (assembly GCF_029338375.1). Taxonomy (NCBI): domain Archaea; kingdom Methanobacteriati; phylum Methanobacteriota; class Halobacteria; order Halobacteriales; family Haladaptataceae; genus Halorussus; species Halorussus lipolyticus. Next base: position 2,500,332 of record NZ_CP119804.1, on the reverse strand, counting down.
AGACCAACTCGCCGACGAGTTCGTCGCGCTCCTCGACCTCGTAGAACGGTTCCAGTCCGTAGTACTGACTCAGCAGGTCGTCCACGAAATCGGCGGTCTGAAGCAGGTGTTCGGCCGCGCCGTCCGAAAGAACGATGTCCTGCACTTTGAGTTCGATTAGTTGGTCGTCGTGGCGCAGGGGGTCGCCGTGGATGTCCTCGTCGTAGCCCAGCGACCGGAAGTGGTCGGCCGTCACGTCGAGTTCCGAGGGGCGGACACTCGTGACGGGCAGGTCGGTCATGTCGTAGCGGACCGTCCCGTCCTTGAACGCCGACACGTCGTGTTTAGCTCTGAGGATGCCCTTCTCGATGGGTTCGGGCGTCTTGTACGACGACGACAGTCCTTTGACGCCTTTGAGCGTGTCGAAGGCGTTCTCGCGCTCGCCGACCGATTCGAGCGCCGACCGGAACTCGTCGTTGATGTCGAGGGTTCGGTACTCGACCGGCGTGGCCTCGACTTCGCATCGGTCGCAAATCGCGCGGCCCGACTCATCCAGTTCGACTACCGAGTCGCAGTCGGGGCACTTGAAGTGGGCGAAGGTGTTGCCGCCGCACTCGGGGCATTGGCACTTGAAGGTGTGTTCCCCGCAGTCCTCGCACTCCCGGCGACCGACTTGGGCATCGACCAGACCGGGCGTACTCTCCATGTCGGGGGCGTGTTTGGCGGCGGCGGCCACGTCGCGCTGGCTACCGCCGGCCTCGCCGATGGGGAACAGGGTGTGGACCGCGGGCGAGAGTTCGCGCTCCTCGGACTTCTCGGGTCTGCCCATCCGGTTGCCGATTCGGGTCGGGGCGCGCTCGCGGACCTCGAAGGGTGCGACTTCGTTTACCGCTCTGTGGGCGTTGTCGCCGTCCTCGTCCTCGCCCCAGTTGCGGGCCTCCGGAGAGAGGTCGTCCCACGTCTTTTCGAGGACGCCCGACTCATCGGCGGCGACGCCCAGCGACTGGGCGAGGGGTCGCCAGTCGGGGATTTGGATGGTCTCCTCGTACTGGGTGTGGGGGACGAGGATACATTCGAGCGCAGTCCGGACGGCCTCGTCGGTGAACTCGATGCGGAGTTCGTCGCCCGCCTCGCCGTTCCCGTGGTCGGCCACGATGTCGCCGTCTGCGACCGCCTCGGCGAGAGCCTCGAACTGGGAGACGGTGAGGTCGTGCCAGAGGTAGGTGAACTTGGGGTGGAGCGGGCAGTCGTACTCGGTGGCCCACGTCAGGGCCTCGTCGGCGCTCGGGTCCGAGAGGTCCACGCTCGGCGAGTCTCGGAGCGCCTGCACGTCGGCACCGGCCGCCTCGAAGTCCTGCACCCACCACTCGAAGGTGTAGGAGGCCGGCGCGAGCGGATGGTTGTTCTCTACGAACTCGCCGTAGTTGACCAGATACTCGCCCAAATCGAGAATCTTCTCGACGCCGTTGCGGAGTTCGAGCGCCTCGTCGGGGTCGTCGATTCTGCGCACGTCGCCGTTGGCGAGGCGCACCGTGGGACCTTCGATGGAGTCCACCGGGACCACGCCCGCGGCCTTGCCGGGGCGCTCGGTCTTGATTTGGGTTCCGGTTGCGAGGAAGTCGTCAACGAGGTGCATCGTCGCGGGGTGGACACCAGCAGTTGCAAATCCGTGGTTTCGCGCTCTGCCGTACCGGAGGCGGAAGCCACCGGACTCGCTGGGGTGGCCGAAGACGGGCCGTCCGGCGATGAGGTCCCGGAGGAACTTCTTCACGGGGTCGGCGCGGGGCGGACCGTCGGGAATCCCGTCGTCGCCCTCGTCCGCGCCGGTCTCCTCCTCGGCCTCGTCGCCGTCGGATTCGTCCGCGTCCTCGTCGTCCGCCTCGGCCTCGTCGTCGCCGTCGTCCTCGCCGATGGTGCCGTCAATGAGGTCCTGCAACCACGGCCAGTCGATTTCGTCCAGATTCCGGGTGTACCGCTGAATCTTGGGAGCCTTGAGCGCGATTCCCTCTGCGAGGACCAGACACATGCCACCCCGCGGGTTGTTGGTGTCCACCCGTTCGAGGTCCCGGAATCCGGAGACCTCCTCGTCGCCGGTAGACTCCCCGTCGAGCATGATTGGCATATGTTTTGCAATGAATTTCGTTTCTTTGTCCTTGGGGGAGTATTGTAAGCCGGTCTCCTTGTCGTAGAGATTTATCTCCTCGGCGTACCGCTCGATTTCGTCGTCGCGGGCGTCGTACTCCGACATGCCGACGAGAGCGCGGGTGTAGTCGGCCACGAGGACCGACAGGGCTTGGGCGGTCCCGCCCGCCGAGCGAATCGGCCCGGCGTAGTAGACGTTGACGAACTCGGTCCCGTCGTCGTTTTCGAGGAGTTCCACCTTGTCGATGCCCTCGATTGGCGCGGCGACCACGCCCTCGGTCAGGAGAGCGACTGCGGTCCGGACCGCGCCCTCGACTTTCCCGGCCTTCGTCTCGTAGTCACCGACCCGGCCCTCGGCGAAGTCCTCGGCGAGTTCGAGCGCGGCTTCTTCCCTACTCATCTCGCCCTCCAACTCGCGGACGCGCTCTGCGACCCCCTCGATGCCGAGGATGTTCTCCACGCGGTCGGCCATGTCCTTGGCGACCGGAATCTCGACTTCGGGCTTGGGGTCACCGCTGTTCTCGCGGGCCTCGCGGGCCACCGCGAAGGCGTCGTCCAAGTCGTCTTCGAGCGTCTCGAAGTATCGCTCGTCCTCCTCGCGCATCTATAGCCAGAGGTCGAGGTCGGTTGGTTCGTCGTGTGCTCGCTCCAACTCGGTCTCGAAGGTCTTCATGTACAACTCGCCGGCGAAGACGGTTGCCGAGTCGAGGTGGCCCGCGAGCGTCTGGCCGCTCCGACGCGAGAGGACGGCGTGGGTGTGGGCGAACCGCTCGCCGTCTAGCCACGAGACGTTCCCGACGCAGGCGGCGACTTCGAGGGGTTCGTCGAACTCGACGTCGCGGTACTCCTGTTCGGACTGGTCGTAGAACCAGATGGTCGCGTCCTTGACCGCGCCCATGGCGACGAACCACGCCGCGTCCACGTCTTCGTCGTCGGCGAGCGATTCGATTTCGTCGCGCCAGTCCTCGTCGTGTCCGAGTCGCGCTACGAACTCGCGGTCCCCTGAGACCTCCCGGTAGTTCATGTTCCGTGGAAAGAGGAGCGGCGGCAAAAAGGTTCAGTATTGGCTCGTTACCAGTTCGAGCGTTCGCACGAAAATCGAGGAGGAAAGACGGACGGAGAGTCCGTTACTGCCAGTCTTGGAGGGCGACGCTTCCGGAGACGGAGACCGAAAGCCACGCGTCGTCGGCGGTCGTGTCTGCGATGATGAGTCGCTCGTTGCGACCATCATCGTCTAGCGAGGCCATGACCTCGCGCTGTGCGACCGAGTTCGACGGGGTGGCCGTGTTGTGGGCCATATGTGACACATGGTATCACGGGTTGATAAACGCTCCGGAACGGCGAACCCGAATCCAAAATCGAAGGGTTCAAATAATGGTAATAGTTACCACAGACCAATACTATCATATTACGTTCAGAACGGGCGGTGGGGACGTTCGAGAAGTTCAAATTATTTCCCCGAGACTAATTCAGAAATTAGCCCGTTGTCGGGGAAATACGTCTAGAGACGTAGCAATTTGGACGTTAAGCAGGGGTTTCTCGGAGAAATAAGCGGTAAGTTTATCCGGTCCGGTTTACAATGGGCGGTTGGATGACAGATACTGACAACCTGAGCCGCCGTCGTTTCTTGCAGGCGACCGGCGGTGCGGCATCGGCCGCGGCCCTCGCTGGCTGTACGGGGACTAGCGACGACGACGACAGTAGCGGTGAGACCCAGAAGGGTCAGGACGCGCCCGACGTTGGTTCGAACTACCTCCGTCTCATCAACTCGACGATGAGCACGCTCGACCCCGTAAAGGCGACCGACACCGCCTCCGGGGTCGTCATTCAGCAAGTCTTCGACGCCCTGATGAACTACCCGAACGGCACCATCGACGTTAAGGGTCAGATTGCCAAGGGCTACGAAACCTCTGAAGACTTCACGACGTATACTCTCAACCTCAAGGAAGGCGTCAAGTTCCACAACGGCGACGAGGTTACGGCACAGGACTTCGTCTACTCGTGGGAGCGCCTCGCCCAGTCGGATAACTCCCGGCGCGCCTACTTCATCCTCGACTCCATCGGCATCAAACACGAGAAGAAGACCGTCACGAAAGACGGCGAGGAGACCGAGGTCTACAAGCCGAACTCGATGAAGGTCACGGCCAAGGACGACTACACCATCGAGATGCAACTCAAGGAGCCTTTCCACGCCACCGTCGAGATGCTGGCGTACACCTCCTTCGCCGCCGTGCCGGAAGGCATCGTCGGCGACATCAAGGGCTACGAGGGCGAGATGACCCACAAGAAGTTCTCGACCGAGAACCCCGTCGGCGCGGGTCCCTTCAAGTTCGACAAGTGGGAGAGCAACACCGAGGCCAAGGTCTCGAAGTTCGAGGACTACCACGGTAGCGCGGCGAACGTGGACGGCGTTCACTGGAACATCTCGTCCAACTCGGACGCGATTTACAACTACGGTATCGTCAACCAGAACGCCGACATGGTGGCCAACGAACAGCTCCCGACCCCCAAATACAACCCGAACAAGGTCAACGTCGAGGAGACCGACAGTCTCGGTCGGAAGGTCGGTACCTACGGTCCGACCAAGGCGGACATGGAGATGGACTACACCGGGTTCGCAACCATCAACGCCTTCTACATCGGTTTCAACACCGACTCCGTGCCGAAGGCAGTCCGAAAGGCCGCCGCCTACGCGCTCAACCAGCAACAGGCCGTCGACAAGGTGTTCAAGGGCCGCGGTGAGAGTTCGTATCACTTCACCCCGCCGTCCATCTACCCCGGCGGAGCGCCCGAGTACACCAAGCACGCCAAGGAGAACTACCCCTACGGCTACAACGAGGAGCGCATCGACAAGGCCAAGGAAGTCATGGAGGAGGCCGGCTACGGCCCCGACAACAAGGCCAAGGTCACGTTCACCGTCTACGAGTCGTCCAGCACGTGGCCCGAACTGGCGAAGCTCCTGCGTGACAAGCTCACCAGCGCCCACGTCGATATGAGCGTCGAGAAGGCTCCCTTCTCGACCCTCCTCAAGCGCGGTCGGAACGGGAACCTGCAGGCGTACTCGCTCGGTTGGGTTATGGACTGGCCCGCACCGGACAACTTCCTTCAGCTCCTCTACCCGCCGCGAACCGACACCTCGCAGTCCGCCCCGGTCTCGTACCTCAACTGGGCAGACACCGACGCCGCGGAGAAGGCGACCAAAGCGTGGGAGACTGTGCAGGCCAACCCCAAGCCGACCGACAAGGCCGAGAAGGCCCGCAACGACGCATACGTCCAGATGGAGGAGGCCAACTGGGAGGACGTCGCCCTGCTCCCGACCTACCACCGCATGGACGAGCGGTTCAAGTACGACTGGGTCGATGCCCCGCGCTTCGGCGGTGCCGGGTTCGACCGCCAGATGTTCAACAACGTGAAGATCGGCGAGCGCAAGTAACGACTTCGACACGGATTTCTTTTTCTCGGGTGCGCTAACCAGATACGAATCGTGTGTAGAGCCAGTAGCGCGCCTGTAAACCGAATTAGCCGGTTAGTGCCCGAAAGCGCAAGACATAATGAGAGGACCCTCAAATTTATCACCCATGTGCGCGGTCCAGTTTGGGTACGTACAATTCGACGGGAGTAGCCGTAGTCGCGGCGGTGGTTCGCCGTGAGCAGGTGGCAATACTTCGCAAAGCGGGTACTGCTATCGGTGCCAGTACTATTGTTCGGGGCTTCGATCACGTTCCTCGTAATTCGTGCCGGGCCGCTCGACCCGGTATCAGCTATTCTGGGACCGCAAGGTGACCCGCAGGCGTACAACGCTATCAGGGACCAACTCGGTCTCGACCAGCCACTCTGGCAACAGTACATCGACTACATGGTCAACATGTTCACCCTGAATTTGGGTGAATCGTGGGTGCTTCAACCCGACACCAGCGTCTACTCGCTGGTCGTCAGTTACGCGCCCCGAACCATCTGGCTGGGATTCTGGTCGGTCCTCATCGCCATCTTCATCGGTATCCCGCTCGGTTTCTACGCGGGACTGAACCCCAACACGTTCAGCGACTACGTCGCGTCGTTCGGCGGAATCGTCTGGCGTGCCATGCCGAACTTCTGGCTGGCCGTGATTCTGATGAGCGTCCTGTCCCAGTCCGAGAAGTTCTTCTTCGGGTTCAACTGGGAGGGCTTTCTCTACGCGACCAACGTGACGGGTCCGCCACCGCTCGGCGACCTCACGTCGGTAGAGGGCTTCACCAAAGCGTTCAAGAAAATCGCCCCGGCCGCACTCGTCCTCGGTTCCGCGTCGATGGGTAACGAGATGCGTATCGGGCGGACCGCGGTGCTGGAGACGGTCAACTCCAACTTCATCGAGACGGCGAGAGCAAAGGGCGTCCCGCCCCGGTCGCTCGTCTGGAAACACATCTTCCGGAACGCGCTCATCCCGCTCGTCCCGATTATCACGAGCGAGGCGTTCATCCTCCTCGGCGGGTCGGTGCTGGTCGAGAGCGTCTTCGACATCAGCGGAATCGGCTACCTGTTCTTCCAAGCGGTCAAGAACGGCGACATGCCGCTGGTGGGGTCGCTGATGTTCATCTTCATCCTCATCGTCGTCCTCATCAACATCATGCAAGACTTCCTGTACACGATAATCGACCCGCGAGTCGGGTACGACGGAGGTGCCTAAGATGAGTGTAGACCAACAAGACGACGCGCCACTCCGAGAGCGAATTCAAGAGAACCCCGGCCCGGCGCTGAAGTGGTTCGCCGGTGCGCTGTTGCTGTTCTCCTTTGAGGCAGGCGCAGTCATCAACTTCTTGACCGGACTCGTCGGTGCTCCGGTTGACCTGCCGACGCTCCTCACGCGAGACCTCATTGCGAACAACGGCTATCAGACGCCGGGCGGAGCGTGGAAGGAAACCTTCCTGAACCTCGCCCCGGCCTACGCATGGGCGATTCGAGTCGTCCTCGTCTACGCCTACGCGTTCATCTGGATGCTCTGGCTCTGGCGAGGCTATCTCGTCTTCCGAGAGCATTACCGCTACGCCGACTGGACGCCCCGCGACGACATGGTTGACCGCCTTCGCGGCCACCGGTGGGGTCAGTTCGGCGCAGTCATCGTCTTCGGGTTCATCGTCCTCGCGCTGTTCGCTCCGGCGCTGGGTCCGACCACCGTCGAACGGACGATTTCGAACCCCTACTCACACCACATCGAGTACTACAACGACCAAGGCCAGTTGGAGAACATTACGGTCGGGTCGGCCAACCTCGGGTCGCGCTCGCAGGGGACGCCCGACCGGAACGTCGGACCGATGCAGTACGACGATTTCGGCCGGTTCCACCCCTTCGGGACATTACCGACAGGGAAAGACATGTTCACCTTCATGGCGGCCGGTGCGAGGGTATCACTGTTCATCGGTCTCATCTCCATCGGGGTGAGCGGTCTCATCGCGGTGGCGTTCGCGCTGTTGACGGCCTACTACAAGGGGCTGGTAGACCTCGCGGTGGTCATCGTGGGTGACTCAATCATGTCGTTACCCAGACTACTGTTCGTGATGCTGTTATCGGTGGTCCTCGGGGAGACGTGGATAGCCGACATCTACAGCGGCGGGTTCGTACTGGCGCTCATCTTCGCCGGAACGGGATGGCCCTTCCTCTGGCGGTCGGTGCGTGGGCCAGCGATGCAGGTCTCCGAGCAGGAGTGGATCGACGCCGCCAAAAGCTTCGGTCAACGACCCAGAGTCACGATGCAGAAACACATGGCCCCCTACATCTTGGGCTATCTGCTGGTGTACGCCTCGATGACTCTCGGCGGTATCATCGTCGCAGTCGCCGGCCTGTCCTTCCTCGGACTGGGTATCAACCCGCCGACGCCCGAGTGGGGCCGAGCGGTCAACATCGGCCAGTCCTACGTCACCACGTCGTCGTGGCACATCTCGTTCATCCCCGGCGTGATGATTGTGCTGGTCGTGACCGCGTTCAACGCGCTCGGCGACGGTATCCGCGACGCCATCGACCCGCAGAGTGAGGGCGGCGAAAGCGACGGTGCCGAAGTCGCGGCCTCCGGAGGTGGTGCCTGATGGCACAGCAAGAGTCCTCCGCGGTCCGAAGCGAGGAGGACGCCCTCCTCTCGGTAGACAACCTCCAGACCGCGTTCTTCACGGACAAGGAGGTCATCCGCGCGGTGGACGGCATCAGTTTCGACATCCACCGGGGCGAGACGGTCGGTATCGTCGGCGAATCCGGGTCTGGCAAGAGCGTGACCGCGCGGTCCATCATGGGCCTCGTGGACTCGCCGGGCCGAGTGCTGAAAGGGAGCAGTATCACCTTCGACGGCGAGGAGCTAACCGACAAGTCCGAGAAGCAGTATCGGAACCTCCGGGGAAGCGACATCGCAATGGTCTTCCAAGACCCGCTGACCTCGCTCAACCCGGTGTACACGGTGGGCAACCAAATCAAGGAGGCCCTGCGACTCCACCAAGACCTGCGAGGCGCTGAGGCCACCGACGAGGCCATCAACCTGCTCGAAGCGGTCGGAATTCCGGACGCCTCGCGGCGCGTCAAGGAGTACCCCCACGAGTTCTCGGGCGGGATGCGCCAGCGCGCCGTCATCGCCATGGCGCTGGCCTGCGACCCCGAACTCCTCATCTGCGACGAGCCAACGACCGCGCTCGACGTGACGATTCAGGCCCAGATTCTGGAGTTGCTACAGGACCTGCAGGACGAGCGAGACCTCGCCATCATGTTCATCACCCACGACATGGGTGTCATCGCAGAGATTTCCGACCAAGTGAACGTGATGTACGCGGGCGAAATCGTCGAGAGCGCGCCGGTCGAAGAACTGTTCGAGAATCCGCGTCATCCCTACACGCAGGGCCTCCTCCAGTCGATTCCGGGCAACCAGCCAGACGCCGACCGGCTCTCGACCATCGAGGGCGACGTGCCGACGCCCAACGAGGCCGCGACCTACTGTCGGTTCGAACCGCGGTGTCCGAAGGCGTTCGAGGACTGCACGCACGTCCACCCCTCGTCGGTCGAAGTCAACAGCGAGGCCGACGACCACACCGCGGCGTGTCTCCTCTATCCCGAGGACGCCTCCCAACAGGAGGCCGTCGAGTTGCACGAGCAGAGAGAGAGCCAGCGAGAGGTGAGTGAACGATGAGCGAGCAAATCCAACAGGAGTCCGTCAGCGTCGCCACGGGCGAGACGCTCGTAGAGGTCAACGAACTAAAGACCTACTACGACGAGGGCGGAATCGTCGATTCGAATCCCGTCAAAGCCGTCGACGGCGTAGACTTCGAAATCAAGCGCGGGGAGACCCTCGGACTGGTCGGCGAATCCGGGTGTGGCAAGACCACGCTCGGCCGGACGCTCATCCAGTTGGAGGACGCCACCTCTGGCGAAGTGCTGTTCGACGGCACCGACATCACGGAGCTATCCGGGAAGGAACTCAAAGACTGGCGGCGAAACAGCCAGATGGTGTTCCAAGACCCCGAGTCGAGTCTCAACGACCGGATGACCGTCGGCGAAATTATCCGGGAACCGCTCGACGTTCACGACTGGAACACGCCCCAAGAGCGCAGAGAGCGCGTCCGGGAACTGCTGGACGTGGTGGGGCTTCAACCGGAACACTACTACCGGTACCCCCACCAGTTCTCGGGCGGTCAGCGCCAGCGTATCGGCATCGCGCGGGCGCTGGCGCTCGAACCCGAGTTCGTCGTGCTGGACGAACCGGTCTCGGCGCTGGACGTGTCGGTGCAGGCCCAGATTCTCAACCTGCTGGAGGACTTGCAGGACGAGTTCGGCCTGACCTACCTGTTCATCGCCCACGACCTCTCGGTGGTCCGCCACATCTGCGACCGAGTGGCCGTGATGTATCTGGGCAACATCATGGAACTGGGCGACACCTCCGAGTTGTTCGAGAACCCGAAGAACCCCTACACCCACTCGCTGTTGTCGGCGATTCCGGAACCCGACCCGACCTCGCAGAAAGAGCGGGTCACGCTTCGCGGGACGCCGCCGAGTCCGCGCGACCCGCCGAAGGGATGTCCGTTCACGACCCGGTGTCCGATGAAGATTCGGCCCGACAAGTATCAGGACATGGACGCCGACACGTGGGTCGCCATCGAGGTGTTCCGCGAGGTCCTGCGCGAGCGGTCCCGCGCCGACAAGTCCCTGACCGAGCAGGCCAAGGAGATGCTCGGGATGGAAACCCGGTTCTCCGACATCGGCGAAATCAAGCGCGAACTGTTCGAGGACATCGACCTGTCGTCGGACGTCGAGCGCCACATCGACCAAGCCGCCGGGTACGTCGAGGAGAACAAGGAGGACGAGGCCCGCACGGTCCTGCGCGAGGAGTTCGGCAGTATCTGTGACTCCGAGAGTCCGGACCACCACGTCGTCAGCGACACCGGCCGGGTCAGTCACTGTCACCGCCACAAGTCCGAGTACACTGACCCCGACGAGTTCGTCCCCTACACCGAGCGGTAGATGTCTCAGTCCACGACCTCGCGGCGCGCACGCCAAGCCCTCGACGCCGTGACCTACGGCATCGCCGTGGCCGCAGTGGTGTTCGTCCTCGGGGCGCTCCTCGGATTCCTCCTCGGCGGCGGCCTCGTGACCGCGAAGTTCGTGATGTTCGTCGTCGGTATCCTGCTGTTCGGCTACGCGACCTTCCAACTCCGGCCCGACGCGCCGTGGGACACCAAAGAGACCGACGACGGCAAGGTCAAAGTGACCAAAAACGAGCCGTCCGGGTCGGTCATCGGCGGCAGGGACGAGACCACGTTTCAGGCGATAGTTCAGCGGATTCCGCCGCTGTCGCAGTACTCGCTCCCGCCGGAGGAGCGCCTTTCGGTCGGCGCGAAGTTGTTCGTCGCCAGTCTGGCCACGCTCGCGTGGTCGTTCCTGATGGAGACGGTCTTCGGCGTCGTGGCGTAGGGCGACGTAGTTCTTCGTTTTCGAAAACAATCTGTACCATAGTTAGACGCGCTTCTCTATTTTCTAAAGAAGCGTATAGATTGCTCTGAGTCGTGCGGTCGGCGCTCCAGCGAGCGTCGTCTCGACCGATTCGGACGACGGACTCCGTTTCTCGGTCGTCCTTCGTTGGTCCCCAAACAACAGTTTTTACCCGCAGTAGGTCGTCAGGCGGACACATGCCAAAGACTGGGGAAGGTGACGACAAACCCGATTACGCAGAGCAGATTGCCGCGAGTTCCGACGTTCACAAGGGCGCGTGGCAACGCACCCTCGACGACATGGCGGCGATGGCCGAGGACCTCGAAGACGAAGGGTGGGACGTCGTGACCATCGGCGCGGGCCACACCGCGCCGACCAACCCCGATTCGGGCGAGACCGACCGCTGGGGGTTCGTCCACGTCGTCCCCGACAACAAGGCCGAACCGTTCGCTGAGGCCGTCGAGACCGGCAAGTTCCCCGAGTACCGGGTGTTCCGCAACGAGATGCAGGGCCGCATCTTCATGCTCACGCAACTGCTGGACCCCGAGTCGGAGACGGCCATCCTCATCGCGGGCAACTTCGAGGTCCGCCACGCGCCGGGCCTCGTCAAGACCGCGCTGAAAGAGGACATGATGTACACCCACGTCCAGACGTTAGACCAGACCCACCTCGGGTCGTTCCGCCACGACGACGTGGAGAAGTTCTTCCCCGACCCGCACAAGTACGCGGGCTACGACGTAGACTTCGAGGGCGCACTGGACGAGGACGACGAGGCGGAGTAAGACGAAAGTTCGGGCTAGAAGCCGCACTCTGAATTGCCAGTTTCTCCTCGTTCGTCTTGGTCGTCTTCAGAGTCGAACGGAAGGTTCGGTATCACGATTAGCAGTGGGAAGGTTCCGAGAAGCTAGCTTCAGGCGTGAACAACGCCGTCTACCGCAACCGCACCGCGACCGCAGGCCACGTCCTCCCCAACCGATTGCGGTCTCTGCGAACCACGTTCGCAGATCAGCGAGACGCGTCGCGTCTCGCCAGCCTCGGGGTTCGCATTCGCTCACACCCTGCGGTCCTCATCCCTCGCGCGGTTTGGCGCGGCGAGCAAGCCGCCGCGCAAGCGCGCGCCGGAGACAATTATAAATAGGCACGAGACGCTAATCGTCCTCGAATCCCACGAAATCGGTCTCGGCGGCCACCAGAGCGAATGTCCGGTTCGTAGACTACAAGGCGTCCCAACCCGTATCGCGCGAATATGAAAGTCGGCGAAGCCATGACGCCCCGCTCGGAGGTCGTGACCGTGGAGCTTCCGGGCACCCGCGACGACGTGCTAGAGTACCTACAGGAACGCTCGTTCTCGTCCGTGCCGGTCGTGAAGAACACGGGCGGAAGCGAGGAGTTCCGCGGCCTCATCTCTCGGGACGACCTCATCGAGAACCCCGACGAGGACCAACTCGCCATGCTGATGCGCGAGGTCCCGACGACCACCCAAGACACCACCATCGAGGAGGTTGCGGACCTGATGGTCGCCGAGGGAGCGCGCAGAGTGCCGGTCGTGGACGGCGAGTTAGAGGGTATCGTCACCGTGACCGACGTGGTGCGGGCTATCGCCGACGGGGACGCGGACGGCGACGAACAGGTCGGCGACATCGCCTCGCGCGACGTGAACACCACCTACGACGAGGTGCCCCTGACGGTCGCCGAGCGCGAACTCTACTACGCGAATCTGCCCTACGCGGTCGTCCTCGACGAGGAGGGCGAGATGGACGGCGTGCTGACCGAGGTGGACATCATCGAGGTCGCTCGCGTCGTGGAGGGCGAGGACGACACCGGCGACTCCATCGCCGACGAGGACGACGACTGGAAGTGGGAGTCAATCAAGGCAGTCGGCAAGCGCTACCTGCCGACCCGGAACGTCGAGATTCCCGCCGCGCCCGTCGAGGAGTTCATGACCCACGACGTGGTGACGGTCTCTGGCGAGAAGACCGCGAAAGAGGCCGCCCAGATGATGCTCCGCAACGACGTCGAGCAGATTCCGCTGGTGAACGGCGACCGACTCACCGGCATCGTCCGGGACATCAACCTGCTGGAGGCGCTCCGATGAGCAGTTCTGACCTCGTGGAACTGGCCAAGCGCCGGGGCTACTTCTTCCAGTCGGCGGGGGCCTACGGCGGCGTCTCGGGGTTCTACACCTACGGTCCGCAGGGCGCGACCCTCAAGGACAACATCGAGAACTCGTGGCGCGACCGGTTCCAGCGCCGGGAGGGCCACCGCGAAATCGACGCCCCGACCGTGATGCCCGAACCCGTCTTCGAGGCCTCGGGCCACCTCGACACCTTCGACGACATGCTGGTCGAGTGCCCCGAGTGCGGCGAGAGCCATCGGGCCGACCACCTCGTGGAGGACAACACCGACATCGAGGAGGCAGAAAGCATCTCGATTCCGGACATCGAGGACCTCATCGCCGACCACGACCTGCAGTGTCCCAACTGCGGTGCCGAGTTGGCCGGCGAACCCGTGGACGACTTCAACCTGATGTTCGAGACCAACATCGGACCGGGTAGCTCCTCGCCGGGCTATCTACGCCCGGAGACGGCGCAGGGAATCTTCGTGGAGTTCCCGCAACTCGCCGAGTACGCCCGGAATCAGCTACCGTTCGGCATCACCCAAATCGGCAAGGCCTACCGGAACGAGATTTCTCCTCGCAAGTCCATCGTCCGGGTTCGGGAGTTCACGCAGGCCGAGCTGGAACACTTCATCGACCCGACCGAAGACGAACCTGACATCGAGCGCGTGGCGGACGTGGAGCTACCCCTCTACCCCGCGGAACAGCAAGCGGAGGACGGCACCGAGTACGTCCACAAGACGGTGCAGGAAGCGGTAGACGAGGGCCTCGTCAACGAGTGGGTCGCCTACTATCTGGGCGTCGGCAAGCAGTGGTACGAGTCCATCGGCGTGGACATGGACCGATTCCGGTTCCGCCAGCACCTCTCGGGCGAACTCGCCCACTACGCCGCGGACTGTTGGGACGCCGAGGCCGAAGTCGGCGGCGACTGGATAGAGATTACGGGCTACGCCTACCGGAGCGACTACGACCTCTCGAAGCACGACGAGTACTCCGACGACGACTTCACCATCTTCAAGCAGTACGACGAACCGAAGGTGGTCGAACGCGCCACCGTGGACCCCGACATGAGCTACCTCGGCCCGGAGTTCGGCGGCAAGGCGGGCGACATCGCCGACGCCCTCGAACAACTCGCCGAGCGCGACCGGTCCGCCTTCGAGGACGAGGAGGTCACGGTCGAAATCGACGGCGACGAGTACACCCTCCCGACCGAGAAGACCGGATTCGGCGTCGAGGAGCAGAAGGAGACGGGCGAACACGTCATGCCCCACGTCGTGGAACCCTCCATCGGTATCGACCGGGTTATCTACACGGTCCTCGACCACGCCTACGGCGAGGACGAAATCGAGGGCGAGACCCGCAAGCGCCTCTCGCTCGAACCCGAAGTCGCGCCCACCTTCGTCGGCGTCTTCCCGCTGATGGACAAGGACGGCATGGGCGAGTTGGCCCGCGAAATCACCGACGACCTCCGAGCAGAGGGTCTGGACGTGACCTACGACGACTCGGGGAACATCGGTCGGCGCTACCGGCGACAGGACGAGGTTGGCACCCCGTTCTGCGTGACGGTTGACTACGAGGCGCTGGAGGACGATACGGTCACTCTCCGCGAGCGCGACTCGACCGACCAAGTTCGAGTCCCCGTCGCGGACCTGCCCGATGTCCTCGCGGACCTCCGAGCGGGCGAGACAACCTTCGCGGAACTGGACGCGCCGACTGCCGAACAGTAACCGTGTCACTCCACAGCGAGGTCAAGCGCCGACTCGTCCACGTCTCGGGGACGGGCTATCCGGCGCTCTACCTGTTGGGCCTCGCCAACTACGACCAGTTACGACTCTTGCTCGTGGCGAGTTCGGTCGGCGCAGTCGTGTTAGAAGTAATCCGACTGTTCGTCGGCCTCGACTGGCGCATCTTCGACGAGTTGACCCGCGAGTACGAACAGGAGAACCTCGCTGGCTACGCGCTCTACATCTTCGGGATGACGGTGGCGGTGCTGGCGTTCTCGCCCCGCATCTCGATTCCCGCGATGCTGATGCTCACCATCGCCGACCCAATCAGCGGGTTGGCCGGGTCCGGCGAGTTGGGCGTGAAAGCGACACACACGCTCCTGCTGACCTTCGGGGTGTGTCTGCTCATCACCAGTCTGTCGGGGCTTCCGCTGGTCGCCGCGGTCCTCGGGGCGCTGTCCGCCACGCTTGCCGACGGCATGAAGCCCATCATCGCGGGCTACGTGATAGACGACAACATCACGATTCCGGTCGTCTCGGCGGTCGTGATGTACGTCGCACTGCGGTTCCTGCCGACCGTGACGGTGTGAGAACCACCGAAAAGGATTCTTTGGACGTGTTTTTAATTCTTTGAGCAATATTTTCATTCACCTGCGGTGACTCGGCGGCGAGTTTCACTTTCACCCCGATAGGCGAACGCTTTAATCACTTGCCGACCAACCCCGGTGTGAATGGCGACCACCGGGGACCAGCAGTACGTGGACCACGAACTTCTCGCCGGGGAGTTCATCGAGCGGCGGATGTACCAGTTGCAACTCGCGGGGTCGGCCAAGGACGACCACACGCTGGTCTGTCTGCCGACCGGACTGGGCAAGACCACCGTGAGTCTGCTGGTGACCGCCGAGCGACTGGCCGACGTGGGGGGAAAGAGCCTGCTCCTCGCGCCGACGAAACCGCTCGTCCAGCAACACGCCGACTTCTACCGCGAGGCCCTCCAGATTCCTGACGAGGACATCGTGGTGTTCACGGGCGAAGTGTCGCCCGACGACCGAACCGAACTCTGGCAGGACGCCTCGGTGGTCATCGCCACCCCGCAAGTCGTGGAGAACGACCTCGTGGGAAGCAGAATCGACCTCCGCGAGGTCACCCACGTCACCTTCGACGAGTGTCACCGCGCGACCGGCGACTACGCCTACAACTACATCGCCGAGCGGTACCATCAAGACGCCCAGAATCCCCTCGTGACGGGGATGAGCGCCTCGCCCGGCGGCGACGAGGAGGAAATCCTCGAAGTCTGTGAGAACCTCGGCATCGACAACGTGGAGGTGATGACCGAGGAGGACTCCGACGTGGCCGAGTACACCCACGAGACCGACGTGGAGTGGGAGCGCGTCGAACTTCCCGACGACGTACTCGAAATCCGGGACGCGCTGAACGAGGTCGTAGAGGACCGACTGGAGAAGTTGAAGGAACTCGGTATCACCAACAAATCGAGCGCGAACCTCTCGGAGACCGACTTGAAGAAGATGCGGGCGGAACTCCAGCAACTCATCGACAACGACCAGTCGGAGGGGTTCAAGGGGATGTCCGCCCTCGCCGAAATCCGAAAGCTCAGGACCGCAGTCACCTACGTCGAGACCCAGAGCGTCGAGGCCCTCCGGCGGTACTTCGAGCGCCAGCGCAACGCCGCCAAATCGTCGGGCGCGTCGAAGGCAAGCCAGCGGTTCGTCTCCGAACCCAAAGTCAAGGAGGCGATGCGCAGGGCCGAAGAGTACGACGACCTCCACCCGAAATACTCCCGTGCCCGGATGCGAATCGCCGAGACGCTGGGCATCGAGAACGGCGAGCGCGTCATCGTCTTCACCGAGTCGCGCGACACCGCCGAGGCCCTGACCGAGTTCCTCGGCGAACACTTCGACACCCAGCGGTTCGTCGGACAGGGCGACAAGGAGGGGAGCGACGGGATGACCCAGAACCAACAGCAGGAGGTCCTGAATCGCTTCAAAGCCAACGAGTTCGAGGTGCTGGTCTCGACCTCTGTCGCCGAGGAGGGTCTGGACGTGCCCGAGGTGGACCTCGTGCTGTTCTACGAACCGGTTCCGACCGCGATTCGGTCCATCCAGCGCAAGGGCCGGACCGGGCGACAGGCCAAGGGTCGGGTCGCCGTCCTCCTCGCCGAAGACACCCGCGACGAGGCCTACTTCTGGATTTCCAAGCGCAGAGAGGACGAGATGGAGTCGGAGATGCGGAAACTCAAGGGAGTCGCCGACGAGGTTGAAGAAGAACTGGACGACTCCCAGAGACAACTCGGCGACTTCGATACCACCAGTCCCGACAGCGAGACAGACAGCGGGCGCGACGTGGACCCCGGTCTACAGGAGTTCGACGCCGAAGACGGGCGTAGCGAGAACGGCGGA
The DNA here is from genome assembly GCF_029338375.1 of Halorussus lipolyticus. Taxonomy (NCBI): domain Archaea; kingdom Methanobacteriati; phylum Methanobacteriota; class Halobacteria; order Halobacteriales; family Haladaptataceae; genus Halorussus; species Halorussus lipolyticus. Next base: position 2,483,020 of record NZ_CP119804.1, on the reverse strand, counting down.
GAAGACGAAAAAGATAGCGACGAGGGCGTCGTCGCCACTGCCGAACCCGACGACGAGACGGTCGAAATCGTGGCCGACCAGCGCGAACTCGACTCGACCATCGCGCGGGACCTCTCGACCCGCGAAGGCATCGAGACTCGCCTCGAAACCCTCTCGGTCGGCGACTACGTGCTGAGCGACCGCGTGGTGGTCGAGCGCAAGTCGGTCGGCGACTTTCTGGACACCCTGACCGGCGGCGACCGGTCGATGTTCGAGCAGGTCGGCGACGCGACCCGCCACTACGCCCGACCGGTCGTAATTTTGGAGGGCGGCGGCCTCTACGAGGAGCGCAACGTCCACCCCAACGCCATCCGGGGCGCGCTCTCGTCGCTCGCGGTGGACTTCGGCGCGAGCGTCCTCCGGACCGAGGACGAAGACGACACCACCGACCTGCTGGAGGTCATCGCCACCCGCGAGCAGGAGGCCGACGACCGGGAGGTGTCGGTCCACGGCGAGAAGGCGAGCAAGACGCTGGCCGAGCAACAGGAGTACGTCGTCTCGTCCATCGCCGACATCGGTCCCGTGACGGCACGCTCCCTGCTGGAGAAGTTCCGGACCGTCGAGGCCGTGATGACCGCCCGCGAGGACGATTTGCTGGAAGTTCAAGGCGTCGGTGAAGTCACCGCCGAGCGCATCCGGGACGTTATCGGGAGCGAGTACGACCGGTAGTGGTACCACTCGGTTGCGAACGATTGTGAACCGTTATCAAAATCGGTGGTTATCGCCCGAGGGTTTCGACTCTCCCGCGTGCGAAACAGTCTATTATGCCGCCGTAGGACCGGATTAATACGGCGTTTTCGTCCCAAACTGAACGAAACGGCCGGGGCGACTTAAGCCCCTAAAGCGTCTTGATTCGATACCGAGTAAATGAGCTTCCAACAGCCTTCCAGCGACGACGGCAGGGCGCGCGTCGATTCACTCTACGGTGAGTCGAGCAACGACACCCGCGAAGCCAGCGACGAGCGGACGCTGTACGGGGAGCCGTGCCACGAAACCGGATCGGAGTACGACGAGCAGACGCTGTACGGCAAGCCCCAGCACGAGACCCGCGACGACGAGCGAGAGCTTCCGGACCTCGAACTCCTGTTCGCCCGGATGCGCGCCGAGTCCGCCGCCGGTCCCGCCGTTCTGCCGCCCCGAGCCGAGTCCACGAGCGCCGAGACTACGGAACTATAGTCACCGGCACCGACTCTTCTTCGACGACCGTGTGCGCCGCGCTACCGAGCATCATCCTCTCGACAGCGCCCGCTCCGTGGTGGCCCATGACCACGTGGTCGTAGCCGCGTTCGGCGACGAGTTCGAGAATGTCCTTGCCGACCTGATTCGCGGGCCGGAAGGAGAGGTCCACGTCGGTCGAGACCTCGGGTTCGTCGGCAACACCCTCCTCGCGGAGTCGCTTCCGAGCGCGCTCCAGAATCTCGGCGGTCGCGTCGGTCTCGCTGTCGGAGACGTGAACGACGTGTAGCGACGCCTCGAATCGACGGGCGAACTCGATGCCGAAGTCGAGCGCGCGGAAGCTACATTCGGAGCCATCTATCGGGACCAGAACGTCCATAGCAGACCAACGGCCGACAGTGAGTTAACGGTTCGCCCGGTCGAGCGCGGCCAGCGCCTCGGCGGCCTCCCGAGTCGCCGAGAGGAGTTCGCGCGAACGCGCCACGTCGTCGGTCTCCTCGGCTTGGCGGGCGAGGTCGGTCAGTTTCCGGACGAGAGCCTCGCGGGCGGGTCCGAGGTCGTCGGCGCTCACAGCGTCGGCAGTGGGGCGTCCCGCACCGGTGCGACTCCGCCCGTCACCGCGGCGCTGGTCGCCGACGCGGTGAGCGCGAGCGCGATTCTGCTGGTCGGCGGACTGATTGGGGCCGGAACGAGTGTGGTCGGAGCGAGTGTGGTCAGACCGCCGGTGGCCGTGAGGGCCGCGCTGGCGGTCAGCGTGATTTTGCGCGCCGCGACCGTCGTCGGACGCTCGCCGGTCGTCGGCCTGCGAGGACGGTCGGCGGACGTTCGAGTGGTCTCCGTGCTGGTCGGCGACACGAACGTCGTTGATTTCGACGCGGGGTTCGTCGTCGGACTGGTCGGCATCACCTGCGGACTCCTCGGCAGAGTCGGCGCGCTGAACCGGGTCGGTCTCGTCGGGAGACTGGCCTTGCGATTCGGCGTTCCGAACCTGCGTCTGCTCGCGGGCCTCGTGCTGGCAGGTCGGGCAGAACTCCTGTCCGTCGTGGCGGAAGATTGGGTCGCCGCAGTTGTCGCAGTGCTTGCCCGTCATGGTCGCGCCCTGAAGCAGGAGTTCGCTCATCCGGCGCGTGTTCTCGCGGTCCTCGTCCTCGTCGCCGTACTTCTCCCGGAGCTTTTCGCGCTCGGCCTCCTTGTCGAATCCCGAATCGTCACTACTCATACCCGACGAAAGGGGTTCACGGCCGAAAAAACTCCTGTCTCGCTCACTGGCGCTCGCCGTCCTCGTCGGCGTCGGTCGGTTGGTCCGCCCGCGACCGACGGGAGGATACGTCGATAGTCGAACGCGGAAACGTCGTCCGACGACTCGTGGTGTCCTTTTTCGGCGGTTCCGAAGCGCTTAACCGAGTAGCGGGCGGCGTTGTAGGTGTCATGACGAAAATCAGCGTGGTCGGCGCGGCAGGCACCGTCGGGGCCGCGGCGGCGTACAACATCGCGCTTCGGGACATCGCGGACGAACTGGTACTGGTAGACATCCCGGACAAAGAAGAGGACACCATCGGGCAGGCCGCCGACGTGAACCACGGCGCGGCCTACGACTCGAACACCACGGTCCGACAGGGCGGCTACGAGGAGACCGAGGGTTCGGACGTGGTCGTCATCACGGCCGGGATTCCGCGCCAGCCCGGTCAGACCCGAATCGACCTCGCGGGCGACAACGCCCCCATCATGGAGGACATCGGCTCCTCGATTGCCGAGTACAACGAGGACTTCGTGACCATCACGACCTCGAACCCGGTTGACCTGCTCAACCGCCACCTCTACGAGACGGGCGACCGCGCTCGGGAGAAGGTCATCGGCTTCGGCGGCCGCCTCGACTCCGCGCGGTTCCGCTACGTCCTGAGCCAGCGCTTCGACGAACCGGTCCAGAACGTCGAGGCCACGATTCTGGGCGAACACGGCGACGCCCAAGTTCCCGTCTTCTCGAAGGTCCGCGCGAACGGCAAGGACCCCGAGTTCAGCGACGACGAGAAAGACGAGATTCTCGAAGAACTCCAGACCAGCGCGATGAACGTCATCGAGAAGAAGGGCGCGACCGAGTGGGGTCCGGCAACCGGCGTCGGCCACATGGTCGAGGCAGTCGTCCGGGACACCGGCGAGGTTCTGCCCGGTTCCATCAAACTCGAAGGCGAGTACGGCCACGACGACGTGGCGCTCGGCGTCCCCGTCAAACTCGGCGAGGGCGGCGTCCAAGAGGTCGTCGAGTGGGACCTGACCGAGTTCGAGCGCGAACAGCTCGGCGAGGCCGCGGACAAGCTCTCCGAGCAGTACGACGAAATCGCGTAGATACGGGTCTCCCCCGAGAATCCGCCTTTTTTCGGCGACGAGTCGAGCGGCGATGTCTCCGTCCGCGTAGCTGACCGCGACGATACGAAGCAATTAGGAGATGTGTTTTGAGGTTATTTAGCTGTTCCAAAGAAATGATTAGTTGTCTATCGTCCCTGAGAGAGACGACTCCCGATGCGACTCGGCAGTCCGGCGTCGCTCACGGCCTCCTGCACCGCGTCGATGTCGTACTCGACCCGGCGCTCCTCGACCGACAGGTCGTCCAAGTCGAGGACCGCGTAGGCCGCGCGGGGGTCGTCGTCTCTGGGTTGGCCGACGCTTCCGGGGTTCATGACGACGCCCTCGGCGTAGACCTCGTGGTGCTGGACGTGGGTGTGGCCCATGACGAGGACCTCCTCGTCGCCCAGAAGCGCGGGCGAGAACTCGCTGGGCATCGTGTAGTGGTCCGGGTCGTCGGGGTGGCCGTGGACGATTTTGACCCGACCGTCGAACTCCCGGCGGGCGTCGGGCAGGTCGGCCAACCAGTCGCGCTGGTCGTCGGAAAGCCGGTCGGTAGAATGTTCGACGCCGGCCTTGGCCATCGCGTTGAACCGGAAGGCCGTGTCCTCGGCCACCGCCCGGTCGTGGTTGCCCATGACGGTCGGAATCTCGCGCTCGCGGACTATCTCGACGCATTCGGCGGGCCACGGGTTGTAGCCAACCACGTCGCCCGCGCAAATCAGCGCGTCTACGTCTGGCATGTCGTCGAGGACCGCCTCGAACGCGACCCTATTCGAGTGGATGTCGGAGAGGACGCCGATTCGCATGCCCGAACCTTGGAACCCCGACAACTTAATTCCAGCACGTAGGTCGAGGGATTCGGTCGGGGCGACCGCTCAGTCGTCGCGTCGATTCTCGATAGCGAACTCGAAGCCAGCGCCGGTGCGGGCGACGCCCGCAGAGCAGACCGCGTGTTCGAAGTCGAGGTCGTAGGCCTCGCTTGCCGCCGCTTCGGCGGTTTCGGCTGTGAAGTCGAAGGCCTCGGGACTGTTCTTCTCGTAGGTCGCCACGAGGGTCGGCTTCGTGACCTCACGGACCAGCAGGGCGTCTTTGCGCACGGTGCCGACGTAGGAACCATCTCGCCCGAGGACCCCCGCGATTCGGGGCGTGTCGTAGTCGTCCTTCTCGTAGTCGAGCGCCAGCAGACTCTCCGCGAGGGCGTCGCGGGCGGGGTAGCCGAGTTGCAGTTTCTCGGTGATGGGGTCCACGTGCGACCCGTTACCCACGACTGCGGCGTCACCGTCTCCGACCGTTCGCACGCAGTTGTAGGAGATGTAGGGGTTGTCCGTTTCGGGGGCCTCCTCGGTCGGTGCGACGGTCAGCGCGCCGTCGCGCTCGATGATGTGTCGATTCGGGAACGACCGCGACGAGACGCGATACGCCGCGATTTCCGGTCCGACGACGACGAAACGTCCGACGTACATACAAGAACGTGCGCACTTCTCGGGCAAGTAGGTGTTGGTTTATGCACGGGCGTAGAACCGCACCGACGGAACTGCGACCTTGAATCGGGAGAGTGCGAACAGTTAGCACTACCGAGCCAACGCGCAACGCTTACATTCCCCCGGCGAGTATCCGAAAGTGCAGAGTCCCATGGGGTAGTGGCCAATCCTGAAGCCTTCTGGGGGCTTCGACGAAGGTTCGAATCCTTCTGGGACTACTCCCGATTTTCACGTCGTCTTACCTCGGCAAATCCGGCTTTCTACCGGGCAACGATTGGTCTTATCGGCTACTTCGAGCCAGTATATAAAAGAAATGCGTGGTGAGTGTGTCGTCGCGCGGTAGTCAGTCCTCGGAGTCGCACGCCGGAACGTCGTAGTCGCTGGACCCGCATTCGGGGCACTCGTCCCGAACCGGTCGCATCTCGCCCTCCTCGGTCTTCCTACCGATACGTAACTCTCCGCACGCAACGCATTCCAACTGGTAAACCACCACGTTCGGTCCGAGACAGCCACCGGACTAAAGCCCCCATTACTGTTGTAACCGTTTCGTTCTCATCAGAACGGATTCATCGAACGACCGACTGGCTGGTACTTTCGGTCAGGCGTACCCGAGGTCTTCGAGTCGGTCCTGCACGTCGTCGGAGACCGACACGTCCTCGGCCACTATCTCTCGGCGGTCGATGGACTCGACCAACTCCGACAGTTTTCGTTCGGGGTCTCCGCCGGTGAACTCCCCGACAGAGCGGAAACCGTCGGGCGTCTGGTAGCCATAGAATCCATCGGGCGCGACGAATCCGTCACGTGGATTCGTCCACTGGTCGCGCTCGGAGGCCGGGACTCCTCGGCGCTCGAACTGCTGGTCGTGGAAGGGGACCAGTCCGTGGTACTCGAACAGTCGCGGGACCGCTTCGGGCGAATCGAGCAGGTTCTGTCCTCGGGATTCGACTTCGACGCCAGCAAGGTCCGCAATCGTCTGGTGAACGTCGAGGAGGCTTACGACCTCCTCGCAGGTGCCCGATTCCACGTCGTCGCCGCCGATGACCAGCGGAACCCGAATTAGCTCCGGGTCGAGGCCCAGCGAGTGATTCCACATGCCGCGCTCGCCGAGGAGTTCGCCGTGGTCCGAGAGGGTAATCACGTAGTCGAAGTCGGCCCGGAGGTCGGCGTAGATGTCCCGGTAGAGGTCCGAGAGGTATTCGACGCCGGCCCGGTAGGCCCGCCGGATTCTACCGGGGTTCGTCACCGAGTCGGTCAGTCCGTCGGCCGCGAGGACGGTCACGGGGTCGCCACCGTCAGGTGGGTAGTAGGGCGTGTGAGCGGTCATCAGGTTGGCCAGCAGAAACTCGTCGTCGCCGAAGTCGGTTCGGCGAACGCGCTTGCGGAGGCCCTCGCCGCCGCCGTAGGCCCGCGACTGGGTGAACAGTCGGTATCCCTCTCGGAGCGAGGGCAGGGTCGCACAGTCGCCGAACAGCACTCGCCGGAGCGCGTCGAGGTAGAGGCTCGCACCCTCTCGCTCGGTGTCGTAACCGAACGTCGCCCAGTCGAAGGCGTCGTCGCTGAGTCCGAGGCTGGCTTGCCCGACGCGCTGGTCGAATCCGCGCTCCCACCCGTCGTACTGGTAGATTTGGGGGTTTCCGGTGAACATCCGGGTTCGGTAACCCTCCTCGGCGAGTCGTTCTGTCAGGACCGGCAACTCGCAGTCGAGGGTCGGGGACCGGCCGTGGACGCCGACCTCGCTGGCGTAGCGCCCAGTCAGCATGGAGGCGTGGGCGGGAATCGTCCAGTGAGACGTCGAGTACGCTTCGGTGAACCACCGACCGTCCAACCAGTCGAACGCCTCTCGGAAGGCGTCGTGCCGGAGCGTGTCTAACACGACGATGGCGATGCCCGTCATCTATTCCACGATGCGACGCCGGCGGTTTTGTTATGCGCTCGTTTCTCCGAGTCCGGACCGATACCGGAACTACTAAACTATCGGATTTCGAACGCCGAACAGCGTCGTCGGACAAAATGGGGTTCTTTTATATCACTTCAGCGGTCCCGGAGCCGTCTTTCCATTTAACCCCTTCGTTTCAACTGGAACTTTTGCGCGGGGGTCGGGGCGCTGTTCCGAATCGTCGGGTGTCTGCGACGGTGCGGACGGCGGGTCAGTTCGCGTTCACGTTCGACTCGTCGTCGGTCACGCTCTCGTCTAACTCGCCGACGTCGCGCTGGTCGCTGGGTACTTGTGTTCGCCGAGCATCTTCCCGGCCTCGCCCAGCATGTCCTCGTACGCGCTCGGTTCGCTCGCGCTGTCTCTCGCGGGCGTGTCGCTGTTCGCGCTCCGGGTCTGGGTCCTCGGTCATATATCGAGGGAGTGTCGTGAAGTCCGTAACCCTACTGGCTGGTACGAACAGACGGCCTTCGTCACTTCGTGAGAGTAAAGATTATTAGTATTCGAATGGTATCTATCGATGGATAGGGCGTGGCATCGTTGTGCCACCGCACAACTGATGCACTTTTGCTGGCAAATTTAGTAGAGGTATCGCGTATCGGCGAATGACCCGCACGGAGTCACAGTAGGCTAGTCCTGCTCCCTGACTCATCGGGAAAGTCGCGGCTAGGGCGACGAAACGTCGGTCATTCCGCTTTTGTCACTTCTTCACGTCAAGCAGGGCTACGCGCTCCCGAACGAGGTCCGCGAGAGTCGCGTCGGTCGCAGACAGTTCGGCCTCGCTCACGTCGAAGAAGTCCGTGACTGCATCGTGGTCGATGCGGTCGGCCGCGAGCGAGTCGGCAGACGAGGACCCGAGGAGGTCCCGAACTGCTTTCGCCGCGGCCTCCTCGGCCTCGTCGTCGCCTTCGGGGCTGTGGACGACGAACACCACGTCCGACTCGCCTTCGCCGACGCCCATCCGGAGCGCGCGGTTGATTTGCCTGCGGCCCGCGGCGTAGAGCAGGATTTCGACCGACCGCTCTCGGGCGACGTTCTCGCCCCGGTCGAAGGCCCGGTCGGCGTGTTCGACCGCTGTCCGGAGGTGGGCCTCGCCGAGAACGTAGTCGGGGTCGAACGCCTGAATCGCGCAGTCGAACTCGGTTTCGAGGTCGCCGATGGTTTCGAGGAAGCTATCGAGGTCCTCGATTTCGGCGCGGCCTTCGACCGTCCTCATTCGAAATCACCGAGGCTCTGCTGGCCGGTTCCATCGTCCGCGCTGGCGTCGCTGGTCGCGCTCTCGGCGGTTTCGCCGTCGGCCTCGACGGCGGTCATGTCGGGGTCCTTGCGACCGACGTTTTCGAGGATAGATTCGGCGGTCTTCCGTCTGCCCCGGACCGCGCCGAGGACGACCGACTTGTCGGCGTCTCGGAGGTCGGCGCGCGACTCGATGCCGGCCTCGTAGAGTCGGCGGGCGCGCTTGCGGCCGACGTTTCGGACGCCAGCGAGGTCCAGTAGCTCCTCGCGGACGCCGTACTCGACGCGCTTTTTGGCCTCGCGGATGGCCGGTCCCCACTCCAAGTCGAGTTCGCCGGCGAGGCGTTCGGCCGCGTTCAGCAACCACTCGGCGGTTTCGACCTTGCCGCGGATGTCGCCGGGTCCGACGCCGTACTGTTCGGCGATTTCGTCCTCGTCAAGTTCGGAGGTCCAGTCTTCCAGCAGGCGGGCGGTCTTGAGCGCCGAGAGCCAGTCTTCGAAGGCGTTGTCCTCGAACTCCGAGGGCATCGACCCGAGGAATTCGGTTTCGCGCTCGTAGGCGAGTTCGGTGTACTCCTCGCGGTCGCCCGACCGCAGGTAGAGTTCGTACATGTCGGGGGTTCGGGCGACGAGGTGGTAGAGACCGAGCGCGGTCGGCCTGTCGTCGGCGTCCCGGAGGCCGTCGATGATTTCGGCCGCGCTCATCGGGTCGATGTAGAGTTGCGAGACGCGGTGGCCCAGACCGGTGGCGCGCAGGTTGCCGTCGTCGCGTTCGAGGAACTCGTTGCGCTCCAGATATTCGAGGACGTTCTGGGTCACGGTCTCCAGTCTCCCAGTCTCGTCGGTCTGGGTCGCGTACAGGGTGCGTTCGAGGAACGAGACCAGTTCGTCCTCGGTGTCGGCGAACCCTGAGGCCACGGTGGCGAGGAGGTGGGTCCGAAGCGCGGGTTCGGCCGCGAGTTTCGACCGGACCGGTTCGGGGTCGGCCCAGACGTAGCGGTCGAACAGTTCGTCCAGTTCGTCGTGGTTGTTGGCGAGGAGGACCGCCTCACCGTAGGGGTCGAGTCCCGGCCGACCGGCCCGGCCGAACATCTGGTGGACCTCCAGCACGTCGAGGGGTTGCATGCCGCCCACGTCGCCGTCGTAGCGCCGCCAGTCGCGGACGATGACTCGTCGGGAGGGCGTGTTGACCCCCGCCGCGAGCGTCGGGGTGGCGGAGATGACCTTGACGAGTCGATTTCGGAAGGCGTCCTCGACGAGTTCCCTGCTCTCGCTGGAGAGGCCCGCGTGGTGGAAGGCTGACCCCTTCTCGACGGCATCGGCGAGGTCGTCGCTGGTCTGGGTGTCGCTGGCGTCCCGGATGTCTCGGGCGATTTCGTGGAGTTGAGTTTGTTCCTCCGGGGTCAGATAGCCGCGGGTCACGTCGCCGAGTCTGCGGGCCGCGGCCTCGGCGTTGCGCCGGGAGTTGACGAAGACGAGCGACGAGCCATCGTCTTCGAGGGTGTCCTCGACCAGCGAGGCGGTAGGTTTCTCGTTCCCTCTGGAAATCTGTTTTTTCGACCCGTCGTCCAGATGGAGGGCTTGGCCGTACAGCACCCCTTTCTGGAGGTCGATGGGTCGCCACGTCGAGTCCACGAGGGTCGCGTCGAGCCAGTCGGCGATTTCGTCGGCGTTGCCGACCGTCGCCGAGAGCGCGACCGTCTGAAGGTTCTCGTTCAACTTGCGGAGTTTGGCGAGGGTGACTTCCAGCGTGGGACCGCGGTTCTTCGAGTCCACGAGGTGAACCTCGTCGGCGACCACGCAGGTCAGGTCGTCTACCCACTGGGCACCGTTGCGGACGAGCGAGTCCACCTTCTCGCTGGTGGCGACGATGATGTCCTTCTGGGCCAACCAGTCGCCGTCGCTGTCGTAGTTGCCGGTCGAGACGCCGACGCTGACGCCGTACTCCTCGAACTCCTCGAACTCGGCCCTTTTTTCGCTGGCCAGCGCACGGAGCGGGACGATGTAGAGCGCCTTGCCGCCGCGGGCGATGCTCGTGAGCATCGCTAACTGGGCGATGAGAGTCTTTCCGCTGGCGGTGGGGACGCTGGCGACCACCGATTCGCCCTCGGCGACCCCGGCCTCGACGGCCTCGCCTTGGGGCGGGTATAGCTCCTCGATGCCCTGCTCGCGGAAGTGTTCGGGCACGCCGTCGGGCAGGTCGGGGATGTCGGCGATTTCGACGGTCACGCCGACCACCGCCGACGGGAGACGAAAGTAGCCATTACCCCGTCTTTGGCGCGTCCTCTGGTTTAAACTGTCGGGTCCGGGGGAGCGCGTCCGCGGGTGGTTTCGAATGGGGTTCGCAGGTGAGTCGAGGAGGACGTTTCGGGGAGATTTCGACGTGACGACACAACCATACACATGTTAGAGACAGGTTATAATTTGTTTAGGAAATGATTTAGTTTCTTATCCGGAGATGACCGAGGACTCCGACGTGGGCACCCGTGACGCCTCGTCACCGAGAAGCTTCTCGTTGTCGGTCTGAGCCGTGGTATCGGGACTGGGCAGGGAAGTAGCGATTCGATACCACGACGGTCCCACGAGTATCCGACTACTGGGAGGATAACGACGGAACGCAGGAAAAGTGCGACCGAACTGGGTCGGTCGAAGACGAGTCAGTTACCAGCCGACAGTTGTCGAATTACGTGTAGGCGAAGCTGGAGCCGGTGTGTTGGATTGCGGTGGTTTCGCGCTCTTCGACTTCTTCGAAGTCGTCTTCGTCGAGGTTTTGGATGAAGTGTTCCATTGTGACCATCCCCGGTATGGGGTATCATACCATTGTGAATAACTGCATAAATACCTAACGATATTGTCTTAAAGATATTAGATTTTATAGATTATATTGAGATTTTATTTACTAGACCGATTGATTTATCCATTTGGTGGGGGAGAACAGGGTACATGGCTGTCGTACTCTGTGGTCCCTCGTGGGACGACGACCTGACGCTCCTCGCCGAGGAGATAGAAGCAAAGGGCGGCGAGCCGATTTTCTGCCACACCGACGATTGGCCGGGGGAAGCGCCGATTCGGTTCCGACCCGACTCCGAGACGGTGTTTTTCGACAGTACTGTCACCTACGACGACGTGACGGGGGCGTACTTCCAGTCGAACCTCCTGTTTCACCCGATGACGGCGATGCAACGCGAACCGTTCAAGGGCCGCGACGACCCCAAGCGGACGTTGGCCCAGATTCGGGACCACCGGAGCGTCTTCGAAAGTTTCGCCCGGCGACTCGAATCTGAGGGTATCCCGGCACTGCCCCGCGTCCGGAATCACTACCTGCAGGGCCAGAAGCCGTGGCAGTTGAGCCAATTTGCGAGCGACGGCGTGCCGGTTCCGGACACCCTGTTCACCAACGACCCGACGGCAGTCGAGGAGTTCTACCGAGACCACGACCGGGTTATCTACAAACCGGCGACTAACGGTGCGCCGCCCGCGGAACTGACCGACGAGGACCTCGCGGGCGACGGCCTCGGCGCGCTCGTGAACGCCCCCGTCCAGTTTCAGGAGTTCGTGCCGGGCGAGGACCTTCGCGTGTACGTCCTCGACGGCGAAGTCGTCGGCGCGATTCAGTACGACAGCGAGAGTTTCTCGTTCAAAATCGACCGACAGCGCGGCCAAGAAATCCAGACCACGGCCGCGTCGGTGTCCGACGACATCGCCGAGAGCGCGGTTCGGGCGATAGCGGCCGCGGGCCTCGTCTTCGGTGCCGCAGACGTTCGACGGCGGCCCGACGGCGACCACGTTGTCTTCGAGGTCAACGAGACGCCGGTGTTCAACGGTGCCGACGCCCGGTGTGACCAGAATGTCGCGGAGCGACTGGCCGAGTATCTCCTCGACGGCGGACGGTAGCACGGCGAGCGACGACGCTCACGGTCCGGCGCGACCCGCCGTGACATCCACGGCCTGCTATGACCCACCGCGGCCCGCTGTGGCTATCTACACACCACGTCAATCGTTAACTATAACAGACGTGATTTAAAATAAAGCCCGTACCATCGGTCGGCTACGCAGTCGTCGGCGCGTCGGGCGACGACGAGTGGGCCGGCGGCGAGTGGGCCGACAGCGACGGACAGCTACTGCAACTATGGTTCGATTGGAAAGAGAAGTGGAGACGACCGACCCGCCGGTCGGGTTCACGTGGGGAGAGTCGGACGGCAATCGTTATCTCACAAGTCCCGACAACGGGCTTAGGCGCATCTCCGACGATGGCTGGAAGCTACTGACCGCGCTCGCCGAGGGCGAAGTATCAAAGGAAGAACTAGAAGGGACGCCCCGGAAAATCGTCGAGGACCTCGAAAGAGAGGGGTATCTCCGGCCGGACGAACCGGTCGTCAAACTTCGGAAGCCCGACGGAATCCGACTGTGGCCCCGGTTAGTGGCGTTCCTCTGTCTGGTCGCCGTCGGCGCAGTCGTCGCGTGGAGGGAGACCCAGACGATGCCGAACGTGGTCGAACTGCTGACGCCGGCGCGAATCGTTCCCTTCCTCGGGTTGGTCGTCGTGACGCTGGCGATTCACGAGGGCGGCCACTACTTCACGAGCAAGCCGTACTTCGACCCGTCGGTCCGGGTCGGACTGGTGAACGGTGCGATTCCCGCCGCTATCACGGACACGACGGAGGCGTGGGTTCTGCCCCGGAACCACCGGCTCTGGATTACGCTGGCGGGACCGTTCGTCCAAATCGTCTGGACGTTGCTGGTCGCGGGGGTCCACCTCGTGTTCTTCCCCGACAGCGTCGTGCTGAGCGCGTTCGTCATCATGACAGTCGCGGAGACGGTAGTCGTACTCAATCCCCTGATTCACGGCGACGGGTATCTCCTGTTGATAGACGCGTTCGACGTGGTTGACCTGCGGACGCAGGGTATCGAACATCTCCGGAACCGAAATCTCACCTTCGCGGCAGTCTACGTCGTCGTCTCGTATGGGTTCGGCGCGGTGATGGGACTGGTGATACTCGGGTCGGTCGCGTCGTTCCTCGGGGCGGACGTGCCGCTGGTGTGAGACCGCGAACAGCCTCCGGCAGGGATTTGACCCTGCTCGTCCAACTCCGGACCATGCGAATCGAGTTCGACCGCGACACCTGCACCGGGATGTTCCAGTGTACCGCCGAGTGGGACGCCTTCGAGGAGAACCGCGACGACGGGAAGGCCGACCTCAGAGACGCCGACGAGGACGCCGAGGACACCTTCGTCCGCGAAATCCCGGACGACGCCGAGTTCGACGCGAAGATGGCCGCCCGAGTCTGTCCGGTGGACGCCATTCGCGTCTACGACGACGACGGCGAGCAGATTATTCCCTGACCGACCGGGCCGGCGTCCGAATCTGTCGTCCGAAGCCGGCAGTTGCTATCAGAATCTCCAGACGAAACGAAGGGGTTGAGAGGAGTCAAACTGGGCGCGAAACGTCCCGGACCGGTCGCTGAGGGGGAAAACGGACGAACTGCTACGCAGTTCGGGTCGGCGACCGCAGAAAATGAACGGCGGACGCAGATTGGGTCCTCACTCGGTCGTCGCGCCCTCGACGCCGTTGTCGTCCTCCTCGGCGTCGGGATATAGCTGTTCCTCCCACCCGGACGTATCGGCGCGTTTGTCGGAGTACTCGGTCATTTACCCACCACGTCTTGGTTCGACGTGAAGGGCTAAAATCATTTTGTAGGCTGTGAGATATGTGGTAAATGGTCGCATTCGGACGCGGCCGGTTTCCTACTCGAAGGTCTTCTCGGCCCACTTGACCGCGTAGGCCGGGCCGTGGTCGCGGTAGGCCTCGGTGTCGAGCGCCGCGAACGGCGCGGGGAGTTCGAGGCCGTGTTTGACTGCGGCGCAGGCGAACTCGGCGGCGTCGGCGAAGTCGGTTTCGTCGCGGGCCATCGAGGCGGGAAGCCCTTCTAACCGGGGTTCGATGCGCTCGCCCGCGTCCTGCCACGCCGAAAAGAGTCGGGGGCGGTGTGCGTCACCCGATTCATTCCCCCAGTCGGCGAAGACCTCTCGCGTGCGGAGTCCGAGGTAGGCGTCGTAGAGCGCCGCCGCGATTTGGTAGACGCTCCCGGCGTCGAAGGGGAGCGCGGCGTCGAGTTCGACGTACTGGTCCTCGAAGAACCCGAGGAACTGCTCGGGGCAGTCCGTGCCGATTTCCACCAGCGCCTCCGCAATCAGGAAGTCCACGAACTCGTCGGGCGACCCCTGCACGCGGGGCTTGACGAACGCAACCGGAGGCTTCGTCTGGCGCGTCCACGCCACGCTCCCGTCGCCGGGCATCCCGACCGTGAAGTCGGTCGAGGCGAACCGCCGGAGGAGTTCCGGCGCGTCCTCTGGAAGCCACTCGTCGGGGTAGGCGATTGGGTCGAGCGAGTCCACCAGCAGGCCGAGGTCCTCGGCGCGCTCGGGTGCCAGCGTCTCGAAGTCCGACCCCGAGTCGAGGACGATTGTCTCGGGCGCGTGGGCCTCGCGGACCGCTTGGACCTCCTCGGACAGCGACCGTTGCTCGAACATCAGGCCGCGAGCCAGAGGTTTGCGAGTAACCCGACTGCGAGGACGCTCACGATGCCGACCGTTCCGACCACGATTTTGGTTGCCGTGCTCATGGTGGTGGCTTCGGGCGCGAGCCTTTAAATTCCTCTACTTTCCGTCAGTCCGCGCCGGTCCCGGCACCCACGTCGGACTCGCGGGCGACGCGCTTCCACTTGCCGGTCCAGAACCGGAAAGTGTTGACCACCGCCCGGAGATACATGTCCCCGAGGATGGAGACGTACACCGCCAGCAGACCCCATCCGAGGCCGGGCGCGAAGCTCCAGCCATCGACCGAGAACAGGGCGACGCCGGGCGCGACGGCGAGGAGCGCCACCGGGAGTTTGAAGAAGTAGGTCCCGGCGAAGGTGCCGTAGAGGGGCCAGCGCGTGTCGCCCGCGCCGCGGAGTCCTCCTCGCATCGTCCGGGAGACGCTGAACGCCGCGACGCCGAGACCGAACACCCGGATGAACTCGACGGTCAAGTCCACGTGGTCGGTACCGAAGGCGGTCGCCAGCGGCCGGGCCGCCGCGAACAGCACCGCCGCGATGAGCAGTTGCGTGACCAGCGCGATTCGGAGCGTCTGCCACCCGTACTGAGTGGCCTCGTCGTCCTCGCCCGCGCCGATGGACTGGCCGACCAGCGTCGAGGAGGCCGTCGAATAACCCCACGCCGGCATCAGCGCCAGCAACATGATTCGCCGACCGATGGCGTAGGCCGCGACCACCGGCGTCCCGAGCGTGGTCAGGACCAGCAGGAAGGGGAATCGCCCGAGGGTCCGAGAAAGGCGAGTCCCCGCGAGGGGCGCACCGACCCGGACGATTTCGCCTGCAATCGACCAGTCCCACTGCTTACCCCCGACCGGTAGCCGGACCGTGTACCGACCGGAGACGAGCGCGGCCGTGAACAGGGTCGCCGCGAGGACGTTGGCGATGGCGGTTCCCCACGCCGCGCCAGCGACGCCCAACTCGGGGAAGGGACCGAACCCGAAGATGAGGACCGCGTTCAGGAAGATGTTGGTCGGGAGCGTGAGCAGTCGGATGTACATCGGGGTCCGAGTGTCGCCGACTCCCGCCAGCGCGCGGGCCGCAATCATGCTCCAGAACCGGAAGGAGACCGAGAGCATGATGATTTTGAGGTAGACGGCCCCGAGTTCGATTGTCCGGGCGTCGTCGGTCAGCACGTCTATCATCGGTTCGGCGTAGACCCACGTGACAGCCGTGATTGGAATCGCCAGCAGGAGCGCCAGCCAGAGCGACTGCTTGATGGCGAAGTTGGCCTTGTCGCGCTCGTCGGCCCCCTCGAATCTGGAGACGACGCTGATGGTCCCGCTGGTCAGCGCAAGCGAGAGGCCGAAGGGGATGAAGAAGTACTGAAAGCCGAGTTCGAGCGCGGCCACCGCCTCGTCGCCGAGTGCCCGCCCGACCATGAAGAAGTCCGCGGCCCGGAGCAGGGTCCGCATCCCACCGGTGACCATCACGGGGACCGCGAGGTCGAAGGCCTCCTCGCCTTTCTCCCTGTCGAGGAGATCGAGGCGGGCCAACGCCGCCGGAAAGAGGAACGCGACGCTTTTCGCTCGGCGCTTGGCGTCGTCGAACATCGGATACTGTTCTTTGCGAGTCGCCCTGTAAACAGTTTTGCCAAGACGCCCCAGTCTGCCGGAACTCGTCGGCCGGTCGTCACTACGAACTAGCGAAAATCAGCGGTCGCTCGCGTCCCACGCGTCGGGGACCTCGATGACGTACTTCCCGTCTTCCTGTAGCGAGATGATGTACTCCTCGCGCTCGTACAGTTCCATCAGATTGAGTTCGTACTGGCCGGGTTCCACGATTCGGATGCTCTCGAACTGACTGTTTAGCTCCTCGCGGAGTTCCTTCAGTCCCGGACTCTCGTCGTCGGGCGCGCTGACGACGTTCCCCTCGGAATTTGCGGCGGGCGCGTCACCGGGTTCCGAGACGCCGGCGCGCTGGGGCGGTTCGTCGGGTAACTCCGACTCGCTCACCACGTCCCGGCGAGCGCTGGCCTGCGCCGAGTCCTCCTCGCTCGGCGGGGTAGCGTCGGTCCGCGGCGCAGTACCGTTTCGCGTCGAGGCCTCGTCTCGCGTCGAATCAGTCCGGTCGTCTCGGGCATCGTCGCGCTTGCCGACCCAATCGCGGACCGTCGCGGCCGCCCGGTTCACCGCGCTTGCTCGGTCGTCACCCCCTGTTTCGGGTGCGGACGCTCCTCGGTCGCCGGCCGTGCCCCCGCGAGTACCCCCTGTTTCGGATGCGTCGGCCGAGGACGACGACCCCCCGGCCGACCGGGCGCTCTCGGGCGTCTTCTTCGGCGCAGTCGCGGCGTTCGCAGGTCCACCGCTTGCGTTCGCTCCGGCGTTTCCGGCACTCTCGCTTACGGCCCCCGCGGGTTGGAACTGAAACTTGTTCCCGCCGCAGTCCGGACAGCCCGAGAGCATATCCTTCGAGCCGTCCTCGAACGTCCGCCCGCAGGTGGTACACTGGTGGGGCATTATTTGCGTGAGACGAGCGCGCTGATGAGGTTCTCGTCTTTGTGAAGCGTCTCGATTTGGTTCGCCGGGCCGATGACGGTGAGCTTTCGCGTCGATTCCTTGCCCATCAGCCTATCGAGGAAGCTCTGGTCTGCGGTCTCGGACCGGGGGTAGGTCTCGATTTCGATACCGTTGAACTCGTCGGGGCTGATTTCGGTCATCGTGACCTCGATGAGTCTACTCTCCTCGTCGGGCGAAAGCCCGGTTTCGAGGATGACGATGTTGCCGTCCCGAACCCCGTCGAGAATCATCCGAATCTTCTCCATCGACGCCATCTCGGCCATCCGGTCGGCACCGATAAGGTCGATTTGCACGCCGTCGTCGGGGTCGTCCCCAGTCACTTCTGGCATGGTATCACGCGAAGTACTCCGCTATCTTGTCGTACACTTCGTCCATGTTGTCGCCTTCGAGCGCCGAGAGCGGGATGGTCTCGTGCTGAGGGAAGGCGTTCCGGATGCGCTGGACGCTCGAATCTTCGAGGTCGGTCTTGTTAGCGAGGATGAGGACTGGGAGGTCTTGACTCTCGATGATACCGATGAGCATAGTGTTGACCTGCGTGAAGGGGTCGGTCGTGCTGTCCAACACGTAGATGACGCCCTCCACGTCCTCCCGGAGCCAGTGCATCGCCTCCGCGACGCCCTCGGTGGCCTCGCGGGAGCGACGCACTGCATCCTCTTTCTCCATGTCGTGGTCGAGGAACTCCTCGTAATCGACTTTGGTCGTCACGCCCGGCGTGTCAACGATGTCGATGGACACCGTCTTGCCGTTGCGCTCGATTTCTACGTTCTCCTTGCTTCTGGCCCGCCGGGTTTCGTGTGGAATGTGACTCTCGGGACCCACCGCGTCGCCAGTCCAATCACGGGCGATGCGGTTGGCGAGGGTCGTCTTTCCGGCGTTTGGCGGGCCGTAGATACCGATACGCTTCGGCTCCTGCGCGGAGAAGAGCTTGTCCGTAACGCGGGCAATGCTGTCTTTCAGGTCGGTAAACAATCCCATCCTTTCCTCCCAGACCCCACTATCGGCGAACGAAACCGTCACGGGGGCTGTTGCGCGTACAACTATATCCCACCCACTTAAACCTACGTCAGACACCCCTCGGAAAAAATGACCAATTCGAGGACATGGAACTAACTCCTCGGCAATTGCGAGAGGACTTCGGAGGTGCCTCTGACGGTTGTTGGCCGATGGGTTGGTCCCGGCGGTTGTTAGTCGGTGGTTCGGTTCCCGGCAGTTGTTGGCCGGTGGGTCGGTCTTGACAGCTGTTGGCGAGGGTTTGGTCTCGATAGCTGTTGGCCGATATGCTGTCCGAGTGTAACCTCAACACGATTCGTTTCGGGTGGAAACGACAAGACGAGATGGGACTTGTGTGACCTAATGAAGGAGAACAGCTCTGATTTCCAGTCGAAATGAAGGGGTCATGTGGACGAGAACCAATCGAAGGTCGAAGCGAAGTCGAGGACACGACGCTTCAGTCGAAGGCCGAAAGCAAGCCGAACACGAGAGATGTGAGGACTAGGAAAGTGAGGAGAGATAACAGGAAAGAGATGACAGAGGAGAGAGGACAAAGGAGAGAGGACAGGAGAAGGTCTACAGAAGAACGACCGCAGGAGCAAGACGAGACGAGGCAAGTCAAGGCAAGGCAAGGCAAGGCGAGACGAGAGACAACACGAGGGACGACGAGGGAAAGTCGGAAGTCCCAGTGGACGAATAGACTCGAAAAGTAGAGGCCGCCAGCGAATTGTCGGGAGATGTCCGACCACCCCCACCCCTTCGTTTCAGGTGGAGCCGTTGGAAGGTGGGGGTGGGGTGAGCGAGCCGCCGTTATTTCAACCAAACCGACTCCAAAAATAACCGTTGCTGTTGGTTTACGGATACTGTTTTCTGCCTGTTGTACTAAAGGTTCCGGTTATTAGAGGCACCCCTCCCCACCCCCTCCTTTCTCCCGTTCCACCCGAAACGAAGGGGTGGGGGAGGTGCCACGATCAGTGGCACCGATTCTCTCCCCCTCGGTCTCATTTTCTTTGGTCTTTCCCGTAGCGACCATCGTCTACTACCCAGCAGTATTCTCCGCCTGATCACTGTCCGCCAAGCCACTGGTGACGCCACGTGCTACTGGTGACGCGACGCCTCCTCGACTCGAAATAGAGGCCATCTTTCTACTTCCCGGAGGAATTCGCCTTCTATGGCTCTATTTGACGGTTTCTCGGCTATCGAACACGGGACTCTCCCGTTCCGAACCAGCGTCCCTGCGACCCGAAACTCCTCGTTTCTCGGCGGTGCTTCTCGATTTCGGCGAACGTGTTCTGTCATTAATTTCGGCTCTGCGGGCTTTTCGCGTCCGATTTCGGGGTTCGATTCGAGCAAGCAGAGAGAAGAAAGAGTTTAATACCCTGCTGGACCTTTGGTTCTCCTGCATCAACTGGACGCGCTCGCAACTTCTCGGCCTCTACATCTCGGCGCTGGCGGTCGATTTCGCCGAAATTGGCCCGCGCGTTGCGCGTCTTCCACCTGAAACGGAGGGGTCGGCACGAACGCATGTCTGACGAAAACACGCAACCGACGGACGAGGGAGTCGAGGTCAGCCCCGACCGGAGCTTCGACAACGTCGATTTAGACGATGTCGTCTTCGAGGAGGAGGACGACGACCAAGGGCTGTTCGACGACCTGCTGTCCGGCGAACCGATATTCGAGAACAAGGAGGTCCTGCGGCCCTCGTACACGCCCCACGAGCTTCCCCACCGGAAGGACCAAATCAACAACATGGCGACGATTCTGGTCGCCGCCCTCCGGGGCGAGACGCCCTCGAACATCCTCATCTACGGCAAGACCGGGACTGGCAAGACCGCCAGCGCGAAGTTCGTCAGCAAGGAACTCGAAAGCACCTCCCAGAAGTACGACGTGCCCTGCAACGTCGAGTACATCAACTGCGAGGTCACCGACACCCAGTACCGGGTGCTGGCCCAACTCGCCAACAAGTTCATCGAGAACAACCAGCAGTTCGTGGACGACCGGATGGACGAACTCGAAACTCTCCGCGAGGAGGCCGCCGCCGCCGACACTGACGCCGCTACCGACACTGACGCCACCGCCTCCCGACTCGCGGACACCGAGTTCGATACGGTCGAGGACATCGACGCGCGCGTAGAAGAACTAGAAGCCGACCGCGAGGAGATGGAGTCGGTGCCCATGACCGGATGGCCGACCGACCGGGTGTACAACACCTTCTTCGAGGCCGTCGATTACGAGGAGCGCGTGGTCGTCATCATGCTGGACGAAATCGACAAACTGGTCGAGAAGTCGGGCGACGACACCCTCTACAACCTCTCGCGGATGAACTCGGAGTTGGAGAACTCGCGGGTCTCCATCATCGGCATCTCCAACGACCTCAAGTTCACCGACTTCCTCGACCCCCGCGTCAAATCCTCTTTGGGCGAGGAGGAAATCGTCTTCCCGCCCTACGACGCCAACCAACTGCGGGACATCCTTCAGCACCGCGCGGAAGTCGCGTTCAAGGCCGACGCGCTGAGCGACGACGTGATTCCGCTCTGCGCCGCGTTCGCCGCGCAGGAACACGGTGACGCCCGGCGCGCGCTGGACCTCCTCCGGACTGCGGGCGAACTCGCCGAGCGCGCCCAAGCCGAGGGGGTCAACGAGGCCCACGTCCGGAAAGCACAGGAGAAAATCGAACTCGACCGGGTAGTCGAGGTGGTTCGCACCCTCCCCACTCAGTCGAAAATCGTGCTGTTCTCCATCATCCTGCTGGAGGACAACGGCGTCCAGAACATCAACACCGGCGAGGTGTACAACATCTACAAGCGCCTCTGTGCGGAAATCGACGCCGACCAACTGACCCAGCGCAGGGTCACCGACCTCATCAGCGAACTCGACATGCTGGGCATCGTCAACGCCGTCGTCGTCAGCAAGGGCAGATACGGCCGGACCAAGGAAATCAGCCTCTCGGTGCCCATCGACGAGACCGAGGCGGTGCTGATGTCCGACTCCCGTCTCGGCGACATCGAGAACGTCCAACCGTTCGTGCAGGCCCGGTTCGACAACTAGCTCCTCGATTTTGGCGGCGGTCCGCCTCGTTCGACACCCTGTCCGGTTCTGAACTTCGACAACTCGCCCGCTTCTGAAAGTTGTTTCACACGAAACGGAGGGCTTGCTCTCCTCGTCGCCTGCTTCTCGTCGGAAAAACGGTGTTTGGTTACGCAGTCAAAACAGCATGGTTACGCAGTCGAAACGCAGTCGAAACAGCGGGCGGGCCGAGTCGAACCGGGGCGAGGGAAACCGCGCCGGGTGAGGCTACACTGGGGAGGCCATACTGGGCGAGGCTACACCGGGAGAGGACACACCGGGAGCGACGAGCGGCGTGGTCGAGAGCGAGGCCGTCGGGAGCGAGGACGGAGCGACGTAGGCCGCGCCCGAGAACTGGAGGCGGACCCAGCCGAGCCACGGGATGCGGACCTCGGCGGTGCCCCGAATCCAACTCGGCTTCACGGGGTCGCTGAGCGCGCCGCCACTCCACGCGGCTTGGTCGTAGAAGCCGTTGGCGTCGCCCTTCGTGATGAATCCGGCGTTGGGGGCCGGGCAGTTGGTCAACTGCTGGCAGTTGTCCGCGTCGATGTACTGCTTGTCGGCCTCGTCGTACCAGTTCTCGCCCTCCTCGACCCAGAAGCGGGCGCGATGGATGATGGGCGTCTGATAGTTCTTCCCGTCGGGTTTGTAGATTATCACGTCGCCGTAGTTGTTGAAACTCTTGTATCCGGAGTCTTGGCCCGTCTTGTACGTCACGACGCCGGTTCCGGACTGCGCGGCGTCGGGCACGAGACGACCCTCGTCCATGATGAACACGAGGTCACCTTTCTGCATCTGGGGTTCCATGCTCCCGCTCTCGATGGCGACCATCGGGGGCCAGACCCCGCTGATGGCAAAGAGGAGAAGCCCGATGGCCAGCACGATACCGGCGCTACTCAACATCTCGCGGACGAACACGACCACCTCGTTGTCGCTCCGACGGAACCGACGGACCAACGCGAGCGGGCCGGTGCCCTCCTCGCGCTCGCCTCCGTCAGTCGCCGCGGCGTCGGCCCGCAGTTCCGACGAGGTAGGTGAACTATCGGGTTCGTCCTCGTCGGACGATGGACCGTCTCGGGAAGCACTCATCGGACCCACCTTACCGTTCTGAGGTTGTCAATTTTCCGGGTGCGAGCCACGTCCGCCTTACACGCCTACACAATCATTAAAGAAATAAGAAGCTATATTTAGAAACTAAAATAATTGCTCGAAAGTGGGTTCACGGCTCTCCGGCCACCTCGGAGTCGAATCGCTGTCTCGGGCCGCGGGTGTCTCGGCGTACCGCACCCACCGCGCTCCGCTATCCTTTTGGCGAACCCCCGAAATTGGAAGAACGTGCCGCTGGAGACGCCCGCTCGTATCGTCAGCGAACTCACCAGTCGCGGCTGGAACGCCGACCGCGAGGCCGTGACCCTGCTGGCGGGGGCAGACGACCCGAACGCCGCGCTCGAAGCGGTGGTCGAACGCGCGCCCGACGAGGCGCTGAAACTCTCGTCCGCCCACGTCGAGGAGGTCCTCGCGGAGTTCGAGGCTGGAAACGGCAACGCCCCAGTTTCGAGTGGACCCGATACCGGAACCAACCCGAAGAACGAGTTAGGTTCTCCAGATGAAACGAAGGGGGTTGACAGTAATGGTGTCGATTCGAGTGGCGACGGCGCTGTCGCAGTCGCCGGTAACGACGGAGAGACCAGTCCGGACGCCGACGGTTCGGAGTTCGGCGACGGCGTGACCGACGTGTCCCGACCCGACGAGTCGGTCCGGGACCCGGACTTCGACGCCCGGTCGCTCGAAATCGAGGGCGACATCACGGGCGAGAGTACCGGCACCGGCGAGTACGACGACTTCGTGTCGGTGTTCAAGGACCGCTTCGAGCGCCTCTCGAAACAGTTGCGCTCGCGGGTCAACGCCCGGCCGACCTCCGCGGTCCAGTCGATGCCCGGCGGCGGAGACACCGCCATCGTCGGGATGGTCAGCGACATCCGCTCGACTGCGAGCGGTCACTGGCTCGTCGAACTGGAAGATACCAGCGGAACCTACCCCTGTCTCATCATGAAAGACCGGGAGTTCGCCGACACGGTGAACGAACTCCTCCACGACGAGGTTATCGCAGTCGAGGGAACGCTCTCGGACGACAACGACGACGGCGACGGCATCCTGTTCGTGGACGACCTCTACTTCCCCGACGTGCCCCGAACCTACAAGCCATCGACCGCCGACCGCCACGTGCAGGCCGCGCTCATCAGCGACGTTCACGTCGGCAGTCAGGAGTTCATGGCCGACGCGTGGTCCCGGTTCGCCGACTGGCTTCACACCGAGGAGGCCGAGCGCGTCGAGTACCTCCTCGTCGCGGGCGACATGGTGGAGGGCGTCGGCGTCTACCCCGACCAAGACGACGAGTTGGACATCATCGACATCTACGAGCAGTACGAGCAGTTCTCGGAGTATCTGAAGGAGGTGCCCGGCGACATGGAGATTCTGATGATTCCGGGCAACCACGACGCGGTTCGACTCGCCGAACCCCAACCCGGATTCGACGAGGAGCTGAGGGACATCATGTCGGTCCACGACGCCCGCATCTCGGGCAACCCCTCCACCGTCACCGTTGAGGGCGTGGACATCCTGATGTACCACGGCGTCTCGCTGGACGAGGTTATCGCCGAACTTCCCGACGACAAGGCGAGTTACGACGACCCCCACAAGGCGATGTACCAACTGCTGAAGAAGCGCCACGTCGCACCCCAGTTCGGCGGCAAGACACGCCTCGCGCCAGAGGAGAAAGATTACCTCGTGATGGACACCGTGCCCGACGTGTTCCACACCGGCCACGTCCACAAACTCGGGTGGGGCAAGTACCACAACGTCCTCGCGGTCAACTCCGGGTGTTGGCAGGCCCAGACTGATTTCCAGAAGTCGGTCAACATCGACCCGGACGCTGGCTACGCGCCGATTCTGGACCTCGACACGCTCGACATGACGGTCCGGCAGTTCAGTCGAGACTGAGAGTTTCCACCCGAAACAGAGGGGTTCGCGTTCGCTGAGGCGATTTTTCTGGCGAGACCCGGCCCGGTTCGAGCGTCGCCGAAGCCACCGGAGACGCCGATTCTACGACGCCGGTTCCAGTCGGTATTCGAGGGTCCGACCGCCGTCGAACCGCGGCCCGGTCCCGATTTGGCGGAACCCTGCTGATTCGACCACTGCCTTCGTCTCCGCCTCGTCTTCGGGCACCAGCGCCTCGACGCTCATCCCCTCCTTGCGGGCGAACCGAACTGGCTCCTCCAGCAGTCGCTCGCGGGCCTCGCGGGTCCCCCGGAGGTAGGTCACGCGGACCGTTCCGGGCATCGCGTCGAACCCGACGAACCCGACCACTTCGGCGTCGTCCTCCCCTTCGCTCCGAGTCTCACCGTCTGCTGGCTCCTCGGCCACTCGAACCGTCCGGTCGTGAACCACGTTGTGCATCACTTCGGCGGGAGCATCGGCGAGTTCGCCGAGTACCGCACCGTCCTCCTCGACCGCATCTCGCACGCGCATTGTTCACGTTTCGTCTCCCGACTAAGTTAAAGTTCGCGGGGCGCTCGGACCGAGGACGTATCGACTGACTCTCGGACGCGCAGGGCTTTTTCGCTCGCACCCCTAGGTCGTGGGTATGGATAGCAGGGACAATTCGGGCGGCGGTCCCGACTCGGACCCCGGCGGCGAGTCCTCGGACGCCGACCGCTGTGACTTCTGTCGGCTTCCGTACTCGACCGACCCGGTGACGATGGAATGCGAGGACGAAACCCGCGAGTTCTGCACCGAGGCCTGTCGGGACGCGATGGCCGAGACCGACCGCGCGTTCACCGAGTACCACGGCTTCCGCCGGATTCGGACCGGTATCTCGGGCCTCGACAAGTTCCTCCCGCAGGGGTTCCCCCGGAACTCGTTCGTCCTGCTGGCCAACGACGAGGGGTCGCGCGACGACGCTCTGCGGGCCGAACTCGTCTGGCGGGCCTTGGAGCGCAACGAACCCGCGGCGTTCGTCACTTTCACCGAACCGCCAATCTCGGTCGTGGAGAATTTCCTCTCGCTGGACTGGAACGTCCTGCCGTATCTGGAATCGGGGCAACTCCACATCGTGGACTGCTTCACCTATCGGATGGAGGGTCGGGACCGCGAACGCATGTTCGACCGGATGGACGAGTGGAACCGCCACATCTACGACATCACGCGGCCAGTGACCCAGACCGTCCGGGACCCCAGCGACGTGAGCGAACTCCACAACAAACTCGACAACTGCCTCGAAGGGTTGGGAATGAGCGACTGCGGGGTCGTGGTCATCGACTCGTTGACCGAGTTCGGCACGCTGGTCCAACCGGTGCGAGCGTACAACTTCGTCAAGGACATCCGGGCCGACATCTGCAAGGGCCGGTTCGTCCCCATCTTCGCCGGCGGGACGATTACGGGCGAGGAGAAGACCTTCCCCCACGACCTCGGCTACGCCATGGACGGCATCGTTGACATGCAGGTGAACCCGGAAATCGTCTCCGACACGCTCATCAAGCGCATCAGAATCCGAAAGATGAACGGCGTGCTGGCGATTCCCGAGTGGGTCGCCTACGAGTTCACCGGCGGGAAGGGACTGGTCACCTTCGACCCCATCGCCGAGATGGACGATGCCTACGAGGAGGGCGAACGCGAGGAGACCGAGCGTGACGACGACCGCGAGTCGGTTCCCGCCGATGCCGACACGTAGCGGACCGAAACTCGGGTCCGGCAAGCCTCTCACACATGGAAGCAATTATCTGCGTTCCTGAGTTAGCCACTCTCATGCACCAGCGTCTCGCGTGGAGTTTCTGTGACTCTCAGGTGATAGTATGCGAGTAGTAGCCAAGTTCGGCGGTACTAGCCTCGGAAGCGGCGACCGAATCAACCGCGCGGCGGACTCGGTGGCCGACGCCGTGGCGCAGGGCCACGAAATCGCGGTGGTCGCCAGCGCGATGGGCGACACCACCGACGAACTCTTGGACGAAATCGAGTTCGAGACCGAGGAGCAAGACCGGGCCGAAATCGTGAGCATGGGCGAGCGCACCAGCGTCCGGATGCTGAAAGCCGCCCTCTCTGCCCGCGGCGTCGAGGCCGTCTTCGTGGAACCGGGAAGCGACCGCTGGCCCGTCTTCACCGACGAGCGCGGCGAACTCGACGCCGAGCGAACCCAGCAGGCCGCAGAGGAACTCACCGCGGAACTCGACGACGTGGTGCCGGTCATCACCGGGTTCCTCGCCGAGGACCCCGAGGGCAACGTCACCACGCTCGGTCGGGGCGGCTCTGACACGACCGCAGTGATGCTCGGCAACTACATGGACGCCGACGAGGTTGTCATCGTAACCGACGTCGAGGGCGTCATGACCGGCGACCCCCACGTTGTGGAGGGTGCGCGGAACGTCGGCGAAATCTCGGTGGACGAACTCCGGAACCTCTCGTTCCGCGGCGCGGAGGTGGTCGCGCCCAGCGCGCTGTCGTACAAAGACGAGAACCTGCGGGTCCGCGTGGTCCACTATCAGCACGGCGACCTGCTGGCCGGCGGGACCGACGTGACCGGCGAGTTCGAGAACCTCGTGGACATGCGCGAGGAGCCACTCGCCTGCCTCACCGTCGCGGGCCGGGCGATTCGGAACCGACCCGGAATCTTACAGGAGCTTTCGAGCGCGCTCGGCGAGAGCGACATCAACATCGACGCCACCTCCAGCGGGATGGATTCGGTGACGTTCTACGTGGACGAGTCGGTGGCCGAGCGCGCCGAGAACATCCTCCACCGAGAGGTCATCGAGGAGGACTCCCTATCGAGCGTCACGGTGGACGACGAGGTGGCGGTCATCCGAGTCGTCGGCGGCGAACTCCCCACCCAGTCGGGAGTCATTCAGGAGTTGGTCAACTCCCTCTCAGAGGACCACATCACCATCCACGACCTCATCACCAGCGCGACCAGCGTGGCGGTGTTCGTGGACTGGGCCGACCGCGAGGACACGCTCGAAATCATCCAGAGCGAGTTTTAGCAACCATAATTATTTCTTTGCCAATTGTTTAGTTGTCTTTGAGCGCAAAGTCTGCTCGGAAAATCCCTACCGGCATCCGTTTCGACCCGGACCTCCCCGGAACGTTTTTCACGGATTACGAACAACTCCCGCGTATGCCATCCGAACCCCAGACCGGTGGTAGCGTTCGCCAGCCACGCCAACAGCGTGCGGGGTTCGGCTTCTTCTTCGCGCCCTGACGAGCGGTGAACTCCCGGTCGGACGAGACTCCGACCGGGACGAAACCGCTCGCGCGAGGCCGGTCCGAGCAGTGGGACCGTCTCCGGATTCGGCCGCGCTTCAGAAACGATAAGCGGGCGCACGGGCACGTAACCACAAAGAGAGCCAACGGACGATGAAACTACCCGAATCACAGGTCGCGGTACTACAGGCCGCGAGCGCGAACGACGCACAGACTTTCGAGCAGTTAGCGGACGAGACCGGTCAGAAACCCGAGACCATCGCGGGCGCGGCCTTCGAGTTGGAGGACGCCGGCCTCGTGACGGTCTCCGAGACCACCGACGAATCGGTCGCAATCACCGAGGAGGGCCGCGAGTACGTCGTGGATGGCTTACCCGAGGTCCTCCTCTACGAGGCCGCACTCGACGCCGGGGCCGACGACGAACCCGCCCAGATGGGTCGGGTCATCGGCCAGTCCGGTCTCGAAGGCCCGCAGGTTGACATCGCCCTGTCGAACTACGCCCGGAAGGGCTACGGGACCATCGAGAGCGGCGAGATTACGGCCGACCCCGACGCCGACCCCGAGAGTGACGCCGAGGCGAAGCTCCTCGCTGACCTCGACGCGGGCGAGTCGGTCGAAGACGCCGGCGTGGTCGAGCAGTTGGAGAGCAGAGGCCTCGTCACCGTCTCCGAATCGACGGTTCGGTCCGTCACCCTCACCGACGAGGGCGTGACCGCGCTGATGGAGGGCGTCGAGACGGCCCAGACCGTGGGCCAACTCACGCCAGAGATGCTGACCTCCGGCGAGTGGCGCGACGTGGAGTTCGCCGAGTACAACGTCGAGGCCGACGCCGAGCGCGTGGACGGCGGCAAGACCCACATCCTGCGCCAGACCGCCAACAGCGTGAAGGACACGCTGGTCGGCATGGGCTTCGAGGAGATGGAAGGCCCGCACGTGGACGCCGACTTCTGGATTAACGACGCGCTGTTCATGCCCCAAGACCACCCGGCCCGGACCCACTGGGACCGGTTCGCGCTGGACAACCCCGAGCAAATCGGCGACCTGCCCGCGGACCTCGTGGAGCGGGTCGAAAACGCCCACCACGAGGGCGTCGGCGACGACGGCGAGGGGTACCACTCGCCGTGGGATGAGGACTTCGCTCGGGCGCTGGCGCTCCGGGGCCACACCACCTCGCTGTCGATGCGGTACCTCTCGGGCCACGCCGAGGGCGAACTGGAGCCTCCCCAACGGTTCTTCAGCGTCGAGAAAGTCTACCGCAACGACACCCTCGACCCGACTCACCTGCTGGAGTTCTACCAAATCGAGGGGTGGGTGATGGCCGAGGACCTGTCGGTCCGGGACCTGATGGGGACCTTCGAGGAGTTCTACGAGCAGTTCGGCATCACGGACATCGAGTTCAAGCCCCACTACAACCCCTACACGGAGCCGAGTTTCGAGTTGTTCGGCACCCACCCGACGACCGGCGAGATGGTCGAAATCGGAAACAGCGGGATGTTCCGCGAGGAGGTCCTCGAACCCCTCGGCGTCGAGTGCGACGTGATGGCGTGGGGCCTCGCGCTGGAACGCCTGCTGATGTTGATGTACGGCTTCGAGGACATCCGCGACGTTCACGGGACGCTGTGTGACCTCGAACTGCTCCGCGAGACGGAGGTGCTACACTGATGCCTGTCGTAGACGTGAATCCCGACGAACTCCGGGAACTGACCGGTCACGACGAGAAATCGGACGACGAACTGCTAGACGACCTGTTCGCGCTCGGATTGGAGTACGAGGGTCGAACAGAGGACGACGACTTCCAACTCGAGTTCGCGCCCGACCGTCTCGACCGACTCTCGGTCGAAGGAGTCGCGCGCTCGCTTCGCTACCAGTACGGCGACGACCGAGGAGTCTACGTCCCCTCGACTAACGACGCCGACTGGACCATCGAAGTCGAGGAGTCGGTTCCCGACGAACGCCCCTACGTCACCGGCGCAGTGATTCGTGACGTGGACTTGGACGACGAGGCGCTGGACTCGCTCATCCAACTGCAGGAGAAACTCCACGCCACGATGGGCAGAAAGCGGGCCAAGGGTGCCATCGGCATCCACGACCTGACGATGCTGAAAGGCACCGCGGTCACCGAGGAGGGCGCGGAACTCGGCAAGTCCATCACCTACCGGGGCATCGACCCCGACGGCGACCGGTTCGTCCCCCTCGACTCGGACGCCGAGATGACGCCCGACGAGGTGCTTCGGTCGCACCCGACCGGAGAGACCTACGCCGACCTCGTGTCGGAGTACGACCGTTACCCCGCGATTTACGACGACATCGGCCTGTTCTCCTTCCCGCCGGTCATCAACGGCCGCCGGACCGAGGTCTCGACCGACTCGCGGGACCTGTTCGTCGAACTGACGGGGACCGACCAGTGGACCATCGACCACATGTGCAGTATCATCTGTTACGCCCTCGACGCCCGCGGTGCGAGGGTCGAGGAGGTCGAGGTCAACTATCCGGACCGGACCCTCGTGCGCCCGGACCTCGAAGTCCGCGAGAAGACGGTGACTCACGAGCGCATCGAGCGCACCCTCGGCATCGACCTGAGCGCCGAGCGCGTCATCGACCTGCTGGAACGCTCTGGTCTCGACGCCGAGACGAAGGAAGTCGGAGACGACGAAGTGGCCTACGAGGTCGAAGTACCGCCCTACCGGGTGGACGTGCTTCACCCCCTCGACATCGTGGACGACGTGGGCAGGGCCTACGGCTTCAACGACCTCGAACCGCGCTACCCCGACGTGGGGACGGTCGGCAGTAGACACGACCGCTCGAAGTTGGAGGACGCCGCCCGCGACGTACTGGTCGGGTTGGGCTTCGAGGACCTGCTCAACTTCCACATGATTAACGAAGCCGAGAACTTCGAGCGCATGCGCCTCTCCGAAGGGGATTCGGTCGTCGGCGCTGACGAACCCGCGACCATCCTCGAACCCTACAGCGAGGACTACACCATGCTCCGGACGTGGGCGCTCCCCTCGCTCATGATGGTGCTGGAAAACAACACCCACCGGGCCTACCCGCAGGACCTCGCCGAAATCGGCTTCACAGCGCACGTGGACGAAAGCGAGAACACGGGCGTCGCCGAGCGCCGGACAGTTGCCGGAGTCCTCGCGCGCCACGACGCCTCCTACGAGGACGCCAAGGCCCGACTGCAGGCCATCGCGCGCAACTTCGACGTGGACCTCGAAACGCCTGCAACTGACCACCCGACGTTCATCGACGGTCGCGCGGCAGAAATCGTGATGGACGGCGAGTCGGTCGGCGTCCTCGGCGAGATTCACCCCGAGGTGCTGGTCGGACACGACCTCGAACTGCCGGTGGCAGGCTTCGAGTTCCGACTCGACGCGCTCGAATAGCTCTCCCCCGATTCTCCGCGCCTTCGCTTTTGCTCTGTGCGACTCTCTCGTTACTTCGAGCTATCTCGACGCGAGGTCAGTCGAGGTCCGCGCCGACGACCTCCTCTACCGAGTCGAAGCCGTCGCGCTCCAGCAGGTCGAGGAGTCCCTCGTTGATGTCCCGCGCGATGGACGGACCCCGGTAGACGAGACCAGTATATAATTGAACAACGTGCGCGCCCGCGCGTAACTTCCGGTAGGCGTCCTCCGCAGTGAAGACGCCGCCGACGCCGACGACCGGCACGTCCACCCGCTCGGCGACGAACCGGACCATCTCCGTGGCTCGGGATTCGATAGGTTTGCCGGAGAGACCGCCCTCCTCGGCGCGATTGTGGCTTTCGAGGGTATCCGGGCGGTCGGTGGTGGTGTTGGTGGCGATGACGCCATCTAGGCCGAGTTCGTTCACGAGGTCCAGCGCGTCCTCGATTGCGGGGTCCGGCAGGTCGGGTGAGAGTTTGACGAGGAGGGGACTCGCGCCCGCGTCTTGGAGCGTCGTGAGGATGGCCTCCATCGAATCGCGGTTCTGGAGGTCACGGAAGCCCTCGGAGTTGGGACACGAGACGTTGACCACGAAGAAATCACCGCCATCGGCGACTCGCTGGTAGGTGTAGCGGTAGTCCTCGGGCGCGTCGTCGATGGCGACGTGTTCGGTCTTGGCGAGGTTGACCCCGACTGGTACGTCCGCGTCGGTCGCCGTGAGGCGTTCGCCCACCACGTCCGCGCCGTGGTTGTTCAGGCCCATCCGGTTGACGATGCCTCGGTCCTCGCGCAGGCGGAACATCCGCGGGCGGAGGTTACCCGACTGGGGGTCGGCCGTGACGCCGCCAACCTCGACGTAGCCGAAGCCGAGAGCCGACAGCATCTCGGGGAGTTGGGCGTTCTTGTCGAACCCGGCGGCGACGCCGACGGGATTGGGGAACTGCTGGTCGAAGGCCTCGACGCGGAGCCGGTCGTCGGAGACGACGTACTGAGACCGGAGCGCGTCGGCTATCGGGGTTCCCTGTGCGAATCGCATCCCTGCGTGGACCGCATCGTGTGCGGTCTCGGCAGGCAGACCGAACAGCAGTGGTTTCACCAACTGGTAGCCGTTCATTGTAGGACTACCCCGCCTCCGGTGGCAAAAAGGCCTCGTTCCGACTTAGAACTCGTGTTCGACCTCGTCTTTGTCGGCCTTCTGGATGATGATTTTGTCTTCCCTGACGCGCACGAACACCTCGTCGCCGATGTCCATGCCGGCGACGGCGAGTTCGTCCTCGTGCAAGTTGATGTGGACGTTGTGATACTCGCCGTCCTCGCCTTTTGCGCCACTAGGGCTGAGCTTCTTTTTCCGTACCATCGCGGTATCGTATTCGTAAGTTCGCCCCAGATTATACTTAAGTGTTTTCTACCGACCGACCCCGTTCCCATTCGCTTCAGTCTACGAACGCCCCTGACTTACGTCTCGTGGTCCGGCTCACGGTGTGCGCGTTTCCGGGGCAAATCGCCGGACGGCGCGAACGCCATATATAAAAGTTCCGCTGAAAATGGCTCATATCGGCGATATATTTATAGTTGGTCCTGTGCTGGGTTGGCATGGAGGAGAAAACCATGGTACGTGAAGACGGTAAGCGGAATTTTGCGCTCCGAGGAACCGACGGTGACGAGAGTAGTGTCTTCTCGGGGAACACTCCTCGGCAGGCCGCACTGAAAGCGGCCCGACGCCTCGACCCGGCGTCGTCGGAAGACGCGGCCAACCGAACCGAGATTCGACTTCGAGAGAAAGGCACCGACAAAGTACACATTTATGAAGGCTGGGCATGGCACGAATCTGCCCCCGACGACAAACCCGACTGGATGCCGGACGAGATCACCGAGGCCAACGTCTCGAAGCAGGGCATCGAACACCTCGATGAGTAGCCCGTCCGGGAACTACTTTTCATCCATTTTCGCCGCTTCGATCATATAGTGTTCTTCGCGTGCGCGAGCGAGATAGATGGGATTATTGGGACGGTCCCTGTAGATACACTTGCGCGGGCACCACCCGCCGCGACGACGCGCACGATGCGCAGAATGACCGGCCCGTTCTCCTCCCGCGCTACATTTCACACGCTGGCTCGACCACAGAACTACGTACTGATTACTCGTCTCAGGATTCCAACTAGTAACAACGTTACTCTGTCGATACCCTGAAACCGCGTGACGTGATTGGCACGTCACTACACCTCTAAGAGATTCGCATTCGACGGCCTTAAGTGTAACCCGGCCATTCGTTTGAATGCGAACGAGGTCCGGTGGTTTGGGCCTCCGAGAAACGGCGAGAATCGACGCCTTTTTAAGGCGTCTTGGCCGTTTCTCGAAACAAATCCCAATCCGTTGCCCTTAAATGTACTGGGGTACTCGGTTTGGGCGTGAGCGCCCTCGTGCGATTTGCGAGGTGCGAAACGCTTCCAATCCGATGCCCTTAAGTGTGATGGGGTACTTGGATTGGATGTGACGAGCCTTCGGGGGTCTTCCCACCGAAGGACGAACGCGGTTCGGTGCCCTTAAGTAGTATGGGTTCCTTGAACCATAACGCAGAGAAAGACTCGACGCGATTCGCGTGGCGTTCAACCCGTCACGCAGTCTCGGACTGCGAACGAACTTCGATGGGTTTATGACCCATCGAAGACAACGTTCAGGTCCGAAGGAAATGAGGATTCCACCCCTGCGGTCCGCCGTACACGATGGGATCTGATGTTAGCCCTGGCAGTTCGGTGACACCCGGCCAACGAAGTGGTTAGGGGTCGTCGAACTGACGGACCATACCATACATTGACACGATAGCGTGTCTCCGCCAGAAACCCACCGAGCCTTGTGCTCGGCAACCATTCCGGTTGATCCTGCCGGAGGCCATTGCTATCGGAGTCCGCTTTAGCCATGCTAGTCGCACGGGTTTAGACCCGTGGCAGATAGCTCAGTAACACGTGGCCAAACTGTCCTATGGATCGAGATAACCTCGGGAAACTGAGGCTAATCTCGAATAAGGTTTCCACTCTGGAGTGAAGGAAACTGGAAACGCTCTGGCGCCATAGGGTGTGGCTGCGGCCGATTAGGTAGACGGTGGGGTAACGGCCCACCGTGCCGATAATCGGTACGGGTTGTGAGAGCAAGAGCCCGGAGACGGAATCTGAGACAAGATTCCGGGCCCTACGGGGCGCAGCAGGCGCGAAAACTTTACACTGCACGATAGTGCGATAAGGGGACTCCGAGTGCGAGGGCATATAGTCCTCGCTTTTGTACACCGTAAGGTGGTGTACGAATAAGGACTGGGCAAGACCGGTGCCAGCCGCCGCGGTAATACCGGCAGTCCAAGTGATGGCCGCTATTATTGGGCCTAAAGCGTCCGTAGCCAGCCAGACAGGTCCGTCGGGAAATCCACGCGCTTAACGCGTGGGCGTCCGGCGGAAACCAGCTGGCTTGGGGCCGGAAGACTCGAGGGGTACGTCCGGGGTAGGAGTGAAATCCCGTAATCCTGGACGGACCACCGGTGGCGAAAGCGCCTCGAGAAGACGGACCCGACGGTGAGGGACGAAAGCTAGGGTCACGAACCGGATTAGATACCCGGGTAGTCCTAGCTGTAAACGATGCTCGCTAGGTGTGGCGTTGGCTACGAGCCAGCGCTGTGCCGTAGGGAAGCCGAGAAGCGAGCCGCCTGGGAAGTACGTCCGCAAGGATGAAACTTAAAGGAATTGGCGGGGGAGCACTACAACCGGAGGAGCCTGCGGTTTAATTGGACTCAACGCCGGACATCTCACCAGCTCCGACTGCAGTAACGACGGTCAGTCTGATGGGCTTACCCGAGCTGCAGAGAGGAGGTGCATGGCCGCCGTCAGCTCGTACCGTGAGGCATCCTGTTAAGTCAGGCAACGAGCGAGACCCGCATCCCTAATTGCCAGCAATACCCTTGTGGTAGTTGGGTACATTAGGGAGACCGCCACGGCTAACGTGGAGGAAGGAACGGGCAACGGTAGGTCAGCATGCCCCGAATGAGCTGGGCTACACGCGGGCTACAATGGCCACGACAACGGGTTCCAACCCCGAAAGAGGACGGTAATCTCTTAAACGTGGTCGTAGTTCGGATTGAGGGCTGAAACCCGCCCTCATGAAGCTGGATTCGGTAGTAATCGCGCTTCAGAAGAGCGCGGTGAATACGTCCCTGCTCCTTGCACACACCGCCCGTCAAAGCACCCGAGTGAGGTCCGGATGAGGCCACCATCCGGTGGTCGAATCTGGGCTTCGCAAGGGGGCTTAAGTCGTAACAAGGTAGCCGTAGGGGAATCTGCGGCTGGATCACCTCCTAACACACGGGACCAGGTCGACACGACCTGGCCCACCACCGTCTGTCATCACGACAGACACACGAGGGTTCCTCGACGACCTCGACCACTTTGCTGGTCGGGCACCTTTGAACTGCCAGGGCTAATTTAACCCTCCCTGTTCTGGGGAGGTGGGCCCATAGCTCAGTGGTAGAGTGCCTCCTTTGCAAGGAGGATGCCCTGGGTTCAAATCCCAGTGGGTCCATGCCGTGGGTTGAATCAAACCGTGTCCCTTAAGTGGGAGACGGCGCAACGATTCAATCCACACTAACCGATGCACTACTCCGTGAAAGCGCGAGTAGGAAGGGTTCGATGCACGCTCCCGTATCACCTATGGGACGTGATGATGACGACCGTATGTACGTGCAATCCAGGCGTCCACTGGATCCGAATGCAGTGTTCCGGGTCAAGTGCGATGCAACACACGATAACCAACAGCGTGGCTACTGTGCCAGCTGGTGGATGGCTCGGCTCGAGCGCCGATGACGGACGTGCCAAGCTGCGATAAGCCTGAGGGAGCCGCACGGAGGCGAAGAACTCAGGATCTCCGAATGGGAATCCCCACAGCAATTGCCTTGCGCAATGGGGAACGCCGGAAATTGAAACATCTCAGTACCGGCAGGAAAAGAAACCGAATGGGATGTCGTTAGTAACCGCGAGTAAACGCGACCCAGTCCAAACCGAAGCCCTTACGGGCAATGTGGTGTTCGGACTAACTCTCAGCGCTCGACCACTCAACCGAAGTCTCCTGGAATGGAGCGCGATACAGGGTGAAAGCCCCGTACGTTGAGTTAGTACAGCGTGCGTTAGTTCCAGAGTAGCAGGGATTGGATATTCCTTGTGAATACCGCGGGCATTAACCGCGAAGACTAAACACGACTCGAGACCGATAGCGAACAAGTAGCGTGAGCGAACGCTGAAAAGCACCCCACAAAGGGAGGTGCAATAGCGCCTGAAATCAGTTGGCGATCGAGCGACGAGGCTCAAAAGGTCCAATGATAAACGACACGACCGCAAGGTCGCAGTAGGACTCATTGGAAGCCGGTGTCTCGTCGTACGTTTTGAAAAACGACCCAGGGAGTGTGTCTGATTGGCAAGTCTAACCGGTGAACCCGGGAGGCATAGGGAAACCAACATGGCCGCAGTCTTTGACGAGGGCCGCCGTCTTCAAGGGCGGGGAGTCAATCGGACACGACCCGAAACCAGATGATCTACGCGTGGGCAAGGTGAAGCGTGCCGAAAGGCACGTGGAGGCCTGTTAGGGATGGTGTCCTACAATACCCTCCCGTGACCTACGTGTAGGGGTGAAAGGCCCATCGAATCTGGCAACAGCTGGTTCCAACCGAAACATGTCGAAGCATGACCTCCGCCGAGGTCGTCCGTGAGGTAGAGCGACCGATTAGGAGAACCACCTCCGAGAGGAGTTGGTCTCCTTGTCAAACTCCAAACTTACGGACACTGTCGACGCGGGGAATCCGGTGTGCGGGGTAAGCCTGTGCACCAGGAGGGGAACAACCCAGAGCCGGGTTAAGGTCCCAAAGTGTAGACTAAGTGCGATTGAAGGTGGTCTCAAGCCCTAGACAGCCGGGAGGTGAGCTTAGAAGCAGCTACCCTCTAAGAAAAGCGTAACAGCTTACCGGCCGAGGTTTGAGGCGCCCAAAATGATCGGGGCTCAAGTCTACCACCGAGACCTGGCCGCACCCATCACAGGGTGATCGAGTAGGTTTGGCATTCCGGTCGGATGGAAGCGCGGGCGAGAGTTCGCGTGGACCGAACGGGAACGAAAATCCTGGTCATAGTAGCAGCGTTAGTCGGGTTAGACCCCCGACGGCCTTACGAGCAAGGGTTCCTCGGCAATGCTGAACAGCCGAGGGTTAGCCGGTCCTAAGTCTCACCGCAACTCGAATGAGACAACAGGGAAACGGGTTAATATTCCCGTGCCGCTATGCAGTGAAACCGACGCCTTGGGAACCATCAAGCCGGGCATTCGCCCGGTCGAATCCGAGAACTTCGTGGAAGCCGTAATGGCACGAAGCGAACGAAGCCGGAGATAGCGCAAGTTGATGTTACCTAGGGCCCGTGAAAAGGGAGCATAGCGTCCGTACCGAGATCCGACACAGGTGCTCAGGCGGAGAAAGCCAAGGTCTGTCGGGAGCAACCGACGTTAGGGAATTCGGCAAGTTAGTCCCGTAAGTTCGCGATAAGGGATGCCTGCCTCGGATAGAGGCAGGTCGCAGTGACTCGGACGCTCCGACTGTCTAGTAACAACATAGGTGACCGCAAATCCGCAAGGACTCGTACGGTCACTGAATCCTGCCCAGTGCAGGTATCTGAACACCCGGTACAACGGGGCGAAGGACCTGTTAACGGCGGGGGTAACTATGACCCTCTTAAGGTAGCGTAGTACCTTGCCGCTTCAGTAGCGGCTTGCATGAATGGATCAACGAGAGCGTCACTGTCCCAACGTTGGGCCCGGTGAACTGCACGTTCCAGTGCGGAGTCTGGAGACCCCCAAGGGGAAGCGAAGACCCTATAGAGCTTTACTGCAGGCTGTCGCTGGGACACGGTCGCTGATGTGCAGCATAGGTAGGAGGCATTACAGAGGTACCCGCGCTAGCGGGCCACCCAGCCATCATTGAAATACTACCGTCAGTGACTGTGACCCTCACTCCGGGAGGAGGACACCGGTAGCCGGGCAGTTTGACTGGGGCGGTACACGCTCGAAAAGATATCGAGCGTGCCCCAAGATTTCCTCATCCGGGTCGGGAACCCGGAACAGAGCGCAAGAGCAAAAGGAAGTCTGACAGTGTCCTACACAACGAGGGACGCTGACGCGAAAGCGTGGTCTAGCGAACCAATCAGCCTGCTTGATGCGGGCGATTGATGACAGAAAAGCTACCTTAGGGATAACAGAGTCGTCACTCGCAAGAGCACATATCGACCGAGTGGCTTGCTACCTCGATGTCGGTTCCCTCCATCCTGCCCGTGCAGAAGCGGGCAAGGGTGAGGTTGTTCGCCTATTAAAGGAGGTCGTGAGCTGGGTTTAGACCGTCGTGAGACAGGTCGGCTGCTATCTATTGGGGGTGTTACGGTGTCTGACAAGAACAATCGTATAGTACGAGAGGAACTACGATTGGTCACCACTGGTGTACCGGTCGTCCGAAAGGGCGCGTGCCGGGCAGCCACGTGACACGGGGTAAGAGCTGAACGCATCTAAGCTCGAAACCCACTTGGAAAAGAGACACCACCGAGACCACTCGTAGAAGACGAGTTCGATAGACTCGGGATGTACGCGCCGAGGCAACGAGGCGTTCAGTCCGCGAGCACTAACAGGTCAAGCCAACACTCATATCAGGTGTTGCAACTCTCGCACTGACTCGAACACGGCGTTCGGGTCCAGGCGCAAACTGGATTGCACGTACATTACGGTCGTAGTCGAACCACCGACACTGGCATACCATCGCGGTTCGATTCCGCGAGTCGGCGTTAAGGCGGCCAGAGCGGCAGGGTGACACCCGTACCCATCCCGAACACGGAAGTTAAGCCTGCCTGCGTTTCGGTTAGTACTGGAGTGCGCGAGCCTCTGGGAACCCCGATTCGCCGCCTCCATTCATACAACCCTCACACAGCACGATGCTGTGTGGGGGTTTTTTCATTTCGAACGACCAGCACCATCTGACGGCGATAACCGCCGTAGACCGCTATATTTAAGCGCGACGAGCATATACCAGAAGATAGCGCCAAGGTGGCAGAGTCCGGCCGAACGCAGCGGCCTGCAGAGCCGCCTACCGCCGGTTCAAATCCGGCCCTTGGCTTTGTTCCGTATTCAACTGGTGAGCATCGTCTCACTGTAAGTGGCAATGTCCGTATATTCTATCTGAAAACCCTGTCGAGTGCGCTCGATACGGACCATCGACGAATAACTAATTAGGTAAAATCACTGATTATTATCAGGGCCAAATCTTGTCTTTTTTGCGTATGATTTAATATATGTCCCGCAGAATCGAAAGATATGCTTGACCGACGGTCGTTGCTTCAAAGTCTTTCTGTCGCTGGTCTCACAGGTCTTGCGGGGTGTGGCGGTGACCTCGACCTCGAAACGGGAGGACCGACCGAAACACGAGGACCGTCCGAGACGACGACTACGACTGTCGGGACGACCACACCGGTCCGAACGACGACGACGACCGTCGGAACCGCGACGGTCGGCGGGACCACCGACGAGGAGGACCCGGAGACACCAGACGCATCGCCGACGACGACGGCTACCTCGACCACGCCGACGGAATCGTCGCCGAGCAACCCCGGAAATGGCGGCGGTGGCTCGAACGGTGGTGGGTCCGAGACGCCGACAACGACGACGACCACATCCGACCCCGAAGTCGATGTGGGTTCAGACGTTCGGGTCGGTAACGAAACGGACGTGAACTAACGATGGCTGATAAAGTCCTGTTCCAGACTGACGACGCACTGAGCGAAACCAACCTCGCCATGTGGCGCGCGCGAGACAACAGTACCGATTACGTCGAGCGTGGCCTCGAAGTGACGCCCGACTGGGCGAACGCCACGTTCGACATCACCGCGGGGCACGCGGTACTCAAGGACGGCGCGAAGGCCTACGACGTGTTCGCCGATGCCCGGT
This sequence comes from Halorussus lipolyticus, assembly GCF_029338375.1. Taxonomy (NCBI): domain Archaea; kingdom Methanobacteriati; phylum Methanobacteriota; class Halobacteria; order Halobacteriales; family Haladaptataceae; genus Halorussus; species Halorussus lipolyticus. Next base: position 2,442,994 of record NZ_CP119804.1, on the reverse strand, counting down.
CGGGTCTCTCGCTCGCCGACTCGAAGGGGATGAACTACGTCTTCTTGGTGATGGACTCGGCCAATCAGAACGCCGTTCAGTTCGTGGTCAACGCCGACAAGTCCCAGCCGAGCAAGCCGTCTCTGCTGGTTCAGACACTGGACGCGAACGCCCAGAGTTCGTCGCCGGTGAACCGGCAACCGAAGGCGAAGTTCGATTCGCTCGGCACTGGTGAGTTGAAAACCGATTCGCAGACGGGTGTAGCTGATACCTTCGTCACCGACACGTCGGAACTCGAATCTGCCTTCGCCGGTCTCTCGGCGGGCGAGACTGTCCGTATCGCTCAACCGGACGAGCCGTATCGCCCGAGCGGGTGGCTCGACATCGATACCAGTCGCGTGACGGTCATCGCCGAAACCCCGTTCGCTCGGGACGGTCAGCCGCTCATCAAACCTGCCGACGGAAGCGACGTGGGCGGAATCCGCGTCGGCCACAACGCTTCCGCCGAACACGTCCACGTCGAAGGTATCGGCTTCCACGGCAACACCAACAACATGTCGGACTCGGCCAAGCGCCTCCATGGGTTCGTCGCGGACAACAAAGCTTCTCACGTCACCTTCCGCGACAACGTCGTGACCCGGACCCACCCCTACAGCGAACACGACTCTGGCGGAAGCGGGTTCACCGTCAGGAAGGGAGCGACGAACGTGGAAATCGTGGATAATCTCACCGACGACATCGGTAACCACGGGATTCAGGTCGCTGGCACGGACATTTCCGTCCGGGAGAACGTCCTCACAGACGGGTTCGGACACAGCATCGCGCTCAACGTGACCCATCCCGGCGGCACCTCCTACGTCGCCAAGAACGTGAGCGTGGTGGACAACTTCGGTCGCAACGACCAGGCGTCGCGGAACGCGGAGGGAAGCTTCGTCGGATTCGAGGGGTCGAAACAGCGGAGCGAACGCGGCTATTTCAGCATCCTCGGGAACTTGGCCACAGGACAGCATCGCAAACTCGCTCAGTTGGCGAACACGCGAATGGATATAAAAGCAATCTCGGTCGTGGGTAACGTCGGCGACGGGCAGAACAGTGACCACGCCGGTATCAAGAGCGCGGTCAAGAGCGAGGACTCGTGGGTGAACATCAGCAACAACGTACTGCTCGGATACAGCTACGGGGGCATCCGGGTCACGAAGGGTAACAACGTGAATATCGTGAACAACCTCGTCGCGGATGTCGGTTCGCCCGGAACGACTCACGAGGACGGGATTCGGACGACGGGATACGCGAATCACAACGTCGTCGGAAACATCGTTCAGGGCGCGCAGGGAATCGGCGTCCGCGTCCAGAACCAGTTAGGCTCCGCCACGGTCGCGCAGAATCAGGTCCGGTGGTGTGGAAAGCAGGGCATCGTCGTCAATCAGGGCGGTTCGTCCGGTGACCGCGGTGCGCTCGTCACCGGAAACGCGCTCGCCGAGAACGACCGGGGGAATGGCGGCGTCCCCGAGTTGGACGTGCGGACAGACAACGTCCTCGCGGTCGGAAATCTAGTGTCTATCCGAGGCCAGAGCGCGAGTGCGTCGTTCTCCGACGCCGGGAGCAACAACCTCTGGGTCGGGAACATGGCTCCCGCGGACGGAAGTGCGTGGTCGATAGGTTCCGCGTCGGGCGCTCGGACGATGGCGAATCGGCCCAACCCGGCCGGAAAGGGCGTCGTCCTGACGAGTCCGAACGGCACCGAGTACGAGGTCACGGTGGCCGACGACGGGACGCTGAACACGACTCAGCTCTGAGGCTCGCTCGCGTCTCAGGGTTGGTGCGTTTCTAACACCGGAATCTCGGTGATTCGCTCGTCGTCCAGTGCGTCCCAGAACACGCCCGGTGGTCGCTCGAACTCGGTTGCGGTCCGAATCGTCTCGGTCGGCGTCACCACCAAATCCATCGGCACGTCGTGGGCCTCGACTGCGACCGCTTCCTCGACGACCTGCGAGTCGTGGACTGTCGTCGAAACTGGCGTCTCGTCGTCCACCAGTCCCAACTCCCGGAGGACCGCGTATTCGAGGTCACTGTACCCTTCGCCCTTGCCGACTCTCGCCCCTGCGCTCGTGACCGCGACGCTCCCCGAGACCACGAGGCCGAGCGACGCCACGTCCTCGGGACCGACCTGCCGGGCGTACTCCTCGACGTGCGAGATGGTCGGGGCGCTGTCGTACTCGTCCGCAGAAATCTCCGCGGGGTCGAGTTCGTAGAAGGGCTTCTCGTCCCGGAGTCGGGGCACCGCCATGTAGACAGTCTTGCCTTCCCGGAGCGCGCGCCGCCGAACCGGCAACTGCGGAGCGTCGGGGTTGGCCTTGATGGCCTCGGCGCTCTGCCACGCCTCGGTCTCGGCCAAGCGGTCGGCGGCGTCCTCGGCCCCTGCGAAGTTCGGGATGCGGTCGTGAGGAGGAAACGGAAAGCGCGCGATGCCCTCGTCTTCGAGGAGGTCCCAGATTCGCTCCCGAAGCGCCTGCTTAGTCATCTCACCGACCTCCATCGACCGGAACCGGGTCCCCGCGCTCTGCGCTCTCGTAGAGCGCGTCGATGGTCGCCATGTTCCGGACCGCCTCGTCGGCGTCGGTCCGAGGACCGTCCCCCGACGCGACGCACTCGGCGAAGTGTTCGACCTCCAGTCGGTACTGGTCGGTCGGGTCGAACGATTCGACGACGCGGCGGCCATCGACCTCGTACTCGATTTCGACCCCCTCGTCGCCCCGCGGGACGAACGCCTCGCTCGCCTCCAACCAGCCGTTTTCGGCCTCGACGCGGTAGGATTGGGTGTCCAAAGTCTCGAATCCACAGGAGATTTCGGCGGTCGCGCCCGCTCCGGCCCGACCGTCACCGTCGTACTCCAGCACGCCGGCGAGTTTCGTGTCAACGCCGTAGTCGCCCGCGTCGTGGGTCGTCGCGTAGGCCCGGTCGGGGTCGCCCAAGAAAAGCCGCACAGCGCTGACCGCGTAACAGCCGACGTCCATCAGACTCCCACCCGCGAGGTCCGGATTCAGGCGCACGTTGTCCGGGTCGTCCATCGGGAACTGGAAGGTGGCTCTCACCGACCGGACCTCGCCCAACTCGTCGCGGACGATTTCGGCGGCGCGCTCGGTTCTGGGGTGGTAGCGGTACATGAACGCCTCCATCAGCGTGACTCCCTGCTCGTCGCAGTAGTCGCCGACTTCGCGGGCCGCGTCGGCATCGACCGCGAGAGGTTTCTCGCAGAGGACGTCGAGGCCGGCGTCGGCGGCTTGCTTCGTCCACTCGGCGTGGAGCGCGTTCGGCAGGGGGTTGTACACCGCGTCCAAGTCGTCGTCAGCGAGCAGTTCGTCGTAGGAGCCGTAGGCCCGCGGAATCCCGAACTCGTCGGCGAACTCCTCGGCGCGCTCACGGTCCCGCGAGCAGACTGCCAGCAGTTCGTGGTCGGTGTCTCGAATTGCGGGGGCGACTGCCGCGCGGCCGATGTTGGCGGTGCTGAGAATTCCGAAGTTCATGTCCGACACCTCGCGCGCCCGCGGGAAAAATCATGCTTCGACGGTCCGGGAGACCCACCCGGTCGCGCCGCTCGGGTAGGGTTGGGAGAACGCCCGCGGTTGCAGGTCGCCCTCCCCGTCTGTCGCGCGGACGACCACCTCGTGTTCGCCCGGTTCGGCGTCCCACTCGTAGCGCCACTGTCGCCACACGTCGTCGCCGGGGAGCGGTTCCGAGAGGGTGGCCTCGTCCCACGACTCGCCCCCGTCGGTCGAAACCTCGACTCGCTCGATTCCGCGGGTCCCGGCGTAGGCGTGGCCAGCGACCTGCACTCGCTCGCCGCTCCCGCTGTCCAGCCGATTCACAGCGTGAAGCTTGGCGACGGTGTTCACCGGTCCGGTCCCGTGCCACCCTCGCTTCTCCCAGTAGCCCTTCTGCTCGTCGGCCAGCACTTCGATTTCGTCTATCCACTTGACGTTGATTTCGCCCCAGTGGCCCGGCACGAGGAGCCGCACGGGATACCCATGCCCGCGAGGAAGTCGCCGGCCGTTCATCCCGAACGCGAGGAAGGAATCTTCGAGCGCGGACAGGGGGAACTCCTGATAGTAGCCGTCAACCGCGCGGACCAGCACGCAACAGGCGTCCGAACCCTGCGGGCGCGCTTCGTCTAAGAGTTCACTCGTGGGCACACCGGTCCAGACCGCGGTGTCTATCTTGTGTCCGTTGAGCGACTCGCCGACGCACCGGAGCGTGACCAGTCGGTTCTCGACTGCTTCCATCCCCGATAGCTCCTCGAAATCGACCGAGACCTCCTGCTCGACCTCGCCCGTGACCGAGAGGCCCCACTTGTCGTCGCTGGGGTTCGGGTTCACGTTGTCGATGTCCACCTCGTAGAACTCGTCGGTCGGGGTAACGAGGCCAGAGAGGTCGGCCACGTCGAACGAGCGGTCGTCGGCGCGCGAAAGCAGGCGGTCGGCCTCGGCGTGGGTCTCGTCGTCGGTCACGGTCGAAATCGGTCCCGGTTCGACGCCGGTGATGCTCGCGCCGCGGTAGGCCGCGAACCCGGCGAAACCGACCAGCGACCCGACCGCCCCGAGGACTTTCCGGCGCGAGGACGAGACCCGCGCTCCTCGGCTCTCCCGTCCCACGGCCCACCCGCGTTCGGCGACGGCGAGGGTCGCGGCAATCGGTCCGGCCGTGGCCAGCGACTGCTCCGGTGCGCCGGTCGCTACGACCGCGAGGAGCCAGCTACCGACCCCGCCGACAGCGACCGAGGTGTAGGGGACCTCCGAGCGCGCGCCGAGTCGAATCCCCGCGAACGCGATTCCAGCGAGGACGCCCACCGCGAGGACCGCCGCGACTCCGAGCGCGAGGAGGTGGCCCGCGTCGCCCAGATTCCGGATTGCCGCGGTCATCACCGCACCCGGTGCGAGACCAACGACCAGCGCCGAGACGGGCGCGACGACGAACTCGGGGGTGCGCCCGGCGACGGCGAACGACCCGGAGACGCCCGCAACTCCGGCACTCGCCGCGACCGCAATCTCCGCGCGCGAGACGTTCGGGGCAACGTGGGGGTCGTCCATGGCTCGTGTTACCAGTCGAGCGACAAGGGGATTGGGACGAGTCTCGGTCCCGGACCGAACACCTTCCCCGAGGGAGTGGAAAATCGCCGACCCGGACGCCCCGTCTCCCACCGCAGAAAAGTAATCATTAAACGGCGCGCGTCGAAACGCTTCGAACATGCAACGACGAGCCGCGACGGTGTACGCCGTCCTCTTTCTCGTAATCGCCGCTGGGTCCTACTCGCTCATCGGTGTGGCCCAAGAGCCGGGCATCGACGTACAAGGGGACTCGTACGCCGAAAACGAAACGCTGACCGTCAACGGCATGGAGTACACGGTCGCGTCGGTCGGCGACGGAGAGGGAACGCTGTCGAGAGTCAACGAGTCGGCGCGCTACACCGCGACGCTGGCGAACAACTCGACCATCCAGCGCGACGGTGACACCTACCGGGTCCTCATCCCGAACGAGTCCGACCCCGGACAGTTCACCCTCCAACAGGAGTTCAACCTGAGCGAGAACCTCACCACGGTCATGCAGAACGAGACGGAGTACGTCGTCGTGGACGAGGAGGGTAACAAGTCGCTCGTGCCCGTCGATGAGTACAAGCTCCAGCAGTTCGGCGAACCCGCCACCGAGCAGTACGCCGAGGGCGACACCTACCAGTACGAGGGCAACGAGACCACCGTGAGCAACGTCACCGTCTCGGAGGCCACGCTCGCGTGGAACGCGCCCCGGACGCTCCAAACCTCGGTCGCCGACGGTAGCAACGTCACGCTCGGCCCCGAGGACGACAACCAGACGTTCGTCGCGCACTTCCCTGAGGGACAGGACGGCATCGTCCTCTCGACTCAGACCGCCGAGTACCAGTCGCAGGTCAACGACATCGACGACTTCAACGAGCGCATGGCGGGCCTGTGGGGCATCGTCATCCTGAGCGGCCTCACGGTCGCCCTGCTGTTGGGACTGGCCTTCCTGCCGAACAAGTAACGGTCGGTTCCCGCCCCGATTGCTCCGATTTTTCGCGTAATCGTTTTCCCACTACTCGGTCTGCCGTTATTCGGTCTGCCGTCGCGGCCGTCCCGCAATCACCGATTTGGGACTAGAAATTCTTCCCGAAGAAAACGTTTTCAATTGCGAAAGAAACGAATAATCACTTACGGGCGAGCCACGCCAGTCCCGCGCCGACCGCGATGGCGGCGACTGCGCCGAGCATCTGTCCGACCATCAGGAGCGCGCCGCCGGACTTGTACGCCCACGGCGTCCCAGCGATGGTCATGACGCCGACGAGGACCAGCAGTACGCCGAAACCGATTCCGAGCGGTTCGAGTCTGTCCGCGGTTGCGGTGGCCATGGTTCAGTTCTCCGGCCCCGTCGGGTTAACTGTTGTTGAAGCGAACGAAGCGAGCGATACCGTGGTAGAAGTGGTATTAGATTTCAGTCGGGCGATTTGGTCGCGTTCCGTGTCTCACGTCACGGCGTGAGTCGGCCCACCGAAATCCAATCGGTTATCTCGTCGTCTGGGCCGACGAGCGCGAAGACCATTCGCTTTCGGACCCCGTGGGCCAGTCGCACGTCGAGCGCGAGGTCACGGGGCGAGAAAACGTGGTCGGTCGGCAGTACCCTGACCAGACACTCCGAGTGGCCCAAGTCGTCGGCCGACTCCACGTCGGCGTAGGTCCGGAAGTCCGACCCGAACTTGAACCCGGTCTTGGGCACGACGCCGCGCTCCCGGAGCGCCCGGTAAATCCGTCGTCGTCGGTCGAATCGCTGGCCCTCGACCGCTCGGCCGCGTTCGCGGACCGCCGTCGCCGCGTCAGTTCCCTCGTCGTCGCCACTCAGCGAGATGACGCCCTCGTCGGCGAGATAGGCCGCTTCGACCAGCGACAACTGGAGGGCGTCCGGCCGGTTCCGACCGCCGTCGTGGTCGTCCAGCGACTGGCCGTAGAACCCTCGCTGGTGCAGGACCTCCGGCGGGTCCCAAATCAGCACGCGGTCGTCCAGCAGGTCGGCCGGGACGCCCCGCGGGAGGTCGGTCTCGGAACTGCCCCTGAGGTCGGCCCGGTCGGTTTCGAGGTAGGTGATTTCGCTCTCCTCGTCCACCACCGCCAGCACCACGTCGCCCAACTCGTCGGCGGGCACGTCGGCGCGCTCCCCGACCACCCGGACTTGGTAGAGGACCGCATCGTCCCACGGTCCCTTGCCCCGCGGGTAGACCACGAAGTCGGAGGTGGACCGCGGCCCGTCCACCCACCCGTCTCGGGCGGGCGAGAGGTAGAACCCCCGGTCGCGCAGGTCGGCGTAGACCAGAAACCGCGTCGTAATCTCGTCGTCCGCGTCGGCGAGGAGTTCCCGAAAGTTCATTCCTCCAACCGAGTCCAAGTCGCCCTTGAACAGCAGGTAGGCGGCCTCGACCCGCGACAGCGCGATTTCCTGTCCGCCGAGGGGCCTGCCGTACCCGCTGGAGTCGTAGTAGCGCTGGCGGGCGTCACCGCCGACCACCACTTCGTCGTCTCGCAGGCGTCCGTCCATGCCTCTCGTTCCGGTTCCGTGCGTCAAACGGCTTCCGGTTCGGCCTACCTGTCAGTCTCCGGGGTCCGAGGCGACGACCGGTCCTCGTCGCAGTTCGAGTCGAGACAGCGAGTGGCCTCGTCACTGGCGGACCCGCCACCTCCGACCTCCGGCAGTCCGCACTCGCAGGCCCCGGAGACCGTCTCCCGAGGAAGGGCAAAGGTCTCGTCGCAGTCGGGGTGGTCCTCGCACCGCAGAAACAGGGTGCGCTCGCGGACGACTCGCAGGTCGGCCCCGCAGTCGGGACACGCCCACTCGCGGTCGAATCGCTCGCGCACCGCGGCGTCGAGGTCCTCGCACTCCCGGTCCACGCAGATTTCGAAGCGCGCTCCTCGGACCACGGACATCCGGGGCAGGCCGCAGTCGCACGTCGAGTCGGCCATCCCGGCGTCGCGCGGCAGGGGGTACTCGGCCCGGCAGTCGAGGCAGGTGACTGCCCCGCGAGCGCGGACGAGGGTCCCGTCGCAGTCGGGACAGGTGCCCACCGCCGTTCCTGCCGGGGTCACGTCGTGACTGGCGCGCGCCGAATCGCCCTCGCTCTCGACCCGGAGGCGTTCGCCGTCGTCCACCGCGATGAGGGCGAACTCGCCGTCCTCGGTCTGTTCGAGGTGGACTGCGCTCGACCGGGTGAGCCACGCGACTGGCTGATACCCCTCGGCGTCGTGGACGAGGACGGTCCCGTCGGGCTTGTGGACGACCACGACGCGGCCTCGCTGGATGCGGAGTTCGTCGCTTCCGTGGTAGGTGACGGTACACTCTCCGGCGTAGACGCGAACGGTCTGAGTCACGGACCGGATTCGTCCCGTCTTCGGATTTAAACTCTCGTGCGGCTACAGCAATCCGTAAATATTTCCCGAGAACAAGAACTATATCCGAATACAACAATATCTTAAGCATGACTGGTTCCGACGTTTCGGACGGCCCGCCTCCGTTCGAGGACGCCTTCAGTAGCGACGACGCCGAGCAACAGATTTACGCGGAGATGCTTCAGACTCGGACCCCGACTGCGGCGAGCGCAATCGCGGAAACTGTCGGTTGCGACCCCAAAACTGCCCGGAAGTATCTCCGATGGTTCGCGGAACTCGGAATCGTCACCCGACACGAGGGACACCCGACTACCTACGAGCGCAACGATTCGTACTTCGAGTGGCGGCGCATCAATCGACTCGCGGCCGAACACTCGGCCGAGGAGCTTCGACGCCACGTCCGAGAGCGCTCCGAGAAGATAGCGGCCTACGAATCCGAGTACGACGCATCGACCCCTGACGAGGTCGATGCGCTTCGAGTCGCGGATTCGAGAACGGACAAGAGCATCGACGACGTGTACGACGACCTCGGAGACTGGCAGACGGCCCGCCGCGAGCGTCGGCAGTACGAACGCGCCCGCCAGCGACGTACCGGGTCCACCGAACAGGCTTCCGGATAGCGATGACGCCGCCGACCGGAGACGGGGCGAGTCCGGCCCCAATCGACCGACCCATTCTGGAGTTGCTTCGGGATAGATTGGACACGACCCAGCAGGTCGAGACTGCGACTATCACCGACGAGGGCCACCTCGAACTGCGAGTTGGGCTATCCGACGCCTACTATCCAGAAACCGTGCGAGAGGCCCGCCTCGCGGTTCGCTGGTACGAGAACGACGACTTCAAAATTCACTACCGGGAGGTCCGCGAGGACGGCGACTGGGAGTGCCGGTGGGACCGACACCGAAATCCCCACAACGAACGCGACTACTTCCACCCGCCGCCGGAGGCCCAGTCGCCGGGCGAAGACGCCTCGTGGCCGACAGACTACCGCGAGGTTCTCAGGTTCGTCCTCGACGAAATCGAAGACCGCGTGCAGACGCTCTGGCGTGGCTAGGCCCGAGAGCCACTAGTCTCTCGCCTAACTAATTCGTCGTAGTGGTTGTCCCTCCTGCGCCGGTCGTGGTCTCACCCTCTGCCGTGGTCTGGCCGCCGAGGTCACCGCCCTCGGGCACGACCAGCACCTGAATCGAATCGGAGACGCTGGGGTACTCGTAGCCGTCGTCTACCTCCTCAATGCGCCGGACCGGCGCGTCCTCGTCGGGACCGGTGTCCGGTCCGGACTGGCGCGGGGCCTGATTCGGTCCGGTCCCCGGCTCCTCGTTCTGCTCGGTGCCCGCGTCCCAGAGCGCGACCTGTTCGGTCACCTCCCCGGAGACGGCGTCGCCGTTCCGGAACAGTTCGATGCCCTGCGGTCCGGGCGCGAAGAACAGGTCGTTCGAGGGCACGAACATCGTGGCGAACGAGAGGCGCTCGCCCGGCGCGGCCTCGAACCGGAAGCCGTAGGCAGAACCGGGGCCGATTGGTCCGGGTTCCCCGCCGGCGATGGGCGTGTCGAACGCGCCGCTTTCGAGAATCCCGTCCGCACCCGTAACCTCCTCGCCGAGCGTCGTCGGGTCGCCGTCCTCCGCGAGGGCCTCCAGTCCGGCGCTGGCCGACTCGCCGGGGGCGAACAACTGGACCGCCGGGGTGTGGACCGCGTAGGCACCCGGAGAGAGGACGACCGGTCCCGGTTCGCCGTCCTCCGGCGTCAGCGCGTTCGGTCCCGAGATGTTCACGATTCGGACCTCGAAGGTCCGGGTCTCTCCTCGTTCGGTGGTCGTCTCGGCCTCCGTTGTGGTCTCGTCGCCTGTCGTGGTCTCGCCCTCCTCGGTCGTCGTCTCCTGTGCCCCGACGACGGTTGCGGTCGATAGCGTGGCCGCGATGCCCGTCAGTACCGTTCTGCGACTCGTAAGGGTCGAATTTGTGCGGGTCGAATTAGTGGGGGTCGAATCGTCCGTCATTGTCGGGCGGAGGGTCAACGACGATTGGGATAAACAGCGACCGTCGTTCACGAGGGCAACTGGTCGCTTCGAGTCGGCAACGGGGATTACTGTCCGATAACGCTCTTTCGGTGCGGGAAACGACCGATTGGACGCGCCGACTCCAAACCGGTCCCGAGGAGGACGCCGGAGGGCCTATTTCCGTCGGCCTCGTTTGTTCGCCCGTGCAATCGAAGGCTGTGCTGTTCGACATGGACGGCGTTATCGTGAACTCCGAACGCTACTGGGTCGAAATCGAGGACGAGGAGATTCTCCCCTCGGCGGTCGAAGGGTCGGCCGACACCTCGGAGACGACCGGGATGAACTTCCGGGAAATCTACGACTACCTCGAAGAACGCCACGAGATGACCGCGAGCAAAGACGAGTTCGTGGACCGCTACCAGCAGGCCGCCCGCGACATCTACGGCGAGAAGGTGGACCTACAGGACGGGTTCCGTGACCTCGTGACCGACCTCCGCGAGGAGGGCCGGACCGTCGCGCTGGTGTCCTCCTCGCCCCACGACTGGATAGACCGGATGCTGGAGCGATTCGACCTGCGCGAGGAGTTCGACCGAATCATCAGCGCCGAGGAAATCGACGGCAAGAGCAAGCCCGAACCCGACGTGTACGAGTACGCCGCCGAGGAGGTCGGGGTCGAACCGGCCGAGTGCATCGCGGTGGAGGACTCCACCAACGGCGTAAAGTCGGCGAAAGCGGCGGGGATGCAGGCCGTGGGCTATCGGAACCAGTCGGACGACGAATTGGACCTCTCGGAGGCTGACGCGGTGGCGGAGTCGCCCGAGGAACTGCGCGAGATACTGCTGAGCGAGTGAGCTGATTCGGCTAGTGCGGTTCACTCGGTCGTTCGGTTAGCTTTCGGGGCCGATTCGGGAGAGAGAACGGTCTATTCTGGATGTGGGGTTGGAACAAGCCACTCTGATTTTTGGAAGATAAATCGGGTAGCTACTCCTTGAGCAAAGGAGTCACAGCACCGCGAACCTCACACCTCCCCAACTTCCCGCGCTACTCCCTTCGGTCCGTTGCCTGTGAACTGCGTTCGCAGATCAGCGAGGCCTCGCGCGTTTCTCGCGCGCCGGAGTCGAAACGGTGGCTTTTCCCAACTACACAAATATATACAATGCTAAAAGATTCATTTTTGTATTCTAAAGAAATGTATAACTACCTTTACTCTCTCGACGGCCTCCGACCCCGCCATGCCGATAGAGAAACGCCTTTGCCGACCCAATCCCGTGAACTGAACGATGGAAGTCGCCGAGGTCGTCCCAGAGTTCGCCGAGGCGTTCCCGTTCGAGGAGTTCAACCGGATGCAGAGAGAGGTTCTGCCCGCCCTCCTCGAAAGCGAGGACAACGTGGTCGCCAGCGCGCCGACCGCGAGCGGGAAGACCGCGCTCGCGGAACTCGCCATCTGCCGGACGCTCCAAGCGGGCGGGACCGCCCTGTTCATCGCGCCGATGCGGGCGCTGACCAACGAGAAGGAGAGCGAGTGGGAGCGGTTCGAGGAGTTGGGCTACTCGGTCTACGTCGTCACCGGCGAGCGCGACCTGAACCCGCGCCGCGCCGAGCGCGCCGACATCCTCGTGATGACCCCCGAGAAGACCGACTCGGCGACGCGAAAGCACGACTCGCGGCGCTACGCCTTCATCCGCGAGGTCGATTGCTGTGTCATCGACGAGGTGCATCTCCTCGATTCGGAGAAGCGCGGGAGCGTCCTCGAAGTCACCGTCTCGCGCCTGCGCCGTCTCTCGGACCCCCGAGTCGTTGCACTCTCGGCGACGATGCCGAACGTCTCGGACGTGGCCGATTGGCTCGACGCGCCCCCGGACAACACCTTCGCGTTCGGCGACGACTACCGCCCGGTGGACCTCAACTCGGGCGTCAAGACCTACACCCACGGCGACAACTCTTTCGCCGACAAGTACCGGCGACTCTACCGCGCGCTGGACCTCGCCGAACCACACATCCGCGAGGACGGCCAAGCCCTCGTCTTCGTTTCCTCCCGGCAGGACACCGTGCAGGCCGCCAAGAAGGCCCGCGACGAACTCGCCGAACGCGACGTGCCGGTCGGCGCGCGCGGCGACTACGATTTCCACAACGAGGCCAACGACCTCCAGAACGACACCCTCCGGAAGTCGGTGCTGGACGGCGTTGCCTTCCACCACGCGGGCCTCTCCAAGAGCGACAAGGACAGGGTAGAAGAGTGGTTCAAGCAGGGCAAAATCGAACTCCTCTTTTCGACCTCCACCCTCGCGTGGGGCGTCAACCTGCCCGCCAGATGCGTCGTCTTGCGGGATACCAAACTCCACGACCCCCTCGAAGGGGAAGTAGACATGAGTCCCCTCGACATCCTCCAGATGCTCGGCCGGGCGGGCCGCCCCGAGTACGACGACGTGGGTTACGGGTGGGTGGTCTGCGACCACTCGGAGGCCGACAAGTACCGCAGGCTCCTCCGCGAGGGCAAGGAAATCGAGTCCCGGCTGGCGGAAGACTTAGACGCCCACCTCAACGCCGAAATCGCCATGGGGACCATCCGGGACCTCGGCGACGTAATCGATTGGCTCGAAACCACCTTCTACCACGTCCGGGCTACGTCCAATCCCGACGCCTACGGCTTCGACGACCTGCGAGCGGACCTCCGAAGTCGAGTCCGGGAAGCCCTCGAACGACTCGACCACCGGGGCTTCGTGGACATCGGCGACGACCTCGGCGTCTCGGCCACGCCGCTCGGCAGACTCGCCTCGAAGTTCTACCTCCGACTCGACACCGCCGAGGAGTTCCACACCCTCGCCGACCGGGAGATAATCGAGGCCGAGGACGTCCTCCGAACCGTCGCCGACGCCGCCGAGTTCGACAGCGTGAGCGCCCGGCAATCCGAGCGCGAGGCCGTCGATTCCGTGCTGGTCGGCCACACCGCCGACGACCTCGAACCCGGCGCGCGAAAGATTCTGGCCATCCTGCGCTCGACCATGAGCGGTTCGACCCCCGCCGAACTCCGGAGCGACGCGTGGGTCATCACCCAGAACGCGCTCCGCCTGCTGTCCGCGCTCCGGGCCTTCCTCGAACGCTTCGACCGACCGCACGCCGCCAACCTCGCCCGGCGCGTCGAGGCCCGCATCGAACACGGCGTCAGCGACGACGCGGTGGGCCTCACCGCCATCGACGGCGTGGGGTCTGGCCGCGCGAGCAAACTGGCCAAGGAGAATATCGCCACCCCGGCCGGGGTCCGCGAGGCCGGAGAGGAGGGCCTCGTCTCGGCGGGCCTCAGCGCGGGCGTCGCCGAGGCGGTCCTCGAAAGCGCCCGGAAACTCCCCCGCGTGGCTATCGAGTGGGGCGACTTCCCCGACGCCATCGCCAAGGGCGAGAACGACATGCAGGAAGTCACCGTCGAGAACACCGGACAAGGCGCGCAGGCCGGGATTCGCGTGACGGTCAACGGCGTCGAGATGACCGAGACGACCACCTACTTGGACGGCGAGGAGACCGTTCCGGTCGGCGTCTTCGGCGGCACCGACGACGAGATGCAGTACGTCGTGGAAGTCACGTTCGCAGAACTGCCCCTTCTTCCGGTGACCTCCTCGCGGACCGTGCGGGTCGAATAGCCGAACTTCGCGCTGTTAGTCCGCGCTCGTCCCGGCGCTATCGGCGGCGCGTTTCAGCATGCCGTCGTTGGTGGTGTAGTAGTAGTAGAAACCGGCACCGACCGCCCCGACGACGTTGGAAATCGTGACCGCCCAGAAGACCGCATCGATGCCGTAGTCGAGCCAGAGCGCACCGACCGCCGCGATAGGGAACCGGACTGCCCAGTACTTCAGGAGACCGGCGACCATGCTAACTTTGGTCCGGCCCGCGCCGTTGAATCCGGCGTCGAAGACGTACATCGCGCCGAGACCCCAGTACCCCAGCACGAGAATCTGAAGGTAGTTGACCGCGAGTCGCGTCCCCTCGGCGGTCATGTCGGGGACGAACACTTCGACCAGCAGACTGGGCACGGTCCACTGGACGACGCCGAGGAGAGTCAGTCCGACCGCCGCGATGGCCGCGCCGACCCACGTGGTCCGGCGCGCTCTGTTGGGGTTGCCCGCTCCGAGATTCTGGCCGATGACGCTCTGGGCCGCCCCGGACAGGCCCTGCGCCGGGATGAACGCGAGACTGGCGATGCGCGCGCCGAGGGTGTAGGCCGCGAGTGCAGGTGCCCCGCCGACCGCCGAGACGAGCGCGACGATGAGGACCCGGACCGACTGGGCGACCACGGTCTGTGCGCCGGTCGGAAGTCCGATGTCGAGGATTTCGCGGTACTCCGAGGGGTCGAAGCCGATGGCCTCGCGGGTCAGGACGAACCCGTCCCGGCCTCGCAGGAACATCCCGAGCGCGAGGAGGAACCCGATGCTGTAGCCGATTGCGGTCGCCAGCGCCGCTCCTCGGACGCCCAAGTCGGGGAAGGGACCCCACCCGAGGATGAGGAAGGGGTCGAGTACGATGTTGACCACGACGGCGGTGACGTTGATGTACATCGCGGCCCGCGAGTCGCCCCACCCGACGAACCCGCCTTCGAGCGCGTCGCTCATCATCGAGGTCGGGAGGCCGAACATGTAGGTTCCGAGGTAGGCCGCCGCCAGCGCCGTCACGCTCTCGCCTTTGCCCGTAATCACGACATCGACGATGGTGTCGGACCCGGTGACGAAAATCGCGCCGAGGACGACGCCGACGACGAATGCGAGCGTCAGCGCGTGGAAGGTCGCTTTGCGTCCTCCTTCGAGGTCGTCCGCGCCGGCGCGCTGGGAGACGACGACCTGCGTCCCGGTGAACACCACCACCACGACGCTGTAGATGAGCGCGATGACGGGAAAGTTGAGTCCGACGGCCGCAACCGCGTCCCCGCCGAGTTGCCCGACCCAGAAGGTGTCGATGATTTGCTGGGCGGCTTGGACGAGATTTTGAACGACTAGCGGGGCCGCGAGGAGAAGCAAAGAGCGAACGAGCGAACCGTCGGTAATCTGTTCCCGCGAGACATCTACCATATTTTCCTCTTTATCAGGAGTAATAAAATATTGCTATTCGACATAAAATTTCCGGTGCCCGTCCGCTTCGAGGTCCGAACTGCCATGGGAAATGGTAGTGACTTTACCATTCTTGCGGCCCCGAGGAATAAATACTTACCCCTCCTCGATAGGTACGTATCCATGCTCGGAGCGGAACGCCGCGCCGTCGCCACTCGCGCGCCGGACCTCGCAGAACTCACGCCCGGTCGGACAGGCAACCTGAGCGTCCGCAGGGACGACCACTTCGCGGTCACGCCGACAGGCGTCGCCTACGACCGTATCGTCACCGACGAGGTGCCGGTGGTATCGCTGGACGGCGAGCAGGTCGCCGGACCGACCGCCCCGTCGAGCGAGACGCCTATGCACACCGCCATCTATCGGGAGTTCGAGCCGGGTGCTATCGTTCACACTCACTCGCCGTGGTCCTCGACGCTGGCGATTTTGCACGAACCGATTCCGCCGGTCCACTACATGCTCGCGCTGGCCGGGACGACGGTTCCGGTCGCCGACTACGCCACCTACGGCACGGAAGCACTCGCCAAAAACGCCGTCTCGGCGATGGAGGAGGCCGACGCGAGCGCCTGCCTGCTGGCCAACCACGGCCTGCTGGCGACCGGCGAGGACGCCGACGCCGCGCTCGAAACCGCCGTCAACGTCGAGTACACGGCCCAAATCTACTGTCAGGCCAAGGCCATCGGCGACCCGGTGGAACTCAGCGCCGACGAGATGGCCGACGTGGCCGAGAAGTTCGAGGGCTACGGGCAGGACGAGGACTGAATCCACCGAAATCGGGCCTCGTCCACAGCGTACACCTGTTCACGGTCCGGTCGCGTGAAAAGCTGGCACCCAGAAACCTAATCTACAACGCTCAGGACTCGGTGTTCGTGTTCTCGGTGTCGGTATCCGCGTAGTCCGTCGTGGTGTCGGTCCGGGTCGTCGCGTCGCGCTTGCGGCGCTCTCGCGTCGAGCGGCGACTCGCCCGACCCATCTTGTAGCCGGTGAACAGCAGGTAGACGCCCGCGACGCCGACGAGGACGTAGATGAGGTACTCGACGGTCTGGGCCGGACCGGGCCGGAAGATGGGTTCGAGGAGGACCTCGATGACGTTGACCGGTTCGCCCGTGAGACCGGTGACGCCCAGCAGGCCCCACGTAACTGCGCCAGCGGCGGTGAGGAGGATGGCAACCCAGTCGAAGACGTTGGTGTTCATAAACTAGGGTAGGAGTTTGAGACGTTTTGTTATTTCGGCCTTATGTAGCAGGAAGGGTAGCGTACTCGGGTTTCGGTTCGTTCCGCCGGGTTTCGCACGGTGAACTCGGAGTGAGAGACATCAAAACAATTGCTTAATATTTGTAGAGATTGCTTAGCGTGCGACGCGCTGACCGAGGACGAACACGAACAGCGCCACGAGGAGCGCCCCGGCAAGCGACTCCACCCCGGCGAGCGCCTTCGCTGTGGGACCGACCGGGTGGTAGTCGCCGTAGCCGAGGGTGGTGAACGTGACCGTGCTGAAGTAGAGGCTTCGGCCGAAAACCAGTAGCACGTCCCAAACAGCGGGGTCCGAAAGCGACCAGAGGTTGTGGGTCCCCTCGGCGTTTGCGATACCGCCGAGGAGAGGATAGAGAACCGTGCCAGCGCCGATGGTGATACCCGACCACTTGGCAACCTGCCAGAGGTTTTCGCCGTGTTCCGTCAGGTGGTAGTTCGCGGTGTGGACGCCCCACTTGAACCACTCGCCGTTTTCGCGGTATTCGCGGCGCTTGGCCTCCTCTTTCCGGATGTGGTACTCGCGGGCCTTTTCGGACATGGCGTTCTCCTCGTGGAGGTCTTGGAGACGGCGGTAGACCCACGCCGCGGCCTCGAATCGGGAGGTATCTTCGTAACTATCACTTCCTAATATGTGTCTAGTGTATGCTCTACGCTGGTCCAGATCAACTTCTTGTCTTTCATACGGACACTTTCCACCGAATGTGGTTTTGCTGTTTATACGTGTGTCTGCAAAAATTGTTTGGTAAAGACGAGTATCCGATAAATCTGCATCTCGAAGTTCTGTTCGAAGAAATGTAGCGTCCTCAAGATTTGAACCCTTAAAAATTGCACCCCGAGCATTAGCGTCTGTAAAGTTGCCACCCATTATGTTTGAGTCTGCGAAATTCTCGCCACTCACGTCTGAACCTGACATGTCCACCCCTTTCATTTCCGTCTCCTCGAAATTGCCCCGGTTAATGCTTGAATCAGACAAATCTACACTACTCAAATTTGCTTGCTTAAAAGTTGTAAGTAGGAGAGATGAATCTTCCGTCCTCATCTCTTCTACCCTAGATTTATCGAACCTAACATCCCAAAAACTAGAATCTAAGAATGAGACATCAAGTAAGTCTGACTTTATAAAATCTATGCTATTTAGCCGGGAATCGAAGAAATTCAAATCTATAAATTCTGAATTAGGAAATCCGACTTCCGATAGAGGAGAATTTGTAACAGTAGCATCCCAAAATTCAGAATTAGAGAAATCACTCTGACCAATATTAACCTCCTCACAATCTGTGTTTTGGAAATCAGCACCCACAAAGTTTGATTTACGTATCTCTACTTCTTCAAGAGTCACTCTTTGCATAATAACATCCTCTGCTTCAACTCTCCAGAATAACACATTATAAAAATCACAATCACTCAAATTAGCTTCAGAAATATCCGCATGGGCAAGAGAATAATTTTCTAGACAGAGATTACTTAGATCTACATCTGTAAATACTGCTCCGTCTAACCTCCCCCATCCATCAATACAGGCTCGCTGAAGTCCATTTAGTGGTTTTTCAGAAGTTTCTGTGTGCCAAATGCATTTTTTTGAATCCTCCCAAGTAGGCCGCCAACAGCAAATTCCACCTAAATCCTCCGGCAAATCCTCATCACTCACGTACCCACACCTATCCTCCGGAACGCTCTCACTCATACCACCCAACACAAACACTCCCGTAAAAAATCCACCTCTCCCGTAACCCAAAACTCCACAAACGCCCACCGCAGAGGAGAATACCCCACCCTTTTCACCACCCCAAACCAACACACGCCCAATGAGTCGCCGCCGGAAACCCGACTGGCTGAAGATGCAACCGCCGTCCGGCCAAGAGTTCACGGGCATCAAACAGACCCTGCGGGACCACGACCTCAACACCGTCTGCGAGGAGGCCAACTGTCCCAACCTCGGCGAGTGCTGGAGCGGTCGCAACTCCGACTCGGGCGGGACAGCGACGTTCATGCTGATGGGCGACCAGTGTACCCGCAACTGCGGATTCTGCGACGTGGACACCGGCGGCGGGCAACCCCTCGACCCCGACGAACCCGCCAACGTGGCGAGCGCGGTGGCCGAAATCGGCCTCGACTACGTGGTGCTGACCTCGGTGGACCGCGACGACCTCGAAGGGCAGGGCGCGGCCCACTTCGCCCAGACCATCCGAGAAATCAAGGAACGCGACCCCTCCATCCTCGTGGAGGTTCTCATCCCCGACTTCCGGGGCGACGAGGACCTCATCCAGAAGATAATCGACGCCGACCCCGACGTTATCGCCCACAACGTCGAGACTGTCGAGCGCCTTCAGCAACCCGTCCGGGACCCTCGCGCTGGCTACGAGCAGAGCCTCGGGGTCCTCGAACAGGTCGAGCGCGAGTCCGACATCTACACCAAGACCAGCATCATGCTCGGCGTCGGCGAGTACGACCACGAGGTCTATCAGACCCTCTCGGACCTCCGCGAGGCCGACGTGGACATCGTGACTCTCGGCCAGTACCTCCAACCCTCGCGCACGCACCTCGACGTGGAGACGTACGTCCACCCCTCGAAGTTCGAGACGTGGCGCGAAGTCGCCGAGGAGGAACTGGGCTTCCTCTACTGCGCCAGCGGTGCGATGGTCCGGTCGTCCTACAAGGCGGGCGAACTGTTCGTGGACGCCGTGCTTCGAGATGGCAAGACGGTCCAGCAGGCCCGCAGAGAGGCCAGAGACGGCGTGGCGGCCTCGGACTAATTCTCGCGTCTGGGATTTTCGCCGCTCTCCCGCCGATTCTCTGGCGCTCTCTCGGCAATTCTCACAACCGCGCCTGCGGTTCCCGTAATACTTGCCGTTCGTTCACCTCGCCGGCCAGAAATCGGGTTCTGTAGGACGAACGTCTATTATTACCGGGGAAAATTTAGAAAGACCGTGTTACTTCGGGGAGAAGTGAGTATTTCCGGGGGAAAGTGCCAACAGAATCGTACCTATGGAAAGTTGGTTACGAAAACCCTATAACGCCTGCGGGAGACCTTTTCGATATGTCAGGATGGGTTCGACCGTGAGCATCGTACACCAAGACCCCGAGGACCGCGTACAGGTCCTCGACGAGGACGGTAACGTTGTAGAGGGCGCGGACGTGCCCGACATCTCCGACGAGGAGATGGTGGACATGTACCGCGAGATGAAGCTCGCACGCCGCTTCGACGAGCGCGCGGTCAGCCTTCAGCGACAGGGCCGGATGGGCACCTATCCCCCGCTCTCCGGACAGGAGGGTGCCCAGATTGCGAGTGCCCACGCGCTGGCCGACGACGACTGGATGTTCCCGAGTTACCGGGAACACGGCGCGGCGGTCGTTCGCGGACTCTCGCTGAAGCGCACTCTGCTCTACTGGATGGGTCACGAGCAGGGCAACGCCATCCCCGACGACGCCAACATCTTCACCGTCGCGGTGCCCATCGCCACCCAGATTCCCCACGCGACCGGTGCGTCGTGGGCCTCCCAACTCAAGGGCGAGGACAAAGCCTTCCTCTGTTACTTCGGCGACGGTGCCACCAGTGAGGGCGACTTCCACGAGGGCCTGAACTTCGCGGGCGTCTTCGATACCCCGACCGTCTTCTTCTGTAACAACAACCAGTGGGCCATCTCGGTCCCGCGAGAGCGCCAGACGGCCTCCGAGACCATCGCCCAGAAGGCCCAAGCCTACGGCTTCGAGGGCGTGCAGGTTGACGGTATGGACCCCCTTGCGGTCTACAAGGTCACGAAGGACGCCGTGGAGAAGGCCAAGGACCCCGCCGAGGACGACCTGCGTCCGACCCTCATCGAGGCGGTCCAGTACCGCTTCGGTGCCCACACCACGGCCGACGACCCCTCGGTCTACCGCGACGACGAGGAGGTCGAGCGCTGGAAGCAGAAGGACCCGATTCCGCGCATGGAAGCATTCCTGCGCAATCAGGACATCCTCGACGACGAGAAGGTCGAAGCCATCGAAGAAGACGTAGAGGAGTCGGTCGCCGACGCAATCGACGCCGCGGAGGCAGTCGAGCGACCCGACCCCGAGCAGATGTTTGCCCACGTCTACGAGGGCATGCCCAAGCGACTGCAGGAACAACTCGACTGGTTCGAGCGGATTCGAGACAAGTACGGCGACGAGGCACTTCTGGAGGACTAACACATGAGTCAAGCAGAACAAGAGCAAGAGACGGAGAACCTCACGCTGGTCCAAGCGGTTCGAGACGGACTGTACACCGAAATGCAACAGGACGACGACGTCCTCGTCATGGGCGAGGACGTCGGCAAGAACGGCGGCGTGTTCCGCGCGACCGAAGGCCTCTACGAGGAGTTCGGCGACGACCGCGTTATCGACACGCCCCTCGCCGAGTCCGGCATCATCGGCACCGCGGTCGGCATGGCGGCCTACGGCCTGAAGCCCATCCCGGAAATCCAGTTTATGGGCTTCATCTACCCCGGTTTCGACCAAATCGTGAGCCACGCGGCGCGACTCCGAACTCGTAGCCGAGGCCGGTTCACGTGTCCGATGGTCATCCGCGCGCCCTACGGCGGCGGCATCCGAGCGCCGGAACACCACTCCGAGTCCACCGAGGCGTTCTTCGCCCATCAGCCCGGACTCAAAGTGGTCATCCCCAGCACGCCTTACGACACGAAGGGCCTGCTGATTTCGGCCATCCGCGACCCCGACCCTGTGATGTTCCTCGAACCGAAGCTTATCTACCGGGCCTTCCGCGGCGACGTGCCGACCGAATCCTACGAAGTCCCCATCGGCGAGGCCGCGGTCCGCAAGGAAGGGGCCGACATCTCGGTGTTCACGTGGGGTGCGATGACCCGACCGACCGTCGAGGCCGCAGAGCAGTTGGAGGGCGAAATCGACGTGGAGGTCGTGGACCTCCGAACTGTCTCCCCGCTTGACGAGGAGACCATCATCGAATCCTTCAAGAAGACTGGCCGTGCGGCGGTCGTCCACGAGGCCCCGAAGACCGGCGGCCTCGGCGCGGAAATCTCGTCGCTCATCCAAGAGGAGGCGCTCCTCTATCAGGAGGCCCCCGTCGAGCGCATCACCGGGTTCGACACGCCATTCCCGCTCTACGCGCTGGAAGACTACTACCTGCCCGAACCGGCCCGAATCAAGGAAGGCATCCGAGACGCCGTGAACTTCTGAACAATGGTACGAGAATTCAAACTCCCCGACGTGGGAGAAGGCGTCAGCGAAGGCGAAATCGTGAGCTGGCTGGTCGAGGAGGGCGATACGGTCTCCGAGGACATGCCGGTCGCCGAAGTCGAGACCGACAAGGCAATCGTGGAGGTCCCTTCCCCGGTCAACGGGACAGTCCGAGAAATCATCCCCGACGAGGGTGAGGTCGTCAAGGTCGGGTCGGTCATCATCACCTTCAACGTCGAAGGCGAGGCCGACGACGCAGAGACCGAATCGGCCGCGTCCGACGAGGCCACCGAGTCCCAGACTGAGACCGCCGAAGAACCCGAGGTCTCCGGCGACGAGACGGACGCCGAAGAAGCCTCGACCGGCGAGGGTCGCGTGTTCGCCGCGCCGAGCGCCCGGCGTCTCGCCCGCGAACTCGGCGTCGACATCGCTACCGTCGAAGGTTCCGGCCCGAGCGGTCGCGTGACCGAGCAGGACGTGCGACAGGCCGCCGAGTCCGGCGCTGAAACCGAGGACAGTTCCGGAAGCACAGGTGGCCCCTCGCCCCAGTCCGGCGGTGCCACGAGTGGTCCGTCCCCGAACGCGGGCGGCGGCGGCACCAGCGGTCCCGCACCCACCAACGTCGAATCGGCCGACCGAGACCAGACGCTGGCCGCACCTGCGACCCGGCGCATCGCCGACGAGCAGGGCGTGGACCTGAATAAGGTGCCCGCGACCGAACAGCGCGACGGGCAGGCGTTCGTCACCAGCGAGGCCGTGATGGAGTACGCCGAGGCCCAACAGCGCGCCCAACAGGCCGACGCCGCCGCCACCCCCGAGGGCGAGCGCGTCGAGCGCATCCAGTACAAGGGCGTCCGCAAGACCATCGGCGACGCGATGGTCAACTCGAAGTTCTCCGCGCCCCACGTCACCCACCACGACACCGCGGTCGTGGATAACCTCGTGGAGACCCGCGAGCGCCTCAAGCCCGAGGCCGAGGACCGCGGCATCAGTCTGACCTACATGCCCTTCGTGATGAAGGCGGTCGTCGCGGCGCTCAAACAGCACCCCAAGCTGAACGCCGAACTTGACGAGGAGGCCGGCGAAATCATCCGCAAGAAGTACTACAACATCGGTGTCGCGGCCGCGACCGACGCCGGACTGATGGTCCCGGTCGTTGACGACGTGGACCACAAGGGCCTGCTCCAGATTTCCAGCGAGGTCAACGAAGTCGTCCAGAAGGCCCGCGACCGGTCCATCTCGCGCGACGAGCTACAGGGTTCGACCTTCAGCATCACCAACTTCGGTGCCATCGGCGGCGAGTACGCCACGCCCATCCTCAACGACCCCGAGGTCGGCATTCTGGGCATCGGCGAACTCAAACAGCGCCCCGTCGTGGAGGACGGCGAGGTCGTCGCCAAGCACACCCTGCCCATTTCGCTGTCCATCGACCACCGCATCGTTGACGGCGCGGACGCCGCGGCGTTCGCCAACACGTTCATCGAGTACGTCGAGAACCCCGAACTCCTCCTGCTGGAGTAGCACCGCGCTACTCCTTCGGGTCGCGTTCGCGGAACCGCCGGTAGCCAAACCGTTATTTTTCGCCGTGCCTGAACTCGGGTATGGACCTTTCTGTCGTCGACCTCTCGCCGGTCCCCGACGACGCCACCGCGACCGACGCCTACCGGAACACGGTCGAGACTGCCCAGCAGGCCGAACGCCTCGGCTACTCGCGGTTCTGGGTCGCCGAACACCACGACATGGCCGACACCCTCGCGGGCACGACTCCCGAGGTACTCCTCGGCCACCTCGCCGCCGAGACCGATTCCATCCGAATCGGCTCCGGGGCGGTACTGCTCAACCACTACAGTCCGTTCAAAGTCGCCGAGGAGTTCGGTGCGCTGGACGCGCTCGCTCCCGGTCGCATCGACGCCGGACTGGGGCGTGCGAACGGTTCGCCGGCAGTCGACCGCGCCCTCGGGACGGAACGGCACGTCGAGAACCCCGACGAGGACCACGCCGAGAAGATAGAGGCCGTCGTGAACCACCTCTACGACGACTACCCTGACGACCACCCCTACGGCGACCTGACGATTCCGCGCTCGGGCGAGGCCCCGCCGGTCCCGTGGCTCCTCGGGTCGAGTCCCTCCAGCGCGGCTATCGCGGGCGAACTCGGACTGCGCTACTGCTTCGCGGCGTTCATCCGACCCCAGTTCGCCAACCGGGCCTTCGAGGAGTACCGCGAGCAGTTCCGGTCGTCGCAGTTGGCCGGTAGCACCGACGCCCCCGAGGCGATACTCGCGGTGAACGCGGTCTGCGCAGAGACCGACGAGGAGGCCGCTCGACTCCGGGCGGTCGCCGAGGCGTCCTACCAGCGACTGCGACGCGGCGAGACCGGCCCCAGACCGTCGGTCGAGGAGGCGATAGACGAACTCGGCGGCGTCCCCGACCCGACGCCCGCCACCCTCGACCCCGGCGAGTGGCCGCGAGCTATCTCCGGGAGTCCGGAAACCCTCGCGGGTCTGCTGGAACAACTCGCCGACCGCGTTGGCGTCGATGAGGTGATGATTCAGCACGTCGTCGGTGACCACGAACAGGCGCTTCGCTCCCACGAACTGCTGGCCGAGGGCGTCGGACTGGCTCCTCGCTGATAGGTCTCGGTTCCGACCCCGGCGGTCTCGCCGCCACTGAGAAACTGATATACACCTCCTCACGTACTGGCAAATATGGCCGAAGTCACCCTGCGCGACGTGGCGGCCGCCCGCGAGCGGTTCGACGAGTCGGTGGTCCAGCGGACCGAAATCGAGCGAAGCAGGTCACTCAGCGAGATGACCGGCGCGGAGGTCCACCTCAAGATGGAACACCTCCAGCGCACCGGGTCGTTCAAGACGCGCGGCGCGTACAACAAACTCCAGCAGGTCGCCGACCGAGGAGGCATCGAGCGCGTCGTCGCCGCGAGCGCCGGGAACCACGCGCAGGGCGTGGCGCTGGCGGCGACCGAGACCGGCATCGACTCCACTATCGTCATGCCCGAGAACGCCCCGCAGGCCAAAGTCGATGCCACGCGGGGGTACGGCGCGGACGTGGAACTCCGCGGCGAGGACTTCCAGTCAGCGATGGAGTACGCCCAGTCGCTGACCGAGGCCGACGACACCGCGTTCGTCCACGCCTACGACGACCCGGCCATCGTCGCGGGGCAGGGCACCATCGGCCTCGAAATCCACGAGGAGATGCCCGAGGTAGACACCGTGGTCGTCCCCATCGGCGGGGGCGGCCTCATCGCTGGTACCAGCGCCGCGCTGGCGGAACTCGACCCCGAAATCCGCGTCGTCGGCGTGCAGGCCGAGGAGGCCGCGACCGTTCCCGAGAGCCTCGACAAGGGCATCCCCGCCTCCATCGACTCGCCCAAGACCATCGCCGACGGCATCGCCACCGGGAGCATCTCGGAGTTGACCCTCGGCCTCATCGAGGACCACGTAGACGAGGTAATTACGGTCTCGGACGACGAAATCGCTCGCGCGGAACTCCTCCTTCTGGAACGCGCCAAGCAGTTGGTCGAAGCGGCCGGGGCCTCGTCGGTGGCCGCGGTCCTCTCCGACGACCTCGACGTGACGGGCGAGACGGTCGTGCCGGTCCTCTCTGGCGGGAATATCGACATCTCGATGCTTCAGACCGTCCTCACGCAGGCGCTGACCGAGCGCAGTCAGTTGATGCGCCTCCGCATCCGCATCGAGGACCAACCCGGCGAGATGACGACGCTCTCGGGCATCATCGCCGACACTGGCGCGAACATCCGGACAGTCCGCCACGACCGCGCGATGGACGACCTGCGCGTCAGCGAGGCCTATCTGGTGTTTCAGGTCGTGACGAACGGTAGCGGCCACGCCGAGAAGATTATGGAGAAGGTTCGGGAGGAGGGGTACGAGGTCGAACGGGTGGCGTAGTCGTCAGTCCCGTCCTTCCGAGTCAAACGCTAGCATTCCAAACTCGGCGCAAAATCCACCTGATTTTTCACCACCAAGCCCGACTTGCCAAACATATGGTCGTCGGAGACATCTCGACGGGAACGGACGTGTTGGTAATCGGCGCGGGACCGGGCGGTTACGTCGCCGCGATTCGCGCGGGACAGCTCGATTTGGACGTGACCCTCGTGGAGAAAGACGCCTACGGCGGGACCTGCCTGAACTACGGGTGTATCCCCTCGAAGGCGATGATTACGGGGTCGGACCTCGCCCACGAGGCCGGTCACGCCGAGGAGATGGGCATCTACGCCGACCCCGAGGTCGAACTCTCGGAGATGGTCGATTGGAAGGACGGCGTGGTTGACCAACTCACCGGCGGCGTCGAGAAGCTCTGCAAGGCCAACGGCGTCGAACTCATGGAGGGCCGCGCGGAGTTCGCCGGCGAGGACAAGGCCCGAATCGTCCACGGCGGCGAAGGGCAGGGCGCTGAGACCGTCGAGTTCGAACACGCCATCGTTTCGACTGGAAGTCGCCCGATTCAGGTGCCGGGCTTCGACTTCGGCGACGACCCCGTGCTGGACTCCCGACAGGCCCTCGCGCTGGACGAAGTGCCCGAGAGCCTCGTCATCGTCGGCGCGGGCTACATCGGCATGGAACTCGCGGGCGTCTTCGCCAAACTGGGCACCGACGTGACCGTGGTCGAGATGCTCGATTCCATCCTGCCGGCCTACGAGGACGACCTCGCGCGACCGGTCAAGAAGAAGGCCGACGAGTTGGGCATCGACTTCTACTTCGGCGAGGCCGCCAGCGGTTGGGAGGAGTCCGGCGACGGCATCACCGTCAAGACCGAGGACGAAGACGAGAACGTCTCGGAGTTCGGCGCGGAGAAGGTGCTGGTCGCGGTCGGACGTTCGCCGGTCACCGACACCCTCGAACTCGAAAACGCCGGCATCGAGACCGACGAGAACGGTTTCATCCCGACGGACGACCGAGCGCGAACCAACAAGGACCACATCTACGCCATCGGCGACGTGGCGGGCGAGCCGATGCTCGCGCACAAGGCCAGCAAGGAGGGGCAGGTCGCCGCGGAGGTCATCGCTGGCGAACCCTCGGCGCTGGACTATCAGGCCGTCCCCGCGGCGGTGTTCACCGACCCCGAAATCGGCACGGTCGGCATGACCGAGGAGGAAGCCAAAGAGGACGGTTTCGAGCCTGTCGTCGGCAAGTTCCCGTTCAACGCCTCGGGCCGCGCGCTCACCACGGGCCACGCCGACGGCTTCGTCCGCATCGTGGCCGACGAACCGAGCGGGTTCCTGCTGGGTGCCCAAATCGTCGGGCCGGAGGCCTCTGAGCTAATCGCCGAACTCGGACTGGCCATCGAGATGGGCGCGACGCTGGAGGACGTGGCCGCGACGATTCACACCCACCCGACCCTTAGCGAGGCCGTGATGGAGGCCGCCGAGAACGCGCTGGGCCACGCGATTCACACGCTGAACCGGTAACGTAGCTCGGTTTCTGCTCTCCGCTCTTGTTTTCTGGTTCCTCCACCAGCGAACGCTCGACTGCGCACCCGCGACCGAGGAAATCCAGAAAAGAAATACCGATTCGTCGTGTCCGCCGACGTTACTCCTCGTCGTCGGCGGGCCGGTCTGCCGACAGCTCGGCCTTGAGGATTCGTCCTAATTTCACCGTTAGGTTGAAATGAGACTAATCCGAACTAGCAATGCGTAGCAGGGCTACTGCCAGACAGACGAGACAGATTCCGATTGCAGATTCCCAAATCATCACAGTCTCCGGCGGTGCTCCAACACCGCCGCTGTTTGGTATTTTCCCTCTCTTCAAAAAAGACACGAGTTATAGCTGATAGCGTCGGGTGTGACTATTTCGTGGCGGTCGGATGTCGAACGCGGCGGTCTCTCTGTTCGCTGAACCTAGCGAACTATTATGTCCTTTGCTAACGAACAACACGATATGGCCAGTTCCAGAAACGGCGGTCTGTCCCCATTCGAGCGACTTCGGTCGCGCTTCGAGGACGAGGACCTCGTGTGCCCGAAGTGCGGGTACGACGACGCCGACGGGAAGTGGCTCGCCGAAACCGGCGGCGACAGGATTCAGTACCGCCACCTCTGTCCGAGTTGCGGGTACATCCGACAGCGGACCTTCCGGTTGAGCGAGGAGTAACGTCCCACCCCTCCGAGGAGCGACCTTTCACCCGTTCGATTTCGCGTCCGCGACTGGACAGATTTATCAGACGGTAGTGGTCTCCCCGAGACATGGGATTGTCCGGGTCCGAGGAGCCACCCGCGAACGAACACGGGTGGGAAGTCGTCGAGAACATCGAGGTGGACGAACCGAACCACACCGCGAAGAACACCATCTACCGGTGGGTGGACACCGAGGCCGGCGTCGTGCTGTACTACTTCACCGGGGCCGACAAGGGCGGCCTAACGGCGGTGCCGCTGAGCGAGACGGAACTGGGACCGGACGGCGAGTGAAACGACGTTTGTGGCTCTGATTCGATTTTCGAGGGGTGAGCGATTTTCCGGATGAACTACGAGTCCGTACTACAATTCAGGAGACGCAGAACAGGGAGCTAGCTTCAGGCGTGAGCAACGCCGTCTACCGCAACCGCACCGCTACCGCGGACCTCGCGCCTCCCCAACCTCCTCACTCCCGCGCGGAGCGCGGTCGTTCGTCCCTCGCGCGTTTCTCGCGCGCCGACCGCTTTCCACAGCGAGATACTCCTCGACACAGACAACGAAAACAGTGCTAGAACCATCTAAACAATTCTATAGCTATCGAGAATATTTCTCTGCTCGTTTCACGCGAAAATCTGTCACACCCGACGGGCTTTTGTCGTCAACCGCGAAACAATCGGCGTATGCACGCAGTCACGCTCGGTCCCGCGGGAACCTACTCCCATCGGGCCGCCAGCGCAGTCGCGGACGACGTGGAATTCCGTGAGTCCGTGACGGCCATCGTGGAGGCCGTCGCGGACGACGACTTCGACCGAGGAGTCGTCCCCATCGAGAACAGCATCGAGGGGAGCGTCACCGAGACCCTCGACGCGCTGTCGGACCGCGAGGTCTCTGCGGTCCAAGAAATCGTCACGCCAATCCAGCACGCCCTGCTGGCCCAGTCGCCCGACTTCTCGGTCGTCGCCAGCCACTCCCAAGCGTTGGCCCAGTGTCGGGACTTCCTCGAAGCCGAGTACCCCGACGCTGACCTCGAAGCGGTCGCCAGCACCGCCCGAGGGGTAGAGTACGCCCGCGAGAACCCCGACGTGGCCGCCATCGGCCACCCCGCCAACGCCGAGGAGGTCGGGGGCCTCCACGTCGTCGCCGAGGAGATTCAAGACCGGACCTCGAACGCGACCCGGTTTCTGGTCATCGCGCCCGCAGACGAGCGCTCCGACGCGGGCGGCAAGTCCTCGCTCGTGGTCTACCCCAACGCCAACTACCCCGGACTGCTGTTGGAACTGCTGGAACCCTTCGCCGACCGGGACATCAACCTCACCCGCGTCGAGTCCCGGCCGAGCGGCGAGCGACTCGGGGATTACGTCTTCCACATCGACTTCTCGGCGGGCCTCTACGAGGACCGCGCGCAGGAAGCGGTCGCCGAGTTGGAGCGAATCGCCGAGAACGGGTGGGTCCGCCGACTGGGGTCCTACGACACCGAACACGTCGTCTACTGACCCGACTGAACGTTTAAGACCGATGGCGTCTCAATCCCTCTGGGCGACCGAACGCCCGGTGGGGAACAATGGCAGGACGCAGAAATCCGTTCGAGGAGATAGAGGAGATGATGAACCGCATGAGCCGCCAGTTCGAGGAGTCGATGGGTGGCTCGGACCTGAGCGAGTTAGCCGGCCAGCGCGGCGGGACGTCGGTAGACGTGGCCGAGCGAGACGACGAGTTCGTCGTGACCGCCGACTTGCCGGGGTACGAAAAGGACGACATCGACGTGACGCTCCGGGGCGACCAACTCCGAATCGACGCCGAGCGCGAGCAGGCCAGCGAGGAGGGCGACGAGAGCGAGGAAGGTCGGTACCTGCGAAAGGAGCGCCGCCACCAGTCGGTGAGTCGCTCGATTGACTTGCCCGAGGACGTGGACGACGAGGGCGTCTCCGCCCGGTTCCAAAACGGCGTCCTCACCGTGACCCTGCCGAAGGTGAGCGCGGGCGACGAGGATTCGCGTCAAATCGACATCAGTTAAGCGCAAACGCCTTGCCGGCCCGCCCGCAATTTGCGGGCATGACGCTCGAAACCGGCGCGGACGCACCCGAAATCGAGGCCACGAACCAGCGCGGAGAGACCATCGAACTCGACTTTTCGGAGCCGACGGTCCTCTATTTTTACCCGCGGGACGACACCCCCGGTTGTACCACCGAGGCCGAGCAGTTCGACGCGGAACTGGAGAGCTACCGCGACGCGGGCGTCTCGGTGTTCGGGGTTTCGACCGACGACGTAGAGAGCCACGAGGAGTTCGCCGAGAAGTACGAACTCCGGTTCGACCTGCTGGCCGACCCCGAGGGCGACATCGCCGATGCTTTCGACGTAGACACCTCCCGTGGTGCGGCCGAGCGCACCACCTTCGTCCTCGCGGACGGCGAGATTAAGGCGGTCTACGAGGGCGTCAACCCCGACGGCCACGCCCGCGACGTGCTGGGCGACATGCTGGACGAGGGCTTGGTGGGCTTGGAATAACTCCCGTTTTCGCCGCCGATAGCGTTTTTCGCTGGCACACCGAGGTTCGGATATGGCCCCGCTCCGGGTCAAAGTCGTCGCCGGGCTTCAGTGGGCGATAACCGGTGGGTACGTCTTCCTGCTCGGCTTTCTGCTCGCAGTCTGGTATTTCCATCTCACACGGACCGCGATTTCGCTGGACCTCTCGGTACCGTTCGCCGTCTTCGTCGCCTCGGCGTTCGCCGTCGGCTATCTCCGGGTCGGGGCGCGGGCCTCGACAGCGAGTCCCGACGCGCACGACCAGCGAATCGAGGTGGTCCTCACGATGCTGGTCCTCGGGTTCGTCCTCCCGTTCGGCGTGCCGGGAGCGTTGGACCTCCTCGGCGTCGAACTCGGGGTTCCGCTCGCGGGATTCGGCGTGGCCTACGCCCTGACGCTCGCACTGTCCTACGGACTGGTCTACGGCCTCGGTCTACGATTTTTTCTCGGGCCGACACGCCCCGACCTGCGGGAGTGACTCCTCGCAACGTCACCCACGAGGTCACAGTAGCGACGCGATTTCGTCTGCCGCCTCGTCGGTCCGCGCTCGCCAGTCCTCGGGGCGCTCCCCGCCGCGCTTCGGCGGGTCGATGGGAAGCCCGAGCGGGTGAAACTCGACGCGCTCGACCGACTCGGCCGCCGTCCGGCCGACGAACTCCGCGACTTCCCGCTTCGAGGAGACCCCGCCCGATTCGAGGTCGTAGTAACCCGAGAAAAGCTGGCAGACGACCACCTCGTCGTAGCCGTCCATCTCGTCCTCGTCGGCGTAGTAGAACAGTTTCGCGGTGTTGTTCGCCGGGTCGGCACGCCGCCACTCCAACTCGACCGCGACGAAGCGGTTTTGACCGGTGCCGACGACATCCACGGGCGTCCGCCGGATGCGGTACTCCGTCTGCCAGTCGAGGAGGGGCCGTCGCTCGGCGAGGACATTGCGGAGTCGGTCCCGGACCTCCTCGGCGAACTCGCCCACGAGCTGGCGAACTCGCGGGCCGCACCTCAACGTTTCGACTGGAAGCCGGTTCTTCGACGGACAGATAGAGACCTTTCTTTGAACAATATAGTTATTTCCATTACATATATAATTATTTGTACTTTTTCCAGATGTACTCCGTCCCGAACCAGTCGGCGGCCTGTCGGTCGCCGATTGACTGCCGGGCGCGGGCCGTTCGTCGTGGTATCAAGTTACTCACGCGCGAGGAGAGACGGTTAGCGGGACACCTCCTAGAACATAATGAAAAATCATTAAGAACTAGTTCGGCGTATCTTCGCTCATGGCTCCAGAGACCATACAGCACGGCGTAGACCTAGAACAGTACGGCGCGTTCATTGAGGACGCGACGAAGAACCCGAACGACGTGATGCTCGGCCTCGGCGCGCGCGGCATCGCCGAGGGGCGCGCGATGCACTCGCTGGCGAAACTCGGAGACTACACGTACGGCGGCGACGAGATACACAGCGAGACCCGCGATTACAGCCTCCAACTCGGCGCGTTCAAGCGAGTCGAGGCCGACGCGGGATTCGTGGACCCCGCGGACCGACCGGAACCCATCGAGGTCGCGCTGGCGGCGCTCACCGGGTGCATCAACGCGACCCTCGGACTGGTCGCCATGGAGAACGAAATCGAACTCGACGGCCTCGAAACCGACGTTAACGCGACCTTCGACCCGCGGGCGTTCTTCGGCATCGAGGAGACCGGTGAGGCCGGTGACGTGTACGACGACATCAGCATCGACATCGCAGTAAGTGGTCCGGGCCTCACCGACGAGGACGCCGAGACGCTCCGCGAGGGCGTGGCCCGCTCGCCGGTGTTCAACCTCTTCTCGCACTCCCGCGAGATGTCGCCGGAAGTGAGCCTACAGGACGAGCGAGCGGTCGCGTAGTCCGGGAACCATCGTATTTTATCGGCTAGTGCGTGCTTCGCAGTCGTTTTTTGAACCGGGCGTGAATCGGACGTGAATTTAACCTGTATCGAACCTGTCGTGGTAGTGACTGTCTGTCGCAATTTTTGCCGCTTTCGAACAGCCCCGTCAGTCAGGTATGGCAGTTCTTTTAGTCGGGAGTTCACTACCGTAGGGTATGAGCTACGACCCGCGGGAAATCGAGACGAAGTGGCAGGACCGCTGGGCACAGGAGGGCCGGTACGAGGTGGACCCCGAAGACGAGGAGGCCACCTTCATCACGGTCCCCTATCCCTACCCCAGCGGCGGGATGCACATCGGCCACGCCCGGACCTACACGGTACCGGACGTGTACGCCCGATACCGACGCCTACAGGGCGACAACGTGCTGTTCCCCATCGCGTGGCACGTCACGGGCACCCCCATCATCGGCGCGGTCGAGCGCCTGAAGAAGGGCGAGGAGGACCAACTTTCCGTCCTGAAAGACACTTACGAGGTCCCCGAGGACACCCTGTCGGACCTCGAAACACCCATGGGCTTCGCCCGCTACTTCATCGAGGAACACTACAAGAAGAACATGAAGTCGTTGGGGCTGTCCATCGACTGGCGGCGCGAGTTCACCACCAACGACGACCGCTACTCGAAGTTCATCACGTGGCAGTACCAGACCCTCAAAGACCGCGGCCTGCTGGAGAAGGGCCTGCACCCGGTCAAGTACTGCACCGAGGAGAAGAACCCGGTCACGACCCACGACCTGCTGGAGGGTGAAGAAGCCGAGTTCCAAGAGTACACGCTGGTCAAATTCGGTTGGGATAGCGAGGCGCGAAGCGCCTCGGACGCGAGCGGTGACGAACCGCGAGCGACTGTCACGGTCCCGATGGCGACCCTGCGCCCCGAAACCGTCTACGGTGTCACCAACGCCTACATCGACCCCGACGCCGATTACGTCGAGGCCACCGTGGAGGGCGAACGCTGGTTCGTCTCGGAGTCTGCCGCCGAGAAGTTCCGACTCCAAGAGCGCGACATCGAGGTCCACGACCACTTCGCCGGCGAGGAGTTAGTCGGCGAGCGCGTCACCAATCCCGTCACGGGCGACGACGTGCTGGTCCTGCCCGCCGACTTCGTGGACGCCGACAACGCCACTGGCGTCGTGATGTCCGTCCCGGCCCACAGCCCCGACGACTGGATGGCTCTGCAGGAAGCGAAGCAGGACGACGCTCGGATGGAGGAGTACGGCATCGACCCCGCCGAAGTCGAAGCCATCGAACCCAAGGCCATCATCGACGTCGAGGAGTACGGCGAGTTCCCCGCAAAGGATGCGGTCGAAGAACACGGCATCGACTCGTCGGACGACCCCGCGCTGGAGGACGCCACCCAAGAGGTCTACAACCGCGAGTTCCACGGCGGGCGTCTCAAGGAGATGTACGGCGACTACGCGGGCGAAGTCGTCGAGGACGTGCGCGACGAACTCAAGGCCGACTTCGAGTCCCGCGGGTCGTTCGACTCGATGCAGGAGTTCAGCGAGGAGGTCATCTGTCGGTGCGGCGGCGACGTAGAGGTCGCCAAGCAGGAAACGTGGTTCCTGCGCTACAACGACCAAGACTGGAAGGCCAAGACCAAGCGCGCGGTCGAACAACTCGACGCCATCCCGGAGAACACCCGCGAGCAGTACGACCACACCATCGACTGGTTGAACGAGTGGCCCGCCATCCGGAACTACGGGCTTGGCACCCGCCTGCCGTGGGACGAGGAGTTCGTCATCGAACCCCTGTCGGACTCCACCATCTACATGTCCTACTACACCATCGCCCACCGCCTCGAAGACGTGCCCCCCGAGGAGATGGACCGCCACTTCTTCGACACCCTCTTTTTCGGTCCCGAGGAGGTCGAAAATCCCGACGAAACCGCGCTGGAACTGCGCGAGGAGTGGGACTACTGGTACCCGGTTGACTACCGGTGTTCGGGCAACGACCTCATCAGCAACCACCTGACGTTCTTCCTCTACCACCACGCAGAGCTGTTCGAGGAACCCAAGTGGCCCCAAGGTATCACCGTGATGGGTATGGGCCTGCTGGAGGGACAAAAGATGTCCTCCTCGAAGGGTCACGTCGTCCTACCGAGCGAGGCCATCGAGGAGTACGGGTCCGACACGGTTCGGTTCTTCCTGCTGAACTCCGCGGAACCGTGGCAGGACTACGACTGGCGGGCCGAACAGGTCGAGAGTACGCAGGACCAACTGGGTCGGTTCTGGACTCGCGCCCAAGAAATCATCGAGGGCGACGAGGGAGAGAAGGAACTCAAGCACATCGACAACTGGCTCCTGTCGAAGCTACAGGATACGGTCCGCGACGTGACCGACGCGATGGAGAACTTCGAGACGCGCTCGGCGAGTCAGTCCGCGTTCTACCGCTTCGACGAACACCTGAAGTGGTACCGCAAGCGCGCCGACTTGGACCGCCCCGGTGCGAAGTGGACCCTCCGAGAGGTCCTGCGGACTCGCCTGCGCCTGCTGGCTCCCTTCGTCCCGTTCATGGCGACCGAACTCCACGAGCAGTTGACCGGCGACGCCATCGCCGAGGCCGAGTGGCCCGAACCGGACCCCGAGTTCGAGTACGACCGCGTCGAGTTCGAGGAGACGCTGGTCGAGGACCTGACCGAGGACGTGCGCGACATCGTGGACGTGACCGACACGAATCCCGACACCATCCGGGTCTACGTCGCTGGCGACTGGAAGCGCACCGTGCTGGAAGAAGTGGTCGAGTCCGGTCCCGACGTGGGCGCGGTCATGGGCAAGGTCATGCAACACGAGGGACTCCGCGAGCGCGGCAACGAGGTCAACGACCTCGTGCAGGAACTGGTCGAGTTCGTCCGCGAGCGCCCCGACGACGAGGTTGAGGTCATGGCCGACGTGAGCGACCGCGAGCAGTCGGTCTACGACAACGCTCGGGCCTTCTTCGAACGCGAGTTCGACGCCGAGGTCGAAATCTACACCGAGGGCGAGGACGCCTACGACCCCGCCGACAAGGCCGGGAACGCGGTGCCCTTCCGCCCGGCGATTCATCTGGAGTAGGTCGGTAGCCGTCGCCGCCACAAACGCTTATCTCTCCGGCCGTCGATACGTCTGTGCATGAGTGGGGATTCCGACGACGGAGACGACAGCGTGGTGCCCGAACCGGCGAAGAAGGTCGTGCGGTCGGTGACGCCGGCCTACCGCGGTCGGCCCGACGCCGAGATGACGACCATCGGCATCGCGTACTTTCTCGGACTGGTCATCCTGCTGATTCCGTTCTTGCCGTTCATCGTGGTCGTCTGGGTCATCTCGAAAATCACGGGCTACTTCGCCCGGAAAGCGCCAACCGAGGAGTTGCCGGGCGGCGGGTCTCGGTAGCGCGCTGGCGTCTCGGACAAATACGAACCCTCGTCAAACAATCACTCGTCCTGATAAAAGAAATATATACATATATTTAATATTGGTAAATATTGCTGATGCACGCCGCGACTGGGCGCGGCGGCGCTGACAGTACCCGCTCTCACGATACCTGCGACGGTCGGACTACTGGGTGCCGGTGCCGATGAGGTCGAAGGGGTAGCCGTTGTCGTTCTCGTCGGCGTGTTCGTAGACGACGTGGGCGGCGGCAACGTCCTGAATGGCGAGACCCGTGCTGTCGAAGACGGTGATGCCGTCCTCGTCGGTGCGGCCCTCTAAGTCGGCGACCACGATGTCGCCGACTTCGCCGTAGATGTCGTCGTCGGTCAGGACGCCCTCGTGGTACGGGACGTTGATTTCGCCCGAGTGGGTGGTCTGGGCGTGGTCGTCGATGACCAGTTTGGCGTCCAGCAGAATCTCGTCGGCGAGTTCGTGCTTGCCCTCGGCGTCAGCGCCCATCGCGTTGACGTGGGTGTGTTCGCCGATGGCCTCGCGGGTGACGATGGGGTCCTCGACCGGCGTGACCGTCGAAAGCACGTCACACTGGGCGGCCTCCTCGATGGAACCAGCGCGCACCTCGAAGTCGTCCTCGAAGTACTCGATGAAGTCGGCGACGCGCTCCTCGTCCAAGTCGCTGACGACGACCTCAGAGATGGGTCGGACCTCCGAGATGGCTTCGAGTTGGGTGTACGATTGGACGCCAGCGCCGATGATTCCCATCGTCGTCGCGTCGTCGACTGCGAGGTAGTCGGTGGCGACGGCGGCGGCCGCGCCGGTCCGCTTCATCGTGAGTTCGGTCCCGTCCATGATGGCCAGCGGGAAGGCGGTCTCGGGGTTCGAGTAGACCATCGTACCCATCACGGTCGGCAGGTCGAAGTTCTCGGGGTTGTCGGGGTGGACGTTGACCCACTTGATTCCGGCGGCGTCCCAGTCGTCGGCTTCGAGGTAGGCCGGCATCGACCGGAAGTCCCCGTTGTACTGGGGCAGGTCGATGTAGGACTTGGCTGGCATCTGGGCGTCTCCTCGGGCGTAGGCCGCGAAGGCGTCCTCGACTGCTCGGATTACGTCCGGCATCTGCGTGTTCTCGTCTACGGCGTCCTGATTCAGCAGGAGCGTGTCCATACGTGGCTGGTGGTCCCCGCGGACACTATAAACTATCTAAAACCCGCGAATCGAGCAACGTTCGCCCGTCAGTTGACCAATCGGTCGGCGACTCGAAGGCAAGAAGCAGGAACTCGGAAAAAGCGGATTCGTGGTGTCAGACGACAGCACGCGATTCGACGCAGAGGTCGGTCGGTGCGGCGGCGTTCGGTTCGCCGGTCGGTGGAACGGCGGAGAGAGGCTTAGGGCCTATCTCACATTGCGCCGCCCATGCCACCCATACCGCCCATGCCGCCCATGCCGCCGCCGGGGCCGCCTGCCTCGTCGTCGCCCTTGTCGGTGGACAGGTCACCGGCGGAGATGATGTCGTCGATTTTGAGCACGAGGTTCGCGGCCTCGGTGGCACTGGAGACGGCCTGCTCCTTGGCGTGGGCAGGTTCCACGACGCCCGCGTCGAGGGTGTCCTCGACTTCGCCGCTGTGGACGTTCAGGCCAGCGCGCTCGTCGCCGTTCTCGTGGGCCGAGCGCAGGTCAACGAGGGTGTCGATGGAGTCCAGACCCGCGTTCTCGGCGAGGACGCGCGGGACGAGTTCGAGCGAGTCAGCGAACGCCTCGACGGCCAGCTGTTCGCGGCCGGAGACGGAGTCGGCGTAGTCGCGGAGGCGACTGGCGACTTCGACCTCGATGGCACCGCCGCCGGAGACGACGCGGCCGTCCGAGACGGTCTGGGCCACGACGTCGAGGGCGTCGGTGACGCCACGTTCGAGTTCGTCAACCACGTGGTCGGTCGAACCGCGCAGGAGGAGGGTGACGCCGTGACTGTCCTCGCCTTCGACGTAGAACAGTTCGTCGCCCTCGTCTCGGGTCACGTCGCCCGTGCCGAGGTCGTCGGCCGAGGCGCTGTCGAGGTCCGAGACGACGCTCGCGCCGAGGACTTCCTTGAGGAAGCCGATGTCGGACTTCTTGACGCGGCGGACAGCGAGGATGCCTTCCTTGGCGAGGTAGTGCTGGGCCATGTCGTCGATGCCCTTCTGGCAGAACACCACGTCAGCGCCGGTCTCGACGATTTTGTCGACCTTCTCGCGGAGCTGTTGCTCCTCTTGGTCGAGGAAGTTCTGAAGCTGGTCGGGGTCCTCGATGTTGACGCTGGTGTCAACGTCGGTCTCCTCGATTTCGACGGCCTCGTTGAGCAGGAGGATGTCGGCGTCCTCGGCGCTCTTGGGCATGTTGTCGTGGACGGGGTCCTTGCTGATGACCGCGCCCTTGAGGAGTTCGGACTCGCCCGCGGCGCGACCGGTCTGGGTCTCGGTCTTGACGTATTCGAGGTCGACCGTACCCTCGACAGTGACCTGCTGGACCGCGTTGACGATGATTTCGCTGAGGGCTTCCTTGTTGAGTTCCGCGCCCTTGCCGGTCATGGAGGTCTCGGCGACCTTGCGGAGGAGTTCCTCGTCGTCGGTGTCGATGTCCTCGGCGACGTTGTCGATCTCCTCGCGGGCCTTCTCGCTGGCGAGGTGGAAGCCTTTGATGATGGCAGTCGGGTGGATGTCCTGCTCGAGGAGGTCTTCTGCGTTCTTGAGGAGTTCGCCCGTGACCGCGACGGCCGTGGTGGTGCCGTCGCCGGCCTCGTCTTCCTGCGTTTCGGCGACCTCGATAATCATCTCGGCCGTCGGGTTGTCGATGTCCATCTCCTTGAGGATGGTCACGCCGTCGTTCGTGATGGTCACGTCGCCCATCGAGTCGACGAGCATCTTGTCCATCCCTTTGGGTCCGAGCGTCGAACGAACTGCATCAGCGACCGCACGGGCGGCGCTGATGTTGTGTTCTTGGGCGTCCTTGTCCTTGACGCGCTGGGACTCCTCGGACATTACGATCATCGGCTGGCCTTGCATTCGCTGTCCTCGCTGACTCATAGTACACCTCAAGATATGATTGTGGTTCTATATAAATGTTTGCTTGTAAGCGGTGTGGTAACATGCTGTATCGTCCCACGTCGCCGTGGTGAATCGCGGGTTAGAAACTCGATGGCGGGCGATTCTCTGGGAATCGTTCGCACAGGGTGGGCGTGGGTCCGGTCCTCGGCGACACCGGGATTTATATACTATTACTCCGGCCTTGGAGGCTTCGTGTAAACCATAGCGCGCGTGGCGAGGGGAAAATAACGGTCGGACGAGAGAAACAGCAAGATACCGAAGCGCGGCGCTTTCCGGTTAGCAATCGAAGAAACGCCAGGACAGGGATTTGAACCCTGAATCCCGTAAGGGAACACGCTTTCCAGGCGTGCGCCTTACCGTTCGGCCATCCTGGCTCGTGCGAACGTAGTTCCGTCGTGCGTTTAAAGCCTTCCTTTTTCTTTCGCGCCGGGTGGCGTGTCGAAGCCACGCCGCGGTCCGGCGGCTCTGCTGTCGTCGTCCTCGCCGAAAGACAACTTGCTATATTTCTCCCACTGCGAAGCAATCCTAAAACAAACAATTAGTTGTTCTTCGGGCGCACGCTACCTGACCAGTCGGCCCTCGGCCAGATACGCCAATCCGGACGCGCCGAGGCCCACGGCCAGCGCCGTACCGAACTTGACCCCGACCGGGTAGCGATACCCCGTGGCGAGTTCGTACCCCTGAAGCGCGACCAGAAACGCGAACAGGCCGACCAGTCCCCAGAGGAGACTCGCCTTCACCCGAGGACGCACCGTCACCTCCAGCGCCACGCTACTCGCTGGTGGCGATGGCCTCGATTTCGACGCCGACGCCCTTCGGGAGGTTGCCCGCCTCGA
This sequence comes from Halorussus lipolyticus, assembly GCF_029338375.1. Classification (NCBI taxonomy): domain Archaea; kingdom Methanobacteriati; phylum Methanobacteriota; class Halobacteria; order Halobacteriales; family Haladaptataceae; genus Halorussus; species Halorussus lipolyticus. Next base: position 2,403,200 of record NZ_CP119804.1, on the reverse strand, counting down.
CGGCGCTCCGGGCCGGCGGGTTGTCTTGGAAGTACTCCTTGTAGGCCTCGTTCATCTCGTCGAAGTCCTCGATGTCGTCGAGGAAGACGGTGACTTTCAGGACGTTCTGCATCGTCAGGCCCTCCTCTTCGAGGATGGCCTTGACGTTTTCGAGGCTCTGGCGCGTCTGGACCGCAATCTCCTCGTCGTCCAGCAGGTCCCCGTCGGGGGTCATCGGAATCTGGCCCGCGGTGAACACCATGTCGCCGTTGGTCGTCGCCTGACTGTACGCGCCGACCGCTTCCGGCGCATCCTGCGTGCTGATAATTCGCTTCATATTCGTATCATTCGCGCTATGGCACTTAAACGTAGGCGGGACCGACTGAGGGGAGTCGTTCTTGAGTAGAGTGTCGTACAATTTCGTAGAGAAACGTCGGTATCGAAAGCCCTCGCGCGGTTCGCGGTCACGTGAGGGGTGGCGGCGCTCCGCGCTGTGACTGGCGAGCGGTGGAACCGCGAGCGAAGCGAACGTGATTTCGGAAGACGCGGGTTGTCTTCCGGCGGTCGCCCTTTCAGTCCGCCGAGGGAGTTGGTTGATTCACCGAGCGCGCCCTGTCAGTTGATTCGTCGGACGCACCCGAGACCGGCAGTTCTCCCGAGCTGTGGGGGAGGACGATTTAGCCGTCTCAGCTGTTTTACCCAAGCACTTCCACGTCGAAGCCCTCATCGCGGAGCGCAGAGAGGAGTTCCTCCACGTGGTCCTGTCCCCGAGTTTCGAGGTCCAACTCGACTTCCGCGGCGTTCATGGCGATGTCGCGCGAGGTCCGGTCGTGCTGGATGCCGTAGATGTTGGCCTGCTGGGCCGAAATCACGTCCAGCAGGTCGTCCAGCGCGCCGGGCCGGTCCTTGAGGACGGTCCGAATCTTGACGTACCGGCCGGTCTCGACCAGTCCGCGCATCACGACGGTCGTGAGGGTGTTCATGTCGATGTTGCCCCCGCAGAGGGCCGGCACGATTACCTCGTCGTCCTCGTAGTCGAAGGCGTCCGACAGCAGGGCGGCGAGCGCGACTGCACCGGCACCCTCCACCAGCGTCTTGGCGCGTTCGAGCAGGAGCGTCAGCGCGACGGCGATTTCCGAGTCCGAGACGGTGACGATTTCGTCCACGCGCTCTCGGATGACCTCAAACGTCTGCTCGCCGATGCTCCGGGTGGCGATGCCGTCCGCGATAGTGTCCACCGAGTCGAGGGTGTGGACCTCGCCCTTGTCGAGCGAAGTCGCCGCGCTGGAGGCCCCTTCAGCCTGCACGCCGATGACTCGGGCGTCGGGGTTCTGTTCTTTGACTGCGGTTGCGATGCCCGCGATGAGACCGCCCCCGCCGATGGGGACGACCACGGTGTCGAGTTCCGGCAAGTCCTCCATGATTTCGAGGCCGATGGTGCCCTGCCCGGCCATCACCATGTCGTCGTCGAAGGCGTGGACGTAGGTTCGGCCCTCCTCGTCCTCGATTTCGTGGGCCTTCTCCGCCGCTTCGTCGTAGTCGTCGCCGTGGAGGACCACCGTCGCGCCGTAGTCCCGCGTCGCCTTGATTTTCGAGATGGGCGCGTTCTCGGGCATCACGATTTTGGAGTCCACGCCGCTTTTCGTCGCCGCCAGCGCGACGCCTTGGGCGTGGTTGCCCGCACTCGCCGTGACGACGCCGGCAGATTTCTCGTCGTCCGAGAGCGTCTTGATGCGGTTGGTCGCGCCCCGAATCTTGAACGACCCGGTGCGCTGGAAGGTCTCCAGTTTCAGGTGGACCTCCGCGCCGGTCATGTCCGAGAACGTGTGACTGTAATCGAGAGGTGTCCGCCGGGCGGTCTCCTCGACTCGCACCCGCGCGTCGAGAACGTCCGAGAGGTCTATCATACCGAAATCTAACCGCGGTGTCTCTTTAACGCTTTTTCAAACGCAGTCCCGGTCACTGCGTCTCGAATACTTACGACTACCGGGTTCGGAACAGGGGGGAAAGGGGGAAGTGGGCGCGAAGCGTGTGACGCGCATTTGGTTTGTGTCACGGCAGGCACTTAAAGCCACCGTGCATGGGGTGAAAGTAAAAACGCAAGAGGGCGTCGGGGTGCCCTCAATGTCTGACGGATGGCACACGCAGATGTCTGACGTAAAGCTGACGGCCGATTCCTTCGCTATTTCCGACACACGCAAGCAAAATTTATAGATAATTATCACTCTCGACGCTATCGCTTCTCTTGGACCACCAGTTTATTTCCAGCAGTCGATATAGTCGCGGCTATCGAAAATTCGTCTATACAAAATCTCTACCGACCCAAGAAACCTATCGTTGCCTTTCCCAAGGAAAGAGGTTGTTTTCGGGGGTTCTACCGCTCGCTAATCGGCACCCAGTCCTCCTGCTTCGACCCCGTGTACTTGGCCCGAGGCCGAATCAGGCGGTTGTCGTCGTACTGTTCGAGGACGTGGCCAATCCAGCCACCGACGCGGGACATGGCGAAGATGGGGGTGTAGAGGTCGATGGGGATGCCCATCTGGTAGTAGGTCGAGGCCGAGTAGAAGTCCACGTTGGGGGCCAGACCCTTCTCGTTCTGCATGTACTCCTCGATTTCGACCGACATCTCGTACCACTTGGTGTCGCCCGCGGCCTCGCCGAGTTCCTCGCTCTTCTCGCCGAGAATCTTGGCGCGGGGGTCCTTGACGTTGTAGACGCGGTGGCCGAAGCCCATGATGCGCTCGCCGCGGTCCAAGGCGTCGTCAACCCACGTCTTGGCGTCCTTGCCGCTCTCGTCCAGTTCCTTCAGCATCTTCATCACGTTGGCGTTCGCGCCGCCGTGGAGCGGTCCGGCGAGGGTGCCGACTGCGCTCGTGACCGCACTGTGGAGGTCCGAGAGCGTCGAGGAGGTCACCATCGAGGAGAACGTCGAGGCGTTCAGGCCGTGGTCGGCGTGGAGGACCAACGCCATGTCGAACGTCTCGGCCAGCACGTCGTCTGGCTCCTCGTTGTTGAGCATGTAGAGGAAGTTCTCGGCGTGGCCGAGGTCCTCGCGGGGTTCAACCGGGTCGTTCCCGTTTCGGATGCGCTTGAACGCTGACACAATGGTCGGAATCTTCGCGGTGATGCGCTGGCCCTTCCGGAGGTTGACCTCGCGGTCGGTGGGTTCGGCCGACGAGTCGTCGCCGTCGTAGGCCGAGAGCATCGACACCGCGGTCCGG